>NZ_DATMST010000079.1:0-13702 GCF_035565275.1 Sphingopyxis sp.
GGCGCGACCGGGGGCAAACCGTTGTCCGAGGGCCCCTGGACGCCCGGCGACCGGCCGTCGTCGGCAGGCGGCAGGCGGAAATCGAGCGGACGCGTGGGCGAAGAGGTCGGATTACCGCTATCCTGCGCAACGACAGGCGCGCCCGCCGCCAGCATCGCCGCCGCCAGCGCAAGCGTTGCCGCCTGCTCACGCCCGAAGTTACGCACCGTCATCTTGTCCGCGATCCCAAACTACCCATATCTCGCCCGCGCCGCTGAATTGGCGCTGAACCTCGCGGCCAACCATCGCGGGAAATCATGGCCCGGATGACATTGGCCGCGCTGCGCACTAGAGCCTTTCCATGACCGATTCTACCCCTACCCCGCTCGCGCCGAAACATCTCGGCCAGTCCAGCGAACTTCCTGCCTCTCCCGAAGCGGCTGTCCTCGATTATGTGCCCAATCCGCGTGCGAGCGAACTTTATCTCGTCCGTTTCGCCGCGCCCGAATTCACGTCGCTCTGCCCGGTGACCGGGCAGCCCGATTTCGCGCATCTCGTGATCGACTATGCGCCCGGCGAAACGATCGTCGAATCGAAGAGTCTCAAGCTCTTCCTCGGCAGTTTTCGCAACCATGCGGGCTTTCATGAGGATTGCACCGTTGGCATCGGGCGCCGCCTGTTCGACGAGATGCGGCCGCGCTGGCTGCGCATCGGCGGCTACTGGTATCCGCGCGGCGGCATTCCAATCGACGTCTTCTGGCAGTCCGGAACGCCGCCCGAGGCGCTGTGGCTCCCCGATCAGGGCGTGGCGCCCTATCGAGGGCGGGGTTGATTGCTCACGCTGATGCGGGAAACGGCAGCGGAAACATGAAATCATCCGCAGTTTCATCTTTCCGTCACGAATTGTTGACACTAATGTCAACGATATGAGTAGCGCTGCCCTGCCCCACGATCATGACATCAAGGTCGGACCCGACGTCATCGACTTCATGGGGCACGTCAACAACGCCCATTATCTGAGCTGGGTGCAGGAAGCGGTGCTCGCGCACTGGCGCCATATCGCGCCGCCCGACGCGGTTGCGGCGCATCTTTGGGTCGCACTGAAGCACGAGATCACCTACCGCCGCCCCGCCTTCCTCGACGATCAGGTCATCGCGACGGTGATTCTCGAGAAGGTGCAGGGCGCGCGCGCTTTTTACGAGACGATCATCAAGCGCGGCGAGGATGTGCTCGCCGAAGTCAAATCGAGCTGGTGCTGCATAGATGCAGAAACGCTACGCCCCGCCCGCTTGGCGAGCGAGGTCGTAGCGCGTTTCTTTCCGAACGAGAAAGCTTAGCCGGGGCTGACCGGATCATCGTCGCCGTCATCGTCGACGACCAGCCAGATGCCGCCGGCGACGATCGCAAGACCGAGCACAATCGCAAGCCAGCTCGCACCTTCGAGTTCATTCTGACCGTCGGTGACCGAAACCGCATTCACACTGTTCAGCGCAGGCGCTGCCGAAGCAACCACCGGCGCAAACACGATCGACGTTGCGGCGAGAGAGACGGCAGCCTTTTTCCAGAGGTTCATTGCAAAACTCCTTTTTTAGCCAGCGAGTAACGCGGCCAGGAGGCACTTTGTTCCATCCGGGCTGCCCGGCGGTCCGCTCGCGGCGAATCGGGTCAGACCCCGAACCGGATTGGCAGGCGTTTCAGACCGCCGACGAACACCGACTCGACGCGCGCGGGCTCGCCCGCAAGCTCGAGGGTTTTCAGACGCGGCAGCAGTTCTTCCATCAGGATGCGCATCTCCATGCGCGCGAGATGCTGGCCAAGGCAAGCATGCGCGCCGAATCCGAAGGCGATCTGCTGATTCTTCTCGCGGTCGGGATCGAAGGTGAACGGATCGTCGAACACGCCCTCGTCGCGATTTGCCGAAACATAGTTCAACATCAGCCAGTCGCCTTCGCGAATCGTCTGCCCGCCGATCTCGACGTCTTCCCTCGCGCTGCGCATGAAATGCTGGACCGGCGTCGTCCAGCGGATCGCTTCGTCGATAAGCCCCGCCTTGTCGCTGTCGGCGGCGCAAAAACGTTCGAACAGCGCCGGGTTCCTCGCCAGCTCCATGATCGCTCCGGCGGTCGAGGCGCTCGTCGTGTCGTGCCCCGCGGTCGCGATGATCATATAATAGCCCGCGAGCTCGCGGTCGGGGATCTGTTCGCCGCCGACCATGGCGTTCGCGATGACCGTCGCGATATCCTCGCGCGGGTGGGCGCGGCGGTCGGCGGTCAGCGCGCCGAAATAATTCTCGAAATCGGCGATGACGAAATTGAGCATCGCGATCGCCTGTTCGGCGCTGGTGATCGCCTCGCGGCTGCGGTTCAGTTCGGGATCGGTCGACCCGAACAATTGCTGCGTCAGCATCAGCATACGCGGCTCGTCCTCGGGCGGGACCCCCAATATGTCCATGATGACGCGCAGCGGATAATTGGCCGCGACGTCGCGCGCGAAGTCGCATTGGCCGCCCGTTTCCAGCATCCGGTCGACCGTTTCGCGCGCGATCTGGCGGACGCGGTCTTCGACGGCCTTGAGATTCTTCGGCATGAACCAGCTCTGGGTCAGCAGCCGGTACTTCATGTGGTCGGGCGCATCCATCTGCACCAGCGAGCGGATCAGGTGGCCGTCATTGTTCGGTGTCGCCGCGCGTGCGATCGCCTCGCCGGCGCGGTTGGTGAGGACGGTCGGTCGCAGCCCGTTCGCGAAACGGGCCGGATCGCGGCTGATCGCCATGATATCGGCGTGACGCGTCACCAGCCAGAAGGGATCGACTTCGGGATTTTCCGCAACCGCAAGCGGCGCATTGGCGCGCGCCCACGCGAGCTGTTCGTGCAGCGATTCCCAATTGCCGTATGCGACGGGGTCGACGACGGCGGCGGCTACCTCTCCAGGCAATATCGGTTTTGTCATCGGCGGCGAAGCTGCCGCAACTCGCCCGGCGAGTCGAGTAGCAAAGTGCAACCGGTCAGGCGGCGGTCACCGGATCGGGTAGCGCCGCCTGCCATTCGGCGCGCGCCCTGCGAATCATCGCCTTCAGCGCCTCCGCCTGCTCTTGCCAGCTTGCCGCGCAACCGGCGGTCCATGCCGCCCCCGCCGCGGCGCCGAGCTCGACGACCGCCATGTCGATGAAGGCGTCATATTCGGCGATCGGCAGCGGGCCGTAGGCGCGGTGCGTGTGGACGAGTTCGGTGACCAGCGGCCAGACCCAGCTTTCGCCCTTCGCGAGCCCGAACATCATCTGCAGCGTCTCGTCGGTCATCCGCCGCGACGAAGCGTCGATCACCATGAAGCTCGCGCGCCGGTCCGGATAGGCGGCGAAGAAACGGTCGAACAGCGCGTGGCGGATATCGATCCCGGCATCGGCGACGGCAGCGAGGCTCGCCTCCATCGCCGCGATGCCTGTCATTTGAACAGGCTGCCCAATATGCCGCGCATCAACTGGCCGCCGAACTTGCCCGCAACCTGCCGGCCAAGGCTTGTCGCCGCCGAACGCGCCGCCGACTGGACCATTTTTTCGGTCATCGAGGGCTTGGCGGCTTCGCGTGCCGCAGCCCTTTCGAGCCGCAGGCGCTCGCGTTCCTCGGCCGCCTTGCGCTTCGCCTCTTCCTTGGCGGCGATCGCAGCCTGCTTGTCGGCCTCGACCTGTGCCTTTGCCTCAATCGCCGCCGCCTGTGCCTGCTCGGCCTTGGCGGCAAGCAGTTCCTCGGCGCTCTCGCGGTTGACCGGCGTGTCATATTTGCCCTCGACCGGCGAGATCGACCTGATGATCGCGCGCTCCTTGGCGTCGAGCGGACCCGCGCGCGAACAGGGCGGCTTGATCAGGGTGCGCTCGACCGGCGACGGCGCGCCATCGGCCATCAGCAACGACACCAGCGCTTCACCGACCTTGAGCTCGGTGATCTCGCGCGCGACATCGACCCTGGGATTGGGCCGGAAGGTTTCGGCAGCCGCCTTGACCGCCTTCTGATCGCGCGGAGTAAAGGCGCGTAGCGCGTGCTGGACGCGGTTGCCGAGCTGGCCCGCGACATCCTCGGGAATGTCGATCGGGTTCTGCGTCACGAAATAGACGCCGATCCCCTTCGAACGGATCAGGCGCACGACCTGTTCGATCTTTTCGGCAAGCGCAGGCGGCGCGTCGTCGAACAGCAGATGCGCCTCGTCGAAGAAAAAGACGAGCTTCGGCTTGTCGGGATCGCCGACCTCGGGAAGCGTTTCGAACATCTCGCTCAAAAGCCAGAGCAGGAAGGTCGCATAGAGCTTGGGGCTCGCCATCAGCTTGTCGGCGGCGAGAATATTCACATAGCCGCGGCCGTTTTCATCGGTGCGGATCATGTCCTGGATGTCGAGCGCGGGCTCGCCGAAGAAATGATCGCCGCCCTGGCTCTGCAGCGTCAGCAATTGCCGCTGGATCGTGCCGACGGTCGCCTTCGACACATTGCCGTATTTCGTCGTGAGTTCGTCGGCATTTTCCGCGCACCAGGCGAGCATCGCCTGCAGGTCGCCCATGTCGAGAAGCAGCAGATTCTGCTCGTCGGCGACACGAAACGCGATCGCGAGCACGCCTTCCTGCACCTCGTTGAGCCCCATCAGCCGCGCGAGCAGCAGCGGCCCCATTTCGGAAACCGTCGTGCGGACGGGGTGCCCCTGTTCGCCGAACAGGTCCCAGAAGATCACCGGATTGTCGCGATAGGCCCATTCGCTGTCGCCGATTTCGGCGGCGCGCGCAGCGAAAATCTCGTGCGTCTTTGCGGTGGGGCTGCCCGCCATCGCCATGCCGGCGAGGTCGCCCTTCACATCGGCCACGAACACCGGGACGCCGACCGCCGAGAAGCCTTCGGCGAGGCCTTGCAGCGTGACCGTCTTGCCGGTGCCGGTCGCACCCGCGATCAGCCCGTGACGGTTCGCGCGTTTGAGCACGAGCGACTGGCGCGGTCCGTCGGCCGCTCCGCCCCCGCCGAGCCCGATATAGATTTCGCTTGCCGTGCTGCCGTCGCTCACCCGCTGTCCTCCGCTTGATAACCTGCGTCGAGGGTAGAGCCACGGATCGGGTCAGGCAATCGCCAAACCGGTGCATCGGCCGATGCGGAGGCGCGAGGGGAAACCGGCGAACTTCACCCTGAAGCCGCTTTTTCGTGGCGGCGCGAAGGGTGCAAACGGACGAGGAGGGGCATATGCCTTTCGGCGCTTAGCCACCCCAAAACCGCCATTGCCCCCGCAGTCTTCACCCCATGATGAAGGCGTTGAGCTTGTTGCCGTCGGGATCACGGAAATAGCCGGCGTAAAATCCTTCGCCGCGCGGTCCCGGAGGACCCTCGCAGGTTCTGCCGTTCGCAAGCGCGATGTCGTAGAGGCGGTGGACCTGTTCCTTGTCCTTTGCCTGCAACGCGACCATCACGCCGTTGCCGACCGAAGCGGCGTTGCCGTCAAACGGCTTGGTCAGGCCGATTCCCGCACCGCCGTCCGGCTTGCCCCAGGCGATGAAGGTTTCATATTCCATCATCCGCGGCGTTTCGAGTTCGGCGGCAATCGCATCGTAGAAAGCGGCCGCCCGCGCAATATCGCTCGTTCCCAGCGTCACATAACCGATCATGATCCATTCTCCCGATTCGTTGACCCGAACATAATAAGAACACCTTGACCGCAGGACAAAGAAAAAGGGCGCCCGGCCCGAAGCCGGACGCCCGTTTTGTTCAGCGCCGACGCGCCTATTTGCTGACGCGAACCGCGATAAAGGCCGACGGGCCGCCGCGGCGCAGGATTTCAAGCAGCACCGCGTCGCGGCCCGCCTTCTTCGCGTCGGCGACCGCCTTGGCGAGCGCATCGCTGGTCGCCACCGGTGCGCGGTTGACGCTGAGGATCACATCGCCACGGCGCAGGCCCTTGCGGCCCGCGTCGCTGTTCGCCGACGCGGCTCCGATCACCAGCCCCTTGGTTCCGGCATCGACCCCCACCGCGCGGGCGATGTCGGGCGTTACCACCTGTACCGACAGGCCGAGCGCTTCCTGGATCGTCTTGTCGGCGGCACCGGTCGGATCCTCGGGAACCGCCTGTTCGTCCTCGGGGTCGAAGTTCGTGCCCGCCAGCTCGCTCTCGGGCGGGCGCGTGCCGACGACCGCATTGAGGGTCATCGTCTTGCCGTCGCGGATAACCTCGATCGGGATGCGCGTTCCGGGCTTGGTGTTCGAAACGATGTACGACAGGGTCTGCTGCGGCGTGACGTCCTTGCCGTTGACCTTGGTCACGACGTCGCCGCGCTTCAGCCCGGCCTTCGCCGCCGCCTGATCTTCTTCGACGCGCTGGACGAATTCGCCGCGATCCTTGGGCAGGCCGAGCGCCGCCGCCAGATCCTCGTCGACGGGCGCAATGCCGATGCCGAGATAGCCGCGCTGGATCTTCTCGCCCGAACGCAGCGCGTTGATCACCGGGATCGCCGCGTCAGCGGGGATCGCGAAGTTGACGCCGATGTTCGCGCCGACGGGCGAAATCAGCATGTTGTTGATGCCGACGACATTGCCCTGAAGGTCGAACAGCGGGCCACCCGAGTTACCGCGGTTGATCGCGGTATCGGTCTGGATGTAGCGGTCGTAGGCGCCGCCACTGCCGAGGTTGCGCTGGACCGCCGAGATGATGCCCGCGGTTACCGTCGAGCCGAGGCCGAGCGGGTTGCCGATCGCGACCACCCAGTCGCCGACACGCGCCGAACTGCTGTCGGCGAACTTCACGAAGGGAAGCCCGCCCGCGTCGATCTTGAGCAGCGCGAGGTCGGATGCGACGTCACGGCCGACGATCGTCGCCTTATATTCCTTCTGGTTGGTCAGCGTCACCGTGACCTGGTTCACCTCTTCGCCGCGCGGGCCGCCCGAGATGACGTGGTTGTTGGTGACGATATAGCCGTCGGCCGAGATCAGGAAACCCGATCCGCCGCCCTGCTGTTCCTGCGTGATCGGCTCACGCGTTCCGGCAAAGGGATTGAGCCGGACGCCGAGCGTCACTTCCTGCTTGGTCGAGATGTTGACCACCGCGGGCTGGAGCTGCTCGACGAGGTCGGCGAAGCTTTCGGGCGCGCCCGACCTGGGGACGACCTTGGCGATTTCGCTTTTTTCATTCTGCGCGACCTGCGCGCCGACCGGGGATTGGGTGACCAGCGCCAAGGCGGTGCCACCCGCCAGCAAGGCCGAAGTGATGCCATATACGTAACGCACGATCGAAATTCCTTTTCTCTTGCGAAAAACTCTTAAAGTCCCGGCTGCGGCTGTCTGCGGCTGGATGGCTGAACGGCATTTGAACATGAACGGAGGTTGCACGCACCGTTCATGCTCGCATCCTCCGGTCAGTCACCCCGGAAACGGCGCAGATAATCGCTGTTCGGCGACAGGATGATCGAATTGTCGGCCCCCTTCGACGCGTCGCCGAGGAAGGTTTGCCGGTAACTCTGCATCGCCCGGTAGAAATCGTAGAACTGGGCGTCCTTGCCATAGCTTTCGGCATAGATGCGCGCCGCTTCGGCATCGGCGTTACCGCGGATGATCTGCGCTTCCTTCTGCCCCAGCGCGCGGATCGAAACCGATTCCTGCTCGCGCGCCGATCGCATGCGGTTGAACGCCGCCTCGAGCGGAACGCCGGCGGGAAGGTCGGCGCGCTTGATCCGCACGTCGATCACCTCGGCGCCATAACGCTTCGCCTCGCGGTTGAGCGCGTTCTGGATGTTGGTCATCACATTGCCGCGCTCGGCCGACAGCAACGAAGCGAAGCTGCGCTTGCCGAGTTCGTTGCGCAGCGACGATCCGAGAATCGACGTCAGCTGGGCCTTCAGATTCTCCTCGCTGCGGATCGACGTATAGGTCCGTGCCGGATCGATGATGCGGAACCGGGCGAAGGCGTCGACTTCGAGCAGATACTGGTCGGTCGTGAGCACGCGTTCGTTCTGCATGTTCGCGCCGAGGATGCGCTTGTCGAAGAACACCACCGAATCGATGACCGGAATACGCGCGAGCAGGCCCGCGCCGGCACTGCCGAAGCGTTCGTTCGCGTGATATTTGTTCACCACGCTGTTGATCTGGCCATAACGGATGACGATCGCCTGCTTGTCCTCGGGGATGATGACGAGCGTCATCGCGGCGATCACCAGCGCGACGAGCAGGATGAAGATCAGCCGCAGCGGCCGGCCGAAAAGGCTGTCGAAGATGTTCATCGGCCGCCCTCCACCGTAGCTGCAGCCGTCGCCGGCGCTTCCGCAGCGCGGCGGCGCAGTTCGGGGAGCGGAAGATAGGACGTCACCCCGCCCGATTCGACGATCACCTTGTCCACCGGCGCCAACACCTGCTCCATCGTTTCATAATAAAGCCGCCGCTTCGTCACTTCGGGCGCCAGCTTGTACTGTTCGTAGATCTTGTCGAACGCCGCCGCCTCGCCGCGCGCGCGTTCGAGCACGGTGTTGGCATAGGCCTCGGCGTCGTTGATATTCGATTCGCGTTCCTGCTGCGCCGCGGTCACCTTGTTGAAGGCGTCGGTCACCTGTTCGGGCTGGACTGCGCGCTGTAGCTGGATCGCCTCGATCGTCACGCCCGCCCGATAGCGGTCGAGCAGCTGCTGCATACGCGCGCGCACCTCGCTCTCGATGCTCGCGCGGCGCGGGCCGATCGCGTCGGTCAGCGTGTAGTTCGCGACCGTCGCGCGCATCGCGCTTTCGGCGACCTCGCGGATCGTGTTTTCCTGATCGGCGATCTGGAACAGATACTGGTGCGGGTCGCGGACGCGCCAGCGCACCTCGTAACCGAGGTTGATGATATTCTGGTCCTGCGTCAGGACGAAGTTCTGCGATTCATTGCTCGTTGCGCCGATCTTGAGCTCGCGGATCGACTGCACATCCTCGATCTGCGCGCGTTCGAACGGATCGGGCAGCTTGAAATTGATGCCGGGCCCCATGGTGCGCGAATAGCTGCCGAGCGTCGTTACGACGCCGGCCTGGCCTTCGCCGATGATCCTTACCGACGAAAAGCCGATCCACAGGATCACCGCGGCGAGCAGACCCCATTTCCAGAGGCGCGCCGATTCGGGCAGATTCACACCGCCGCCCCCGCCCGAACCGCCGCCGCCGAAACCGCCGCGCCCCTTGCGCAGCAGTTCGTCGAGAGCCGACGGACCACGCGGTTTCTGCGCGCGCCGCTGGTCGGCGGGATCGGGCGTGACCCACGGGTTACGCGGGCCAGGTTTCTTGCCGTCGCCCTTCCCGTCGTCATCGCCGCCCTTGCCGGGGCCGCTGCCCCACGGGCTGTTCGCCATCTGGCTGATCTGATGGAAAAATTGCCGCAATCCTCTCGGGCTGCGGCGTCCCATGCTGCCGTCAATCTTGTCGTTCATAAGGCTTTTATAGGGGCGATGGGCGCGATTAACAGGGGGTGCGCGTGAAAATGGCTGGCAAACCGACGGATCATGCCTATCTGGCCGGGACATGACCGACACCGCTCCCCTCGCCAGCATCGCGACCGACCTGACCGGCGGACGCACCTCGGGCCTCCGTTTTCTCGACGATTCGGGGACGCTCGCGATCGTCCTCGACGTCACGGGGCTCGCCGCCGAAGACCGGGGGCCGCTCGAGGACAAGCTCCGCGCCGGCCTGCTCGGAAAACCGGGCGTGCATGAAGTACGCGTCGCGATGACCGCCGAGAAGAAGGCGATGACGCTCATCGCGGTGGGCAGCGGCAAGGGCGGCGTCGGCAAATCGACGCTCGCCGCCAACCTCGCCGTCGCGCTGCACCGTCTGGGTGTGAAGGTCGGGCTCGTCGACGCCGATATCTACGGCCCGTCGCAGCCGCGACTGATGGATAGCGAGGGCGTGAAGCCCGAAGCGCGCGGATCCAAGCTCGCACCCGTCCCCAACGCCTATGGCGTGCCGATGCTGTCCACGGGCCAGATCGCGGCGCCCGGACAGGCGATCGCGTGGCGCGGCCCGATGGCGGGCAAGGCGCTCGAACAACTCGTCGACGCGAGCTGGGGCGATATCGACACGCTCGTCGTCGACCTGCCGCCGGGTACCGGCGACGTCCAGCTGACGATGATCCAGAAGCACAAGCCTGCCGGCGCGGTGATCGTGTCGACCCCGCAAGATCTCGCGCTGATGGACGCGACCCGCGCGATCAGCCTGTTCGAACAGGCCGGCGTGCCGATCATCGGGCTGGTCGAGAATATGGCGGGATATGCCTGTCCGCATTGCGGCGAGCTCAGCGACCCGTTCGGAAACGGCGGCGCCGAGGCGGCAGCGAAGACAATGAGCCTCGACTTCCTCGGCCGCGTGCCGCTGTCGATCGGCGTCCGCCTCGCGAGCGACGGCGGGGTTCCGCCGGCGGCCGGAACCGATCCCGCCGGTGAACCATTCCATGCGATAGCGGCGAAAGTGGCCGACTGGCTACAGGCACGAAAGAGGAAATGATGGCGATCAACGACGAAGGTGAAATTCGCGAACTCCTGTCCGGCCCGCGCCGCATTGCCGTCGTCGGCGCCTCGCCCAATCCCGCACGCGCATCGAACGGCGTCCTCGCCTTCCTCGTCCGCCAGGGCCATGACGTGATCGCGGTCAACCCCGGCCATGCCGGATCGACGATCCACGGCGCCCCCGTCGTCGCGACGCTTGCCAATGTCGAGCCGCCAGCCGACATCGTCGATATCTTCCGCAACAGCGCCGATGCCGGCGCCGCGGTCGACGAAGCGATCGTCCATGGTGCGAAGGCGGTGTGGATGCAGATCGGCGTCATCAACGAAGCCGCGGCCAAACGCGCCGAAGCGGCGGGGCTGACGGTGGTCATGGACCGCTGTCCCAAGATCGAAATTCCGCGGCTCGGCCTGCTCAAATGAGGGCCGCGCTGCCGTTGCTCGCCGCGACTGCGCTGGCGGGCTGTGCAACGAAGCCTGCCGCCAGCAACCCGCAGGACGCTTTTTTCGACGCACTTTCGGCGCGCTGCGGCAAGGCCTATGCTGGCCGCCTCGCGAGCGATCAGGAGGCCGACGCCGAGATGCGCGGCAAGGCGATGGTGATGCACATTCGCCATTGCACCGCCGACCGGATCGAGATCCCCTTTCACATCGACGGGCTCGGCCCCGATGGCGGCTGGGACCGGTCGCGCACGTGGATCGTCAGCCGGACCCCGGCCGGTCTTCGCCTGAAGCACGACCATCGCCACGCCGACGGCACGCCCGACGCAGATACGCTGTACGGCGGCGATACGGCGGATGCCGGCACGGCGACACGGCAGAGCTTTCCCGTCGATGCCGAATCGATCGCGATGTTCGAGGCGACCGGCCGCGGCGTTTCGACCACCAATATCTGGTCGATCGAGACCACCGCCGCCGGCTTTACCTACGGTCTGAATCGCGAAGGACGGCATTTCCGTGTCGCGTTCGACTATGCCAAACCCGTGGCGCCGCCGCCCGCTCCCTGGGGCTGGTAAGGAACCGTTCCCCCCGTCATACGCTAAGGAGCCAGGACGGGAGAAATCATATGCGCTGCCAGACCCTTATGCTGTTTCCGCTGTTCGCGCTCGGCGCGTGCGGCGACAGGCCGGCCGATCCGCGCGGGGTCGAGCATGACGAAACCCTGCTCTCGGTCTCGGCGACCGGCCGCTCCGAAACCAGGCCCGACGAGGCGCGCTTTACCGCCGGGGTCAGCACGATCGCGGCGTCGGCGGAGGAAGCGACGCGGCGCAATAACGAGACGATGACAAAGGTGACCGAGGCGCTGAAGTCGTTCGGCGTCGCGGCAAAGGACCTTCAGACCCGCCAGCTCACCGTCAACCGCATCGACTGGGGTGCGAACAAGGGCAAATATGAGGCGGTCAATCAGGTCGAGGTGCGGATGCGCGCGGTCGACAAGGCGGGCGAGGCCGTCGCCGCGACGACGCAGGCCGGCGCCAATGTCCTGTCGGGGCCGACGCTGCGCGTGTCCGATCAGGAAGCCGCGACCAAATCGGCCTACGCCGCCGCCTATCGCGCGGCGCGGGCGCGCGCCGAAGCCTATGCAGGAGCCGCCGGGTTGAAGATCGACCGGGTGCTGGTCATCCGCGACGGGGGCGATCGCGCGCCGCCGATGCCTTATTACGAGATGGACGCCGCCGCCAATCAGGCGGCGCCGCAGACCGCAGCCGCCCCGCCCTTCAACCCCGGCGTCAGCGAATCGCAGGTTTCGGTGCGCGTCGATTTTGCGCTGTCGGAAAAATAGCAGACCGGGCGCGCCCGCCCGAAAGGCCGATTTTCTTTGCGCCGATTCGCCCGCCTGACTATCAGCGGCGGGCATGGCCGGCATTCGCGACACTGTGGGGAAAGGGAGCGGCAGACCGCACGTCAGCCGCCGCCGGATTCTGGTCGGCGCGACCGCGGCGGGCGGGCTCGCGATCGCGTGGAGCCTGTGGCCGCGCGATTACCGGCCGAACCTCTCCACCGCGCGCGACGAACATATTTTCAACGCCTTCCTCAAGATCGGCGACGACGGACATATCAGCGCCATCGTCCCGCAGTGCGAGATGGGTCAGGGCGTCACGACGCTGCTGCCGCAGATCATGGCCGACGAACTGGGCGCCGACTGGCGGACGATCGCAGTCGAAACCGCGCCGATCAACCCGCTCTACACCAATACGCTGCTCGTCGACGAAGATAGCGCAGTCTTTACTCCGCGCGCGGGTGTTCCCGATTTCGTATCCGACGTGCGCAGCTGGGCGCGCCGCGAATGGGCGGTGCGCCATGCGGTGATGCTGACCGCGAACAGTTCGTCGGTGCGGATGTTCGAAGCGCCGTGCCGCGCGGCAGCGGCGCAGGCGCGCGCGCTGCTGATGATGGCGGCGGCGAAGCGCTGGGATGCCGACTGGGAACAGTGTGACACGCAGGACGGGTTCGTCATTTTCGGTAAGAAGAGGCTCCGCTTTGGCGACGTTGCCGCGGCTGCCGCCTTGCTCGAGCCGCCCGCCGAGCCCGTCTATCGCGCGAGCAGTCCGGACCCGCTCTACGGCAAGGAACTGACCCGGCTCGACCTGCCGGCGAAGATCGACGGGTCGGCCAATTATGCGGGCGACATCCGCCTGCCCGACATGGTCTTTGCGGCGATCCGGCAGGGGCCGCTCGGTGCCACGCGGCTGAAGAGCATCGACCGCAAGAAGGGGATGGCGTCGCCGGGGCTGCTCAACGTCGTGACGCACGATCGCTGGGTTGCCACGGTCGCGCGCAACTGGTGGGCCGCGAACCGCGCGCTCGATCGCTTCGCCCCCGTGTTCGAGACCGCTGGGACGCCGGTTTCGACGGGCGGCATCGACAAGGCACTGGAAACGGCGCTGAAGGGCGAAGGCTATCGCATTTCGGGCAAGGGCGATGTCGACGAAGCGATGCGCGGGCGAACGAAGGTCGCCGCCGAATATGCCGTCGCGCCCGCGCTGCACGCGCCCATCGAAACGCGCACCGCGACCGCCGCGCCCGACGGTGCTCGGGTGCGTGTCTGGGTCGCAACGCAGGCGCCCGCGCAATGCCGCGAGGCGATCGCACGTGCGACAGGGCTATCCGTGGCCGACGTCATCCTGTTCCCGATGATGGCCGGCGGTTCGTTCGATGCGTGCCTCGACCATAGCGTCGCGGTGCAGGCGGCGATCGTCGCGCTCGAGGTCAAGCGGCCGGTGCAGCTCGCCTGGTCGCGCGCCGAGGAGATCAT
>NZ_DATMST010000080.1:0-6885 GCF_035565275.1 Sphingopyxis sp.
CGCCGCGCGGACCCCGGTCGCCGCGATCGCCGCGTTGCGCGATCTGTACGCGCTCGCCCGACGCCTGTGCAGCGGCTGGCGCAATGGGGGTCAGGATCGTCGCAGCGATCAGCAACCCTCCGAACATCTTCTTCATCTCACCATACTCCAACTCATGTCCCGCATGCTGAAGACGCCAGCCGGGATGATGAAGCGATTCTTACACGGCGCAAGATGATCGACGGCTGACCGGACCGTTGCCTGCGGTTCAGCTAGATGAACGGATGCGTTCAGTTGCCGGAGGGCGGGCGCAGTGCAGAAACCGCCCGCGCCGCGTCTTCGGGGCGAATGCCGGGCGGCGGCGCCGCGGCGATGCGTTCCTCGCCGCGCAGCACGCGTCCGGCGAGGCGGATTGCCGTGCGAATGCGCGGATAAGTGCCGCAGCGGCAGATGTTGGTCATCGCCGCATCGATCTCGGCGTCGCCAGGGTTGCTGTTCGTCCGCAGCAGCGCCGCGGCCGCCATGATCATTCCCGATTGGCAAAATCCGCATTGCGGCACCTGTTCGGCGACCCACGCTTGCTGCACCGCGTGGCTGCGGTCACGCGACAGCCCCTCGATCGTCGTGACGAAACGGCCTTCGCACTCGGCGATCGTGACCATGCAGCTGCGGATCGCTTCGCCGTCGATGTCGACGGTGCACGCACCGCAATCGCCGGTGCCGCAGCCATATTTCGTCCCGGTCAGGTTCGACGCGTCGCGTAGCGCCCACAGCAGGGGCGTTTCGGGTTCCATGCGATATTCGACCGGGCGGTCGTTGACCGAGAATCGCGTCATGCCGGCCCTGTTACCCGAACGCGTGGATTAGTCACGCCAGCTCGTGTCGATCTTGTCGACCTTGCGCACCATCGCGTCGAATTCGGCCTTGCCTGCCTGTCCGGGGATCGATGCCATGAACAGGTCGCGTTGATGGACCGCGATCACCTCCTGCGGAACGACAATCGGCTTGCCCATGCTCATCGTCGCGAGCTGGATTTCGCACGCCCTTTGCAGCGCCCAATATTTGATGAAGGCTTCGGTCAGCGTCTTGCCCATCACGACGGGGCCATGGTTCTTCAGCATCAGGATGCGCTTGTCGCCGAGGTTCTGGACCAGCCGCTCTCCTTCTTCCTCGCGCACCGTCACGCCCTCGAAATCATGATAGGCGAGTTGGCCGGCGAAATTGCAGGCGTAGAAATTGACCGGCTGCAGCCCGCCTTCGAGTGCGCAGACTGCGGTCGTCGCGGTGGTGTGCGTGTGGATGATCGCATGGGCGTCGGGCAGCACGCGGTGGAACAGGCTGTGCTGGACAAAGCCGGCCTTGTTGACGTGCCACGGATTGTCGGCATCGACCTTGTTTCCGTCGATGTCGATCTTGATCAGGCTCGACGCCGTCACTTCGCTGAAATGCATGCCATAGGGATTGATGAGGTAGCTGCCTTCCTCGTCGGGAATCTTCACCGTGATATGGTTGAAGATCATCTCGTCCCAGCCCATCATCGCGAAAATGCGATAGCAGGCGGCAAGCTCCTGCCGCGCCGTCCATTCGGCTTCGCTATATTTGCTGTTGCGCTTGAGCTGGGTTGCCATGGCCTGTCCCTTCAGTGTCAGTTTTCTCCTGCTACCTATGCCACAAGCTGACGGGGCGGTACAATCCCGCGAGCGGGCAGGGCGGTCTTCGCCGGCGACCGGTGCGGTTCGCCGCGTTGGGGCTTGCATTTCGGCGCGAATCTCTCTAGTTGGCGCTGCATCGGAACGTCGCGTGATCGCGGCGCTCTTTTTATTGCCCGAATATCGGCGGTTTAAGGCGGACCGGTTCACCGGTGGCCCAGATCGTTTTGACGAACAGGAGACGACACGGCGTATGCAGATCATCGTTCGCGACAATAATGTCGACCAAGCCCTTCGCGCGCTCAAGAAGAAGTTGCAGCGTGAGGGCGTGTATCGCGAAATGAAGCTGCGCCGTCACTACGAGAAGCCCAGCGAAAAGCGCGCCCGCGAGCGTGCCGCCGCTGTCCGTCGCGCCCGCAAGATGGAGCGCAAGCGGATGGAGCGTGACGGGATCAAGTAAGCCCGTCTTCCCGTTCGGGATCCAGTTCGTGAAAAGGGCGCTGCGGGCAACCGCGGCGCCCTTTTTCGTGTCCGCGCACGCATAATTGTCTCTGGACCGCCGCGCGGCTCAACGCCTATAGGCCACGCCAGCATTTTCGCCCCGACCGGGGCAGCGGAAGGATCATCCAAGATGAGCGTAACGACGGTTCCATTGCGCCCGGTAAGCAAGGGCGGCCTGTGGCTGATGTGGTTCGGCCTTGCAGCCCTGCTGGTCGCGGGTGCGGCTTTTGCCTGGCACATGACTCCGCGGATCGGGTTCGAGGTCGTCAAGGAAGGGACGGGGAAGAGCCCGACCAAGGCCGACGTTGTGCTCGTAAAATATGAAGGCAAGCTCGACGACGGCACCGTCTTCGACGCCAACGAACAGGCGCCGATGCAGGTCGCGCAGGTGGTTCCGGGCTTTTCGGAGGCGCTGACCCGCATGAAGAACGGCGGCCAGTACAAGATCAGCATTCCGCCGCAACTCGGTTATGGCGACCGCGCCGTCGGGCCGATCCCGGCGGGCAGCACGCTGCACTTCGACGTGACGCTGCTCGACTTCCGCTCGGAGGCCGAGGTTCGCGCGATGCAGCAGCAGATGCAGCAACAGCAGCAGATGATGCAGCAGCAGGGCGCTCCCGGTGGTCCGGCCGGGCCGCCGCCCGGAGCGCCGCAGCGGTAAAGGCGGCGTGACCTGACAGAAGCCGAAGCGGCGGCGGGCTAGGAGCCTGTCGCCGTTTTCGTATTCGCGGCGCCGGCGTTGCGTTCGGCCTCGCGTTCCAATGCGACCTTGATCATCGCGACGATCGGGTCGGCGAGGAACAACCCCATGAGCCCCAGCAGGGCACCGAACAATATCTGTGCGCCGAGGACGAGCGCCGGGGCGAGGTCGACGGTCTTTTTGGCGACCATCGGGACGATCAGATAACCATCGACCGTCTGGACGATGAAATAGATCGCGATCGCCCAGAGCCCGGTATCGGTCCCCGCCGAAAAACCGACGAGGACGAGAAGCACGCCCGACACGATCGCGCCGATGTTGGGGATGAAGGCGAGCAGGCCGGTGAGCAGCCCCATCAGCGCCGCCATCGGGATGCCGACGGCAAGGCAGGCGAGCCAGGTGCCGATGCCTTCGACGAGCATGCCGAGCAGGCGGCCTGCCATCAGCCGGCGCAGCGTGAAGCCCATGCGCGCGGTGGTGATGTAGAAATTCTCGCGGCTTTTCATCGGCAGCATCCACGCGACGCCGCGTTCATAGAGCCGCGGTTCGATCGCGATGAAAATGCCTAGCACGATGATCATGACAAGGCTGGTCAGCCCGCCGAGCACCGTGCCGACCGCCGCGGTGACGCGGCCGACGGTGCCCGCGATATTTTCGGTGATCGTCTTGGTGTCGAGCTGGAGATTGCCCATGCCATGATCGCTCGCCCATTCGGCGATGCGTTCGATCTGTGCCATCACGACGGTCTGCAAGGTCGCGGCCTGATCGGCGATCTGCGAGCCTGCGAACATGATCGTCCAGCCAAGGAAGGCGAGCAGCGACAGGCAGACGATCAGCAGCCGCCATCCGCGCCCGATCGGCAGCACGCGGCCGAGCAGGCGCGTCCCGCCGTCGAGCATCGAGGCCATGACGATACCGGCGAAGATCAGGAGGATCGGCTGGATCAGCACGATGCACACGCCGATCAGCAGTGCGAGGCCGATCCACACGCCCGCCTTCAGCAATTCGGTGCGGACGAGCTGACTGCGAATCTCCGTGGGGCCGGGGGCTTCCTTGTGCGCTTCGGCCTTGGCTACGGCGGACGCAGCGGTGCGGGTTGCTGCTGGTTTTCGTGTCGCCGCCATGCCGTCGCTCCCCGTTGTTCTAATTGCCCTGACGCTCGGGGCGCAGGTCGGTTCCCGCGCGCCCCGATCTCAGGGCGTTAAACCAGCTCAATGGGTTATACCATTCGGCGGTTCCATCGGTCGAGAAGCTGATGATCTCGGCGCGCCCGGCGATGGCGTCGAAGGGGACGGCCCCCCCGAGGCCCTTCTGGTTCGTGTCGACGCGGCTGTCGGCGCTGCCGTCGCGGTTGTCGCCCATCAGGAAGACATGATCGGCGGGTACGGTGACCGGGCCATAGTTATCGGTCGTGTAACCCGGACCCATGTCGATCGTGTCGAAGGTGGCGCCGCCGGGAAGGGTTTCGCGGACGATCGGAAGCTCCAGTGCCTCCTTTCCGCTTGCGTCGCGGGTTACGAAGCGGAACAGGCTGCTGTCGGGGCCGGGCAGGTTCGGATCGACGGGGATCGACAGCATCGGCTGCACTTCGCGCTTCACCGGCTTGCCGTTGATGCTGAGTTCGCCGTTCCGGAGCTGGATCGTGTCGCCGGGCAGGCCGATCACCCGCTTGATATAGTCGATCCGCGTCACCGGATGCTCGAGGACCACGATATCACCACGCTCGGGAAGCTTGCCGAACAACCGGCCTTCGATCTTGGGCGCGAGGTGAAAGCTCACCGAGGAATAGGACCAGCCATAGGGATATTTGCTGACGATCAGCCGGTCGCCGTTGCGCAGCACCGGCATCATCGAATCGGAAGGGATATAGAAAGGCTTGGCGACGCAGCTGTGGATTCCGAGGACAAGGAGCAATATCACCACGATATCGCGGATCAGCTTGCCCCAGCCCCCGTCGTCCTTCGACTTGTCATTCACCATAAAAATGTCAGTCCTTGATTGCTTCGATGATGACAAAGGCCTGTGCCCACGGATGGTCATCGGTTAGCGTAAGATGGATATGCGCGGTGTGACCAGGTGGAATCATCTGCGCGAGCCGTTCGGCGGCGCCGCCGGTCAGCGCGAGCGTCGGTGCGCCCGAGGGGGCGTTGACGACGCCGATGTCCTTCATGAACACGCCGCGCTTGAAGCCGGTGCCGACGGCCTTCGAGAAAGCCTCTTTCGCGGCAAAGCGCTTCGCGTAGGTGCCGGCGCGGGTGAAAGGGCGCCGCGCCGCCCTGGCCTTTTCGACCTCGGTGAAGACGCGATTTTCGAATCGCTCGCCAAAGCGGTCGAGCGACGCCTGGATGCGCTCGATATTGCAGAGATCCGAGCCGAGCCCGATGATCACAGCGCGCCCCGCGCCTCATCCATCAGCGCGCGCATCCGGCGGACCGCCGGGTCGAGCCCGGTGAAGATGGCCTCGCCGATCAGATAATGGCCGATATTGAGCTCGGCGAGCTGCGGGATCGCGGCGACCGGCACGACGTTGTCGTAGGTGAGGCCATGCCCCGCATGCGGTTCGATGCCGTTCTTCCACGCGAGCGCGGCCGCGTCGGCGAGGCGGCGCAGTTCGGCGGCGCGTTCCTCGCCCTCGCAATGGGCGTAGCGGCCGGTGTGAAATTCCACGACAGGCGCGCGCAGCCGCATCGCAGCCTCGATCTGCCGCGCGTCGGGTTCGATGAACAGGCTGACGCGGATCCCCGCGTCGTTCAGCCGCGCGACAATGGGAGCGAGGTGGTTATGCTGTCCCGCCGCGTCGAGCCCGCCCTCTGTCGTGCGCTCTTCGCGCTTTTCGGGAACGATGCACGCGGCATGCGGGCTATGTCGCAGCGCGATCTCGACCATCTCGTCGGTCGCCGCCATTTCGAGATTGAGCGGCAGGTCGGTCGCCGACTGGATTCGCGCGAGGTCGTCGTCGCGGATATGGCGCCGGTCTTCGCGCAGATGCGCCGTGATCCCGTCGCCGCCGACCGCCGCGACGATTTCGGCGGCGCGTACCGGATCGGGATGCTCGCCGCCGCGCGCGTTGCGGATCGTCGCCACATGGTCGATGTTGACGCCGAGCCGCAGGCGCGAGGATGAGAGGGTGGTCAAGCCGCCTTGCTCCGGCTGCCCGGCTTCACCGCTTCGGTTCCGGCCAGTTCGGGCGGCAGTTCGTCCTCAGCATAGGTGGGGAAATTGATTGCGACCAGCGGATAGAAGGGGACGCCGAGATCGACGCTGCCCGCCGACCGGTCAACCAGCGCGGCTTCGGCGACGACCTCGCCGCCGGCGGCGCGCACCGCCTCCATCGCTTCGCGCGACGACAGGCCGGTCGTCACGACGTCCTCGACCATCAGTACCTTGGCGCCCGGTTCGATCGTGAAGCCGCGGCGCAGTTCGAAAGTGCCGGTCGGCCGCTCGACGAAGATCGCCGGTTTGCCGAGTGCGCGGCCGATCTCGTGTCCGATGATGACGCCGCCCATCGCCGGCGAGACGACGATGTCGATCGCCTGCTTGAGGTCGCGCGGCAACTTCGCTGCGAGTGCGACGGCGAGCCGTCCGGCGCGTTCGGTGTCCATCAGTACGCGCGCGCACTGCAGGTAAAATTCGCTGTGACGGCCGGAAGAGAGAAGGAAGTGGCCCTGCAGCAAGGCGTCGGCGGCGCGGAATTCGGCCAGGATTTCATCATCGGTCATGGAAGGGTTGTTCTTTTGTCCTGTGCGTCGCTCATGGTGTGCGACCGGGTTTTGGCGGCGAAGATTATCCAGCCGCAAAATAGTGTTAGAGATGCTTGAGGCAAGCGGCAAGCGGGTCTATAGCGCCCGCGAGTTTCAGCCCCTCCGCCGGCTGCCGCGACCTGTGTCCGGCCGTTGCAGCGAGGGGAGGGACCATCGATAAGAACAACAGGCAACGGGCGGCACTATCCTTATGAAGAGCTTGAAAACCCTTGTAATTGCGGCGGCTTTGTCGCTTGGCGCGGTGGGCGCCAGCCATGCGCAGGCACCTGCTGCGGCCCCGGCCGAAGCGCCCGCC
>NZ_DATMST010000081.1:0-19041 GCF_035565275.1 Sphingopyxis sp.
GCCGACACCGTCGCCGCGGCGCTTGCGATTGCCGACCCCGCGCTCGACCTCGCCAACCCGCTGAAAGGCCCCTTCCGCACTATTGCGACCGGCGGCGAGGCGGCGGCGGCCGCCGCCATGACAATGGCGCGCCACGCAGGATTGCTGCCCGCCTTCTTCGTCCGCGAAGCGACAGGCGAAGCTGAAACACAGTGCAGCGTCGACGATGTCGCGGCTCTGCTCGACCCCACGCGGCTGGAAGTCGCGGCGCGCGCCAGGCTGCCTGTCGAGGCGAGCGAAAGCGCCGAGATCGTCGCCTTCCGCTCGCCCGAGGAAGCGTCGGACCATGTCGCGCTCGTCATCGGCAAACGCGACGGCAATCCGCCGGTCGTGCGCCTGCACAGCGAATGCCTGACCGGCGACGTACTCGGCAGCCTCAAATGCGATTGCGGGCCGCAGCTCCACGCTGCGCTCCATGCGATGGCCGACGCGCCGTGGGGCGTTTTGCTCTATCTTCGTCAGGAAGGACGCGGCATCGGCCTCGTCAACAAACTGCGCGCCTATGCATTGCAGGATCAGGGCTACGACACGGTCGATGCCAATCTGCGGCTCGGCTTCCCGGTCGAGGCGCGCGATTTCGCGATCGCCGGGCGGATGCTCGATTTGCTCAATATCCCGCGTATCCGGCTGATGACGAACAATCCTGAAAAGGTCGCACGGCTGGAAAAGGAAGGCGTCGAGGTTGTCGAGCGTATTCCGCTCGCACTGCCAACGAACAAATATAACGAGCGATATCTCGCGACCAAACGCGATCGCACGGGACACCAGCTCTGATAAACACGTCGCCCCCGCGAGGGCGGGGGGCCGCCGGCAACGTTGCTTGAGGCCGATGCGGCCCCGCCTTCGCGGGAGCGACAGTCTGTTTAATGCACGAAGCGCGCGACCACGTCGCGATAGCTTCGGCTCACTTTCACCTGCGCGCCTGAACCCAGCACGAGGAAGCATTCGCCGTTGGTGTGCGGCTTGACCTGCTTGACCTGCGACAGGTTCACGATCGTCGAGCGGTGCACGCGCTGGAAATTGCGCGGGTCGAGCCGCTTTTCCAGATCCTTCATCGTCTCGCGCAGGATCAGGCTGTTGTCGGCAGTATAGATGCACATATAGTCGCCCGCGGCGTCGATGCGCTCGATGCTATCGACATCGACGCGGAAAATCTGTCCGCGATCCTTGATGTTGATCATCTTTTCGTAGCGATCAGCTGCATGTGCGTCGGGCGCGACCTCGGCGTCATAGTCGCCTGCCGCCTCGGGCGCGACTTCGGCGAGAACGGTTTTGAGCCGTTCAACCTCGGCCGCACCGCGCTTTTCGGCGAGCCGCTGGCGGACACGGTCAAGCGCGTCGGCAAGGCGTTCGGGCTCGACAGGCTTTACCAGATAATCGACCGCCTGCGCCTCGAACGCGCGAATGGCATGATCCGAATAGGCGGTGACAAACACGACCAGCGGCGGTTCGACCTCCATCAGCCCCTGGATTACCGAAAAGCCGTCGAATCCCGGCATCTGGATGTCGAGGAACACAAGGTCGGGCTTATGCGTCTTGATCTTGCGGATGGCCTCGCGGCCGTTCTGCGCCGTGTCGACGATTTCGACATCCGTGTGCGGTTCGAGCCGCAGTTGCAGGCCTTGGGTGGCCAGTTTTTCATCATCCACCAGGATGGTTCTGATCGTCATGTTCTTTCGGTTCCAATCGTCATTTGCCCATCGGGCTGGAACGGAAACTCGATTACCACCGTGAAGCCGCCCTCATTGCCCATATGGACATCGAACCGGTGCTGGTCGCCAAAAGCCTGCGCCAGCCGGTCCCTGATATTGGCTAAACCCACACCGGTCGATTCCGTTGCAAAGCCAGTGGTGGGGTTCGTACCGTCGGCTGACAATCCCGCGCCGGTGTCGGACACGGTGATCCGGACATTTTGACCGGCCAACTGTGCAGAAATCGTGATATCGGCGCCTTCTTCCTGCGGCGTGACGGCGTATTTGATCGCGTTTTCGATCAGGGGCTGGAGCAAAAGCGACGGCAATCGCGCCCGCGATACGGCCGGATCGATCGCGAAATGGGGGCGCAACCGCTCCTCGAAACGCATTTTCTCGATATCGAGATACAGCTTCAGCGTCTCGATTTCCTGCGCCAGCGTCACCTGTGCGGTCGGCTCATTGGCAAGCGTGTAACGAAGGAAAGCCGACAGCCGCGACAGCATCGCGTTCGCGGGCTCGCCCTGCTTCAGCAGCACCAGTGTCGAAATGCTGTTCAGCGTGTTGAACAGGAAATGCGGATTAAGCTGGTACCGCAGCATCGCGAGCTGCGCCGACGCCGCCTGCGCCTCGAGCCGGATGACGCGGTCGTTCTGCTCTTCGAGCTGGAGGAAATAATTGATCGCGAAATACAGCGCCGACCAGGCGCCGAGCGAGGTGGCATCGATATAGAAGCTGCCGAGCAGCAGCCCTGTGAAGCCCAGCTCGCTCGACGGATTCTGGATTTGCGCGACCCATGCGTCGATGAAGGCCCACAGGGCGGTCGCAAGCCCCGCCAATCCGAAACTGACCCCCCACATCAGTATGGGCCGGCGATTGATCAGCGTGCGATAACAGACCGACAGGATCAGGGTCAGCGAAAAGCCGGTGATCGCCGAAATCAACATGGGGATCAGGAAGGTCAGGGCCTGGCCATTGGCAAGCCCGGACACGCCGCGCAAACCGAGCCACGCCGCCCAGCCCAATATCTGCAGATTCCAGAAGGCCCGCACCTTGTTGTCGAAAAAGGGGCCCGGCGAAGTCAGTCGGAACAGCGGCATGACGGTCTGCAGGATCGAGGTCAGCGGCCGCACGCGCGGTATCGCAAGCGGATGCGGCGGGTCATTCCGCCGCGACCGGCGCCGCCGAAATATCGGCGCGCACGCGCGCCTGCCCCAATGGCTGCAGCTCCGAACGATGCTTCCACAGCAATTCCTTGTAGCCGATCACGCGGCCGTCGTGCGCGGTCAGCGTGACCGGCCCGATCGGCTGTTCGTCGCGCGCGTCGACCAGCACCGGGGTCGAGGGCACGCCCGCGCCCCATTTCTCGCCCCACTGGCGCAGCGCGATCATCGCGGGAAGCAGTTCGATGCCCTTTTCGGTAAGCTGGTAGCGGACCTTGCGTCGGTCCTCGGCCATCACCTCGCGCGCCATGATGCCATGATCGACCAGTCGCGACAGCCGGTTCGACAGGATGTTTCGCGCGATATTCAGTTCCTGCTGGAACTCTTCGAAATGATGAACGCCGTTAAAGGCCGCGCGAAGGATCATGAACGACCATCGCTCGCCCATCGCTTCGAGTGCCAGCGGCAGGGCGCAATTGTCCCCATGCAGGTCGTTCAACACTTCGCGTAATTTTCCCATACCAATGCCCTAACGTAAAATCCGCCCGCGCGCCAAAAAAATATAGGGTCTTCGTTGCATTTCGCAACTCAAGCGCTAGTTGCAATTCGCAACCCTTCACGTTGCCCAAAAAACAGGAGGTCCAGATGACTGAATTCAAGCTTTCTCCCCGTTTTCGCTCCCTGTCGCTGGTGGGCGTTGCTCTCGTCGGCAGCCTCGCTTTCGGCTCGGCCGGGGCGAGCGCGGCGGGCGGCGGAGCCTATTATCGCGCCGAACTCGCCGGTCCGGCGTCCGCCGCGCGTTTCGTGGCGCGCGACGTCGTCTGGGCGTGCAAGGGCACCAGCTGTGTCGCCGGGCAGGGGAACAGCCGCCCGCTCATCATGTGTTCGTCGCTCGTCAAGGCGGCGGGCCCTGTCGCGAGCTTCGTCGCCAACGAAAAGGCGCTCGACGCCGACGAACTGGCGCGCTGCAACGCTGCGAAGTAACCGGAAGGCGGGGACGGGGGCGGCGTCTCTCGCTCCGCCGTTTCCGGCCTTTTCCAACCCGAATCTGTTTCAGCCGGCGATGCGATTGCGCGCGACAACGAGCAGCCAGCGCGTCAGCGCCGGCAATTGCGCTATCACATGCCCAGGGTCGGCCTGAAAAGCGCGGCGTACGAGGTCGAGGCGCCACTGCAGCTGGCTGCGGAGCGCCAGACCCAGCAGGATTTCGCTGCGGCTGCGCGCGGGCAGCGTTTCGGGCAGGGCGCGTTCGACGATCTCGGCGGTCAGGGCGTGGATGCGTTCGGCGCGCCGGCTCGTCAGGCTGCCGCCATGCTTGCGATAAAGATACAGATCCTCGTGCAGCGCGACGAAGGTGAAACGCCGCGCCGCACGCAGCCAGAAGTCATAGTCCTCGACCCCGAACAGGTCGGTGTCGTAACCGCCCAGCGCCTCGGTCACGCGGGCGCGATACAGAAAACAGGCGCCGACATTGTTGCCGTAGAGCAGGCGTTCGATCGGCCCGATGCGCGAGCGGCCAAGCTCCACGCCCGCGTCGTCGATCAGGGTGAAATCGGCGTGGGCGATATCGGCCCCCGTATGCGCGTCGAGCGTCGCGACGAGGCGGGTCAGCATCTGCGGCCGGAGCAGATTGTCGTCGGAGGTCCAGCTGTGCAGTTCGCCGCGCGCCGCGGCAAAGCCGTGATTGAGCGCTGCGGGCAGGCCGGCATTGGTATCGAGGCGCAGCAACCGCACGCGCGGGTCGCGCTGCACGGCATCGGCCATGATCAGGGGCGACGCGTCGGACGACGCGTCATCGACCAGAATCAGCTCGAAATCGGTAAAATCCTGGACGAGAACCGACTCGATCGCGTCGGCTAGCCAGCGCGCACCATTGTGCACGGGCATCACCATCGACACCCGCGGCCGCGCTGTCGAATCAAGAGCTTTGGTCCCCATCGGTCTATCGTCCTACCTGCGACGAACGATGCTTCCAACGGACTTTACCAAAGTTGCTAACGACTTCGGCAGCGCGCACACAAATTTCGCATTGCAATATAGGCAACATGAACGACATTGAGAGCGATGCTGAGGCAATATGAACTTGTCGAGCGCGTGCGCGCTTATGATCCCGACGTCGACGAGGCGCTGCTCAACCGCGCCTATGTGTTTACCGTGCAGAAACATGGCAGCCAGAAGCGCGCGTCGGGGGACCCCTATTTCAGCCACCCGGTCGAGGTTGCGGGCATTTTGACCGACCTTCATCTCGACAGCGAGACGATCGTGACCGCGCTACTCCACGACACGCTCGAGGATACGCTGACCACGCCCGAGGAGATCGAGCGGCTGTTCGGCAGCGACGTCGGCCGCCTCGTCGATGGCGTGACCAAGCTTTCGAAGATCGAGGCGCAGACCGAGAACGAACGCGCCGCCGAGAATCTGCGCAAGTTCCTGCTCGCCATGTCCGGCGATATCCGGGTGCTGCTGGTGAAGCTCGCCGACCGGCTGCACAATATGCGGACGCTGCATTTCATCAAGAATCCCGACAAGCGTCGCCGCATCGCCAAGGAGACGATGGATATCTATGCCCCGCTCGCCGAGCGGATCGGCATGTACGAATATATGCGCGAAATGCAGCTGCTCGCCTTCAGCGAGCTCGAGCCCGAGGCTTATGCGACGATCACCGGTCGCCTCGCCAAGCTGACAGCGGGCGGCAAGGACAAGGTTGCCGCGATCAGCCGCGAGTTCAAGGAGCTGCTCGCGAAGAACGGCATCGAGGCCGAGGTGTCGGGGCGCGAGAAGCATCCCTATTCGATCTGGCGCAAGATGCAGGAACGCCACGTCAGTTTCGAACAGGTGACCGACATCATCGCATTCCGCATCGTCACTCCGACCGACGCCGATTGTTATGCTGCGCTGGGACTGCTCCACCGGAAGTGGAAGATGGTGCCGGGACGGTTCAAGGATTATATCTCGACGCCGAAACGCAACGGCTACAAGTCGCTGCACACGACGATCATGCACCAGCAGAATATGCGGATCGAAATCCAGATCCGCAGCCTTGGCATGCACCAGCAATCCGAATTCGGCCTTGCCGCGCATTGGGCGTACAAGCAGGGCGGCACTGCCCCTGACGGACAGGCCGGGTGGATCCGCGACCTCATCGAAATTCTCGAACAGACGCACGATCCCGAGGAGTTTCTCGAGAACACGCGCATCGCGATGTATCAGGACCGCATCTTCGCCTTCACCCCCAAGGGAAGTCTGCACCAGCTGCCCAAGGGCGCGACGCCGGTCGATTTTGCTTACGCCGTCCACACCGGCCTCGGTGATCGCACCGTCGGTGCCAAGGTCAATGGCCGGCTCGTGCCACTGCGCACCCAGCTCGCCAACGGCGACACGGTCGAAATCCTGTCATCGGACAAGCAGACGCCGCAGCCCGCATGGCTGGGTTTCGCCGTCACCGGCAAGGCCCGCGCAGCGATCCGCCGCCATGTCCGGTCAAAGGAAAAGGTCGAACTCGCCGCGCTTGGTCGCAAGATGTACGACGAGATTGTCGCGCGGCTGCCGAACAAGGTCGGCGACAAGGCGCGCGCCGCGGCCCGCGAACGGCTGAAGCTCGAGGATGACAGCGCGCTTTACGTCGCGATCGCCAAACAACGCCTGAGCGACGACGCGGTGCTCGAAGCGCTCGTCCCGGGCATCACCGCCGAAATGAAGTCGAAGCCCGGAAAGCTGGTACAGGGCGCCGCGGTGTCGATCGCGGGGCTGACCCCGGGGGTCGCCTATCAGCTCGCCGACTGCTGCCACCCCGTTCCGGGCGACCGCATCGTCGGTCTTTCGCGACCCGGCGAAGGGATCGAGGTGCATGTCATCGACTGCCCCAGCCTCGCCGACGGTGTCGATGCCGACTGGATTGACCTCCGCTGGCAGGAAGACAGCGAGGGCGGCAATGCGCGGCTATGCATCGTAATCCTCAACGAACCGGGAACGCTCGCGGAAATGTCGGGTATCCTCGCGGCGAATTCGGCGAACATCACCAATTTGCGCCTGTCGAACCGCGAGGGCGGCTTCCACACCTATGACGTCGTCGTCGAGGTGCGCGACGTCCAGCATGTGATGCGCATATTATCGGCGTTGCGCGCGTCCGACACCGTGGTTCAGGCCGAGCGGCAGTAGACTCTAGTTCGCGTGAAGCAGCGGCGGTCGCCACGCCGCCTGGTCAACCTCGTCGCGGACCTTGTACACCATGCCCTTGCTGTTGAGGAACAGCTTCTCCATCTCGGGCCGCGTGAACGGGCGCGATCCGACGCGGCCGAACACCGCCATTTGCCCGCCGGTCTCGTCGACCGCGCGGTCGCGATCGAGCCCCTTCGACAGCGCAAGCGCCGGCGAGGGCGTCCTCGCCCACGCGATCAGCTCGGGGGTCGGTTTGGGCGAGAAGCCATAGAGGCCCGGATTGTCAGGGCTCGTCAGCTGGAGCACCTTGATCCCGTTCCGACCGTCGGCGACGTACCCGAACAGCGAGGCGTTGGTCGACGCCACGATCACATCCTCGGCATCGTTGAGCATGCCGCCAAAGGTCAGCCCCGGCCAGACGATCGGCGCTGCGGGCCGCGTCACGTCGACGATCACGAGGCCATCCTGCTTGGCTGCGACATACATATAGGTGCGGGCGAGATAGATTTTTCGCGCGTTGGCGAGCCGTACCGTGCCTGCGGGCACCGCAACCGGCTGCGCCAGATTGGTGACATCGAACAGCTTCACGCCCACGGCATCGGTGACCCAGAGGTAACGGAACTGGACCGCCGACGCACGCGCATCGGTCAGCGGCAGCTGCGCCGTGACCCTGGGCTGAAGCGGCGTCGAGAGATCGAGCACGACCAGCCCCGTGTCGGTGGTGATATAGGCCATGCTGCCCGCCAGCGTCACATGGCGCGCGCCGGCGAGTATATTGCCCTCGTTCCACGTCAGCGCGCGCTTCAGCTTGTTGTTGCGGAATTCGCCGTCGGCCAAAGTGTCGATGTCGACGAGGATCAGCCCTTCGACGCTGTCGGTGATCACCGCGTAGCGATAGATATCGTGCATCACCTGTTCGTGGTTTTCGGGGAAATTCTTCACGATACTCTCGTTGCGCGACACGCTGACCGGCTGCGTCGTCGCGATCGCCATGCACGTCGCGTTCTTCGTCTTCACATGCGTATCCTGCCCGAGCGGCGAGAAGGGCGCGCGGACAATGCGTTCGGAAAAGCCCTTGTTGCCGATCGATGCGACGTCATAGACGCGAAACCCGCCCTTGCCCTCGGCGACAAACATATATTCGCCGCGCTGTTGCAGGCAGTTCACCCGTCCGCTTGTTCCCTGGACGATATTGGCGAATTCCTCGAGCGCACGGGTTTCGCCCGATCCCTTCTTGTCGAAGGTCTTGCCGCGCACCCAGTTCTTGAGCTCGCGCCCATTCTGCTCGACGTGGAGCTTCCAGTAATCGGGATAGGCGTATTTCTGGAGATAGCTGCCGATCACCGCCTGCGGCTCATCCCATTCGGTAACACGCGTCGCCTGGAAGCTGTTTTCCTGACCCGACCAGACGTTGAGCCCGACGAAGTTGACAAAATTGGTGCCGAGCAGATTGAGCTGCGCCATGATCGCATTGTTATCGTCGTTCGCCGACAGGTGACAGTCGCTGCACTGCTTGGTTTCGGATCGGCGCACCGTGTGCGGGAAGTGCGGCGCGAACGCCTGGCTCGAATAGCCCGCCGACGAGATCGGCGGTTGCTGCACATAGATGCGCTCGCGGTTGACGTTCGTCGACGACAGCACCAGCGCGGACGTTGAACGCACCGGGGTGATGATGCCGCGTGTCTCGCCGTTCGGGCCCGGTTCGCCGGGCTTGGTGAGCTGGTGCCGTCCGAGCTGGAACATCTCGTCGCGCGCTACCTGTGGATTGTAGGTCGCGAAGTTACGCGTCTCCTCGCCCTCGAAATGATGTGACTTGGTCTTCCAGTTCGCCTCGATCGGCAAATGGCAGCCCCCGCAGCTCGTCGTCCAGCTGAGGTGACAGGTGAAGCAGGTCATCCTGTCGTCGCCGTGCGCGCGGTCCTCGCGTCCCACGCCAGGGCCCCATTCGAACTTGCCGTCTTCGCTGCCGGATCGCGCCATCAGCTTGGCGCGTGCCGCCTTGGCGTTGAAATGCGGCCCCGGTGTCACCGCCTGCTTGACGAGGCTGACCTGCCATTCGAGCTTGGGGTCGACGATCGAACGCTGGATCAGCCCGATCACTTCGGCATCGTCATTATACTGGAATTCGAAACGCCGCCGACCGTCAGGGTTGCGCAGGAGCGCGAGATTATTGCCTTGCGGCCGCGCCGCGACGTTCGAGGTCAGGAGGTTCGGGAAGGCGTCGGCGGTGCCGTGGCAGTCCTTGCAGCTGATCTCGACCGCGTTCGCGACCTCGCCCTGGATATAACCGTTGCCGTGGCTATCCTGCGCAAAGTGGCAGTCGGCGCATTGCATGCCCTTTTCGGCGTGGATGTCCATCATGTGGACCGTCTTGCCGGGGTTTAGCCCGGGCGGCACGAACTTGCCCTCGACGCCGGGCCGGCCCGGATCGGCGCTCGTCAGGCAGAGGTCGCGCTCCTTGGGATCGGTATAATGGCTGCAGCTCTTGCGCCATTTTTCGGGATCCTTCGGGTCGATGATGTTCGCCGTGTCGGTGCCATAGGTCGCCATGTTGCCGTCGGCGGTCAGCAGATTGCCGTTCCGGTCGCGCTTGAAGATGCCGCGGAAGTTCCAGCCGTGACCGTGATAGTCGGCGAACTGCGTATCCTTGTTGCTGTCGTTGACGTCATAGACATCGCGCAGGAACTCGACGTCGGCCCACAGCCCGCGTGCCGATGCGCCTTCGGGATTGCGTTCGAGCACCTTGTGGACCTCGGCCGCTGTCGGATAGCGCTGCTCCTTGTATTTCTTCCGATATTCCTCGTCGCTCATCCCCGGTGGGCGCGGCGCCGTGTTGTCGGGACCCGGCCACATCTGCGGTGCGTCCGATTCATAATCCCACATCGTGTAGCCGAGGTAGGAATTCAGGAAGATGTTCGGCTGGTGCATGTGGCACGACATGCACTGCGAGGTCGGGATCGCGCGGGTGAACGCGTGGCTGATCGGATGGCCCGATTCGCGGCGCTGCGGCGTGCCGGGGCGCGCCGGGACGTCCGGGTCGGCGGGATCGATCAACGATCCATGACCACCGCCGGCGTGGTGGCCGTCTTCGGCACCGTGCGCGTCGCCGCCATGCCCGTCGCCATAGCCCCCCGGCTTCCGTTTCTTTTCGGCGATCGTCGGATCGACCGTCGCCGTCTCGCCGTCGCGCCCGAACCGGGCATAGGTCAGGCTGTGCCGCGGCTCGCGGTCGTTCGCATAAATGACGTGACAGCCCGAACAGCCCGAATGGCGATAGTCGCCGGGCTGGTCGTTCGTCCCCATGAACCACATCAGCGGATCGTTGAGCCGGGTCTTGTGGATATTGAGCACGGGGATCGAGACGCGCAGCCCCGTGCCGGGGCCGCGATTCGACTGTTTGAGGTCAGGGCGTCCGGGCTCCTCGAGCCGCTGGATGCTGCCGGTCGGGTTCGGCAGGCCGACCTCGGCGAATTGCGAATTGATGTTGCGCCCGCCGCGTTCGAACACCCGGAAGACGTCGCCCGGCGGAATCACGTTCCAGCGCGGCAGCGGGTACATTTTCGCGAGCGCCCCGCGCTTCCGCTCGGCGTCGGTCAGGATCTTGTCAAAACCGAAGCCCGGCTTGCACGCTTCCTTGTATTCCTCGGCGGTCAGGCGCGACGAGGGCGAAAGGATGCAGGCGGCCTCGCCGGTGCGCGTATAGGCCTCGCCAAAGACATAATTCTTATAGGGGACGATGCCGTTGTTGTACGCCGCACCGCCCCACAGCATTGCGCCGGTCGACATCAGCGATCGCTCGGACGCCTCGATCACTTCAAGGTGACACGCGCCGCACGCCTCGCGCGCGACGCGGTAATCGCTGGGATTGACGAAGCGGATGAATTCGGGCGCCTCGCGGTTGAGCAATGTGTAGCTGCGAACGGGGTTGGCCGAAGTATCGCCCCAGCTCGCCGGATAGGTCGGCTGCGGGTGCGCGACCTTCATCGCGGCGATATTGTCGGGGTGCCTGTAGCCTAGCTCGGGCTTGCCGAAGGCGGCGGGCGAGGCGGAATCGCCGCCGTGGCAGTCGGTGCAGCCAAGCTTTACCGCGGGCGTCGCGTGCATCGACGGCTGGTCGGTGCGCGTGTGGCAAGAGTAACAGCCGTTCGATTTCGCCGCGACCTCGGCATCGCCCTGCTCGCGCGGCGCTGGCGGCGTGAAGCGATATTCGACCTTGACCGGCTTTTCCTTATCGGCCGCCCGCAGGTCCGCCGCGCCCGCGAACAGCGTCGTCGCCACAAGGATAAACAGGATGAGGAGCTTGCGCATCATGGACTAGAAACTCAGAATCATATTGGCGAGGATCGACACATAGGCGCTGTCGCGTCGCTGGTTCTCGAACAGATCCTTGAACCCGGCGCCGGGCAGCAGCACCGCGCCGCTGAGGCGCCCGACGATGTTCTGCGTCGCCTTGGGCCGCCAGATTGCCGCCATCGACAGGTCCCAGCCAATCGCCTTGGGGATCGATCCTTCGCTGCGCAGCGTCTGCAGCACCTGGGTGTTGTCGAACCAGAGATGGTTGGCGTTGGTCGAAAGGCGGAATTGCGGCGTCAGGTCGAAATCGGCGCCGGCGCCGAGCAGCACTGTCCCGGGATTGACGAAGTTCGACTGCCCTTCTTCTTTCGACGAGCGCAGCGAATTGAGCACCCCGTTGCGCCCGGTCAGCCCGATCGCGCGGCCGCCGCCGATAAAGGGCACCGCCTGGCGAATCCAGTAGCTGGTATCGGCCCCCGCGAAGATCGGATTTTCGAAGATCGCGTCGAAGCCGGTCTGCTTGTCGTCGAAGGGATCCTTGTCGCCCGTCGCATAGAGGCCCGACAAGCGGAAACGCATCCAGTCATGGTCATAGCTAAGCTCGGCCGCCCCGAACCAGGAGCGGATGTCCGCCTTGCGGCCCGTGAACACATTGTCGCGGTCGCTGCCGAGCGCGGCATATCCCATGGCGGTGACGTTGATCCGGCCGATCCGCCCGTCGACGCCATAACCGAGATAGATCGCATCATAGTCGCGGCCCTGCAAATTGCCGATCAGCGCGGGGCGGACAGGGAAACCATTGTCGTCGATCTGGACGCGGTTCGCTTCGCGATTGATGTTCCATGTCGCCGAAATTTCGCTGGTCAGCCCGACGAAAGGGAAATCCTGGCGATAAAGATTGGCGTGGAGAATCCAGTCCCGGCGTGGCGACTGGGTGATGTCGTTGAGCCCGCTGTTCGTGTCCTTTTCCAGACGCCAGATAACCGCCAGATTATACTGGATCCGGTTGTTGTCGCGGTTGCCGAACAGGCGATAGCTGAGCTGGCTGTCCTGAAACAGAAAACCGCGGAAATCGGCCTGGAACGGCTGAATTCCTACGCGCACCGAATCGAAGTCGTAGCGATCCGACGTGTTTTGCAAATGATAGTCGATGAAAGCTTCCTGGACCCCCAGGAAGCTGTCGAAGCGCGTCTTCCCCTTCGACGGCTCGACGAAAAGAATCCGCCGTTCGGGGACCTCGACATAATTCATGTTGTACGCCAGCGTCAGGCGATATTCGACATCGGGCGGCTTGTAGGTCGTATTGCCCTTGATCAGCGCCGCGCCGACGATGAACGTTTGCGACGCGACGAGGCTTTCGGGGCGACCGAAGACGTCGTTGCTCCCCGGCCGGTCGGGATATTGGATGCCGACGGGAATCGGAAAGGTGCGGGGTTCGAGCACGCTGTCCGACACCGCGTTCACCGCGAAGAACCAGTCGTCGCTCTTGATCGGCAGCCACCGCACCTTCGCGCGGTTGATCGGCCGGTCGCCCTTCAGCGTGTTCTGGTGATAGGGATCGAACCAGCGTTCCTTGACGACGCCCAGTGTCTCGATGAGGCGCCAGCGGTCGGGAACGGGGAGCTGGTCTTCCATGCCCGGGAAAGCCTGCGGCGGCGGGGGGCGCAGCGCGCCTTCATTGTCCTGCGACAATAGTTCGGGAAGATCGGGCCGATAGCCCGGACGGCGGCGCCCTTCGATGATCCGGGTGACCAGATCGTCCCCGACCCTCTCTTGCCATTCGACGGGCGGCGGCGGCGGGGTCATTTCGTCGCCGGGTTGTTCCCTCGTGGTAGTATCAGCAGCAGCGGCATCGGCCGCCGCGGCCGGGCCGGCTTCGGGCGGCTGCGCAGGCGCATCGGTGCCGGGAGCGCCCTGTGCCGCGAGCGTCGCGATGATCGGCCAAAGGCTAGCCCCCTCCATCATCGCCTATAGCCCGCGGCAGACATTTTGCTGGTCCGTGCCGACGAAGGGCGCGAACGGACAGGCGATGAAGGTCAGCCGCTGGCTGCCGCCGGGAAGCGGGACGACAATCTGGTCCGACCGGATCGTCGGGCTTGGCGGCCCCAGCGTGCCGAGCTTTTGCCCGGCATTATAAAGGCCGAGAAAGGCAATCATATCGCTCTGGTCGTCGCCGTCGCCGGAGGCGGCAATCGCCCCGATCAGCTGGCTCCCGCGATAGATGGGAACCCCGCCCGCGAACAGGGTCAGGCCGTTGTTGATGCGGTTGCGGCCGGTCGCCGGGACCAACGGGCTTCGCGAACAGCTTTGCGGAACGTCGGCTGGCCGCGCGCCCAGAATATACTCGACATGCGCGATGATGTCCGGGGTCACCAGCCGCGACTGCAGTCCGGTCGAAAAGATGCTGAAGCTCGCCTCGGGCACCGAAAGCGGTCCGGGGGGTCGCCCGACCTCGCCGTCGGGGAAGTTGGGGCGCGACAGATTACCGACCGCGCGGCCCGAAAAGGCGGTCGCGCCTGTCAGCGCGCCGGGATCGTACAGGAAGCCGCGGAATGCGGTCACGAACGGCGGGATCGCGGCATCGCCATTGGCTGCCAGATCGGCGGCGGCCAGCGCGTTAGAGAAAAAGACCGTCGTGCGCGCCTTTTGCGGCACGGCGTCGATGGCGTCGACCAGCGCATCGGGACCGCGGACGAGCCCCAATATCTCACCGTTCGTATCGACGACCGCGATCGTGTTCTGCGCCCGATTGTCGACCGGGCGCCGCACCTGCGCGCGCGCGCGGCGCTGGACGTCGAACGCTTCGACGAGCATCGTGCGGACTTCGGCGGCGGTCAGCGGCTCTGCCACCGTCGCGGCGTCGGTCCCGGCTTTGGGCAGATAGCGCGTATTGCCTTGGCCGTCGCTGACCACCCAGATGTCGGGGTCGTTATATCCGTCGCTGGCGTTGGCGGGACGTACCCCCGATTCCTCGGCGCCGTAGACCGACCCCGCGACGATACCCGATGCCGCGTCATAATATCCGCGCACCGAGACCAGCGCGCCGACCACCCCGTTGATCGAGGCAAAGGCGGGTGCTGCTGACGATCCACTCCGGAAATCGGCCGTGGTCGCCTCCGAATAGCGCAGCAGCGTGCCGTCGATGCTGATGCGGTCGGCGCGGATGGCTTCGGCCGGCTCGAACCCGCGGGTCGCGGCAAGCGCGACGATTTCTTCGCGCAGATCCCCGTCGCGTTCGCGATATTCCTGATCGAAGCCATAGACGCCGTCGCCGACGACCGCGACCGAACCGACGACTGCGCCATTCTTGTAGAGCGGGAAAGCGCCCGCGTCGGCGCCGACGCCGAGCGGCCCGCGCTTCGTCCCCGCCAGATTGCCCGGGACGCCCGCCCCCAGAAACCGCCTGGACACATCCGAACAGGGAAGCTGGCTGAGCTGGACGCTGAACAGCGCGCCGCTCTCGAACCCGCGCGTGATGCGCGACGGCGGGAAATTTTCCTGGACGATGTCGTTCGCGGTGCGGCTGGAAAAGGCGCCGCCGACCGATGAGAAATAGGAAGAGGTCAGCGCCTTCGATATGCCGCCTGCGAGTGCGGCGGGCGCGGGCAGGTCGAGCCCCTGCAGGTCGGTGGCGCTGCCATCGGGCGCCCGCGGCGTCCGCAGGCTGAGGTCGGCGCCGTTCATCGCAAAGACCGCGAGCACATTGCCTACCCGGTCGATGACGACGAAGCCGGCGCGGAAATTCTGCGCCTGCGCCTCGGCGACGCCCTGCGCGATGACCTTTTCGATATCGCCGGTGGTGAGGTTGGTCAGCGCGGGAATCTGGAAAACGCTGCCCGTCGGCGTGGGTGTCGGGGTGGGCGTGGGCGTCGGGGTCGGCGTGCCGCCGCCACCCCCGCCACCGCCGCATGACGTCAGCAGCAGCGCGCTCATCGCGGCAAGGGCGGCCGAACGGAAAAGATGGGTCCTGCTTTTCATGATCTTACCGCAGCGCCCCGATGGCACGCACCGCGCTGCCGAACGACGCCTGGAATTCGCTGGGCTTGTAGGCATTGGGGTCCTTCACCGCCGCGTACGCCCGATCGATATCGCCGCGGATGCCCGCCGCTGCGCCAACGGTGACGCGTCCCGACGACACCATCGCGTTCAGCAGCGTGTCGACGCCCATTACCGCCTGCTGCGACCCCGAATAGTCGGTGTAACGGTCGCTGATCGCCTTTGCCGAAATGGCATCGACCATCGCGAAGGCATCGGCGCCCGAGAAGCTGCGCGAGGCGAAGGCGGATTTCAGCGCCGCCACGGTCTGCGACAGCTGCGCCGCTGCCTGCACCGCGCTCGCCCGATCGCTTGCCATCGCCTTGTGGAATGCCGCGGTGCGCGCGGCGAGCTGGTCGGCAAGCGCAGGCGATGCCATGCGCGCCGCTGCGGCGAGCATGATCAGATTCTCGTCATTATAGGCCGGCATGCCTTCGGGCAGGTTGCGTCCCGGATTGTCGAGCCCGCTCCGCACGGGCTTCGCCTGATCGAAAATGCGGCGATGACAGCTGTGGCAGTCGAGGAAGTAAAATTCGGGGAACATCCCTTCGGTCCCGCGCCGCGTCTGGAACAGCACAAGGCTGCGCTCGATCGCGGTCGCTTGCCCGACCGCCCACATCTGGACATGGTCGGTGCGCCGGTTCGCCGCGCCGAACTTGCGCCAGCCATAGTCGGCGTCTTCCTGATGATGCGCTTGCAATGACGAGAACAGGTCGAGTTCGAACGAAATGCGCGGGTGGCCGGCGGCCATGATGCGGTGGGTGACGAACTGGCCGTCCGCGGCCGAACCGAAGTGGCAGTCGACGCACACGCCCGCGCGCACGACCGGGTCCTCGAGCTTCTTCAATCCCGCCGACAGGTTCGCCAGATGCTTGTCGCGCATTTCGCGATCGGGATCGGCGTTGGTGCCTACGCCGGCATAATGGCTCGCGAGCCAGCCGCCCGCAGGGCCGTGGCATGATTCGCACCCGACGCCATCTTCCGCGGGGGCTGCGCGCGCTGTCCCTGCGGTGCTGTGACAGCCGAGGCACATCTGCGCCTTCGCGGGGTCCCCGATCCCGAGGTTGCGCGCGATGAACTGGCTGCGATTATTGTTCAGCACCGCCCACGCGCGGCTGTGCGCGCCGCCCGGGGTCGACGGCTCTTGCCACTTCATCAGCTCGTCCTGGCGCACGACGGTGCCGTCGCCTTCCATCCGGCCGTGACAGGTTGATCCGGCACACGATGCGACGCCGGTGTAGCGCGCGCCGCTTTCGCCTTGCGACCGGGCAGGGGATGCGAAGACGAATGCCGCAATGGCGAGCGCGAGCAGCATCAGCGTCAAGGCGGCAAACGTCGCGCGCACGCGAAGAAGGGCGGGAAATGCCGCCCAAGGCCGATCGCCGCGCTCCTTCCCAGCGTGCGCCGTCATCGCAGAACCCCTTTTCCCCAACCCGGCGCTTTTACGCCCTGGGCCGATTTACACCACCCCGAATGCCAACATCGCGTCGGCAACCTTCTTGAAGCCGGCGATATTGGCGCCCTTCACATAATCGATATAGCCGTTGCCGCGATCGCCGTAGGTCAGGCAGCTCCTGTGAATGCCGTCCATGATGTCTTTCAGCATCTGTTGCAACTCGCCTTCGCTCCACGCGCGGCGCCCGCTGTTCTGGCTCATCTCGAGGCCCGAGACCGCAACGCCGCCGGCGTTGGCGGCCTTGCCGGGCGCGAACATGATCTTGGCATCCTTGAAGACATGCACGCCTTCGAGGTTGGTCGGCATGTTGGCACCCTCGCTGACCGCGATGCAGCCATTGGCGACGAGCGCCTTCGCATCTTCCCCGAGCAGCTCGTTCTGCGTCGCGCACGGCAGCGCGACGTCGCACGTCACGCCCCATGGTGTCTTGCCGGCGGTGAAGGACGCGCCTTTGAATTCTTCGCAATATTCCTCGATCCGGCCACGGCGGTGCGTCTTGTGCGCCTTCACCCAGTCGATCTTTTCCTGGCTGATCCCGTCTGGATCGTGGATGAATCCCCCCGAATCGGACAGCGTCAGCACCTTGCCGCCGAGCTGGACGATCTTCTCTGCGGCGTGCGTCGCGACATTGCCCGATCCTGAAATCACCGCGCTCTTGCCGACCAGATCCTGCCCTTTGGCAGCAAGCATATTGGCGAGAAAATAGACCGCGCCATAACCCGTCGCCTCGGTGCGGATCAGCGACCCGCCCCATTCGAGCCCCTTGCCGGTGAGCACGCCGGTGAACTCGTTGGTGATCCGCTTATACTGGCCGAACATGAAGCCGATCTCGCGGCCGCCGACGCCAATGTCGCCCGCGGGAACGTCGATGTCGGCGCCGATGTGGCGATAGAGCTCGGTCATGAAGCTCTGACAGAAGCGCATGATCTCGCGCACGCTCTTGCCCTTGGGGTTGAAGTTCGACCCGCCCTTGCCGCCGCCCATCGGCAGGCCGGTCAGCGCGTTCTTGAACGTCTGTTCGAACGCAAGGAATTTGAGCACAGATTCGGTCACGCTCGGATGGAAACGGATGCCGCCCTTGTACGGCCCGATCGCGTTGTTGTTCTGGACCCGCCAGCCGCGCTGGACGCGGATATTGCCGTTGTCGTCCTCCCAGCAGACGCGGAAAGACACGACGCGGTCGGGTTCGGCGATGCGCCGCAATATCTGCTGCGCGTGATATTCTTCCTTGTCGGCGATGAAATCGAAGATGTCCTCCGACACCTCCTGCACCGCCTGGACGAACTCGGGCTGACCCGGGTTGCGCTTTTTCACGCCTTCCATGAACGTCGAAAAGTCGACGTGATCCGAAACTGCCATGCACCCCTCCCCTGTATGACTGGGAAAGCCGGTGCGACCCCTGACGATTTTATCGTTGACCGACCTTGTGTGCCAAAGGCTACACCGTCGCCAAGCAAAGGCAATATGACAGCGCGCACAGGCCGTATTTTTTCATGCAGCGCACAAGAGGGGCAAAAATGAGCGAGAGCAACAAGATGGCGCCAGACGGGACGGGGGTCACGAGGGGGGGCATGACGGGCACCAACCGGGCGATATTGATCGCCGCCTTCCTGTTGCTGGCGGCCGCGATCGGCTATGCGATCTGGCGCGATTCCGGCCCCTCGACACCCGATCCAGCGGCGCAGGGCACGGGCGCACCGTCCGATCAACTCGCCGAGCTGGAAGCGCGCACGAAACGCGAGCCGAACAGTGCCGAAGCGTGGACCGCACTCGGCGCGGCGCGATTCGACCTGAGCGATTTCGTGGGTGCGGCCGGGGCGTATGAGAAAGCGGTCGCGCTTTCACCCGATTCGGCAGGTCTTTGGTCGGCGCTGGGCGAGGCGCGAGTGATGGGAAGCGACAGCGACCCGATGCCCGCCGCCGGACTCGAAGCGTTCAACCGGGCGATCGCGCTCGACGCCAAGGATCCGCGCGCGCGCTATTTCCTCGCGGTGAAAAAGGATATTGGCGGCGACCACAAGGGCGCGATCGAAGACTGGTTCGCGCTGCTCGCCGACACGCCGCAGGGCGCGCCGTGGGAGGCGGACCTTCGCCGCACGATCGAGCAGGTCGGGCAGATCCACAAGATCGACGTCACAGCACGGCTCGCGAGCACGCAGCCCCGTCCGCTGACCGCCGACGAGATGCCGGTCGCCGCGCGCGCGAT
>NZ_DATMST010000082.1:0-3469 GCF_035565275.1 Sphingopyxis sp.
CGGGCGTGCTCGCCGCGAGCGCGCTGCGCGACGAGGCCGCCTATTTCCGTACGCCGGTCGAGATCGCCGGCGGCGCGGCCGCAGTCGGCGAAGTGATGCGGCTGGGCGGCATGGTCGCGAAAGGCAGCATCAAGCGGCAAAGCGACGGGCTGACGATCCGCTTCGTCGCGACCGACGGCAAGGCGTCGGTGCCGGTCGAGTATAAGGGTATCGTCCCCGACCTGTTCGGCGAGGAGAGCGGCATGGTCGCAGACGGGCGGATGCGCGCCGACGGGACTTTCGTCGCCGACCGTATCCTTGCCAAGCATGACGAGCGCTATATGCCGCCGCAGATGGGCGATATGCCGAAGAATATGAAGGCGCCGGCAGCGACATGATCGCCGAACTCGGTCTCGCGCTGCTCTGGATGGCGGCGGCGCTCGCCTGCCTGTCGCTGGTCGCGGGGACGCTGTTCCTGCGCGGCGGACAGAAGGATCTGGCCGCGCTCGTCCGGCCCGCAAGCGTGGCGCAGGGCGTGCTGACGACGGTCGCTTTCGGCCTGCTGATTGCGCTTTTCGTGCGGTCGGACATGTCGGTCGAACTCGTCGCGCGCAACAGTAACAGCCTGAAACCGATGATCTTCAAGGTCGCGGGGACGTGGGGCAACCACGAAGGGTCGATGCTGCTGTGGCTGATGATCCTGTCGCTGTCGGGCGGGCTGATCGCGATTTTCGAGCGGCGCCTGCGCGAGGATACGCTGGTTGCGACCTTGGCGGCGCAGGCGGCGCTGAGCCTTGGTTTCTTTGCCTTTCTGCTCTTTTCGTCGAACCCGTTCAAGCGATTGCCCGTTTCCCCGCCCGACGGGCAGGGGCTCAACCCGCTGCTCCAGGACATCGGGCTCGCCTTCCACCCGCCGACGCTTTACGTCGGCTATGTCGGCCTGTCGGTCGCGTTCAGCTTTGCCGTGGGCGCGCTGATCACGCGCGAGATCGGTCCGGCGTTCGCGCGCGCGATGCGGCCGTGGGTGCTCGGGAGCTGGATATTCCTGACGCTGGGCATCACCGCGGGCAGCTACTGGGCCTATTACGAGCTCGGCTGGGGTGGCTGGTGGTTCTGGGACCCGGTCGAAAATGTGTCGCTTGTCCCCTGGCTTGCGGGCGCGGCGCTGCTCCATTCGGTGGCGGTGACCGCGACGCGCAATGCCCTGCGCGCCTGGACGGTGATGCTCGCGGTGATCGGCTTTTCGATGTCGATGGTTGGCACCTTCATCGTGCGGTCGGGGCTGCTCACGAGCGTTCACAGTTTTGCGGTCGATCCCGAGCGCGGCACCTTCCTGCTCGCGTTGATGGCGATTTATATCGGTGGCGCGCTGACCCTGTTCGCGTTGCGCGCGGGAAGCGTCGCCGAGGGCAAGAAATTCGCGCTGCTCAGCCGCGAGGGATCGCTGGTGATCAACAATCTGCTGCTTACGACGATCCTCGCGCTCGTGCTGCTCGGCACGCTCTACCCGATCGTCGCCGAGGCGATGGGCGAGAAGATTTCGGTCGGGCCGCCCTATTACAACAAGGTCGCGGGCCCGCTCGCGCTGGTCCTCTGCCTTGTCATGGTCGCGGGGCCGCTGCTGAGCTGGCGCAAGGACGACGGGAAGCGGCTGTGGTCGCGGCTGCCGGCGGCGATCTTTGCCGGCGCGGCGGTGCTGTTCGCGCTGATCCTTTTCGGCGGCAAGGTCGGCCTGTTGCCGCTGCTCGGCATGACCGTCGCGGGCATCGTCGCGGTCGCGAGCCTTGCGCCGCTCTGGGGCCGCAACCTTCGCCGCACGCCGCTGCCGACGTGGGGCATGGTCGTTGCGCATTTCGGCGTCGCGGTGTGCCTTGCCGGGATGGGCGCCGAAAGCGCCTTCATCAAGGAACGGCTGGTCGCCGCCGCGCCGGGCGAGGTGATGAGGATCGGCGATTTTTCGGTGAAGTTCGCCGGGGTCAAACCGGTGGCGGGGCCGAACTATACCGCGATCGAGGGCACGCTGGTCGCGACGACATCGTCGGGCAGCAGCTTTACGATGAAGCCCGAGGCGCGCACCTTCCCCGGCCTGATGGGCACCGCGCCAACCGAAACCAACGAAGCGGCGCTGCTGACGCGTCCGGGCGGGCAGCTTTATGCGGTGCTCGGCCAGCCGGTAACGAGCGACGACGGCAGCGCCGACCGCTACCAGATCCGCCTGTGGTGGAAGCCGCTGGTGTGGTGGATCTGGCTCGGCGGCGCGCTGATCGCGATCGGCGCCACGCTCTCGCTGCTCGGCCGCGCCCAATTGCTGGCCATCTGGCGCGCGCGTCGCGCGCGCAAGTCCGGGGAACGTTTTGCGCCATGAAGAACCGATGGGTCCTTTTCGTACCGCTTGCGATCATGGGATTGCTGTTCGGTGCCTTTGTCTACCGGCTGGTGACGCCCGCGGAGACGCTGATCCAGTCGCAGTGGATCGACAAGCCGATGCCGCTGTTCGACCTGCCGCCGGCGACCGCAGGCGTCGAAGGATTGAAGAGCGGACAGCTTGCCGACGGCCGGCCGCGGCTGGTCAATGTGTTCGCGAGCTGGTGCATCCCGTGCCGCGCCGAGGCACCGCAGCTCGAGGCGCTGAAGGCGGCGGGCGTGCCGATCGACGGCATCGCGATCCGCGACCGGCCCGAGGATGTCGCGATGTTCCTCAAGGAATATGGCAATCCCTTCGATCGCATCGGATCGGACATGCAGAGCAGCGTCCAGATCGCGCTCGGATCGTCGGGCGTACCCGAAACCTTCCTGATCGATGGCAAGGGGATCATTCGCGAGCAGATCCAGGGCGTGATCCTCGCCGATCAGGTGCCGGAGATCGTCGCGAAGCTGGAGGCGATGAAATGACGCTGCGGCTGATCCTTCTCTGCCTGCTCGGCGCGCTCGCGCTGCCGCTGGCGGCGCAGGACCGGCTGCCGCCCGCGCCCTATGCCTATCAGCAGCTGCGAGACCCGGCGCAGGAGGCCCGCGCGAAAGCGCTGATGGAGGAACTGCGCTGTCTCGTCTGTCAGGGGCAGTCGATTGCCGACAGCGATGCGCCGCTCGCGGGCGACATGCGGCACGAGGTGCGGAGCAAGATCGCCGCCGGCGAGAGCCCCGATGCCATCAAGGCGTGGCTCGTCGCGCGTTATGGCAATTGGGTGAGCTACGACCCGCCGTTCGATGGGGCGACCGCCCTGCTGTGGCTCGGGCCGCTGCTTTTTCTCGCGCTTGGCGGATGGCTGGCGTTCGGCAGGTTCCGGCGCGGCGAGAGCGACGGGGAGGATGCGGCATGATCTGGTTCTGGATCATGCTGGCGGCTGCGGTGACGATCGGCGGTATCATGGGGCTTGGCAAATTGCCCGCAGCTGCGCGGCCGCTCGCGGCGGCGGCAATCCTGCTCGGCCTTGCGGGCTATGCGCTGCAGGGCAGCCCGTCGCTGCCCGGCAAGCCCGACTTCGCGGGG
>NZ_DATMST010000083.1:0-2531 GCF_035565275.1 Sphingopyxis sp.
GTCGAGCAGCCCGGCGCCGGCGGTCGACACGGTGACGACGCGCGAGCTGCGGTGCAGCAAGGTGATGCCGAGCGATGCCTCGAGCCGCGTCACCGCCTTCGACACGCTCGCCTTCGACAGGCCGAGCGCCGCCGCCGCTGCGGTAAAGCTGCCACCGTCAGCGACGGCGACGAAACAGGCCCAGCCTTCATAGTCGGGAAGCGCCACGCAATAGCTCCTGAATGGAAACGATGGTTTTCCATCTACGCTATTTCAGAAACGATCCAAGAGCCTATTTTGTCCTCAACAGATGAAGGCCGCCGGGCAGCGAAGCGCCGGGGCGGCGATAAGGAAAGGACAAGGCCATGATCGACATCCGCAAATTCGACACGCTGGGCCACGCCAACCACGGCTGGCTCGACGCCCGTCACCATTTCTCTTTCGCGAATTATCACGATCCGAAGCGTATGGGCTGGGGCGCACTGCGCGTCTGGAACGACGATGCCATCGCGGCGCAGTCGGGTTTCCCCCCGCATCCGCACCGCGACATGGAAATCATCACCTATGTCCGCACCGGCGCGATCAGCCACCGCGACTCCATGGGCAACGCCGGCCGCACCGCCGCGGGCGATGTTCAGGTGATGAGCGCCGGCACCGGCGTGACGCACAGCGAGTTCAACCTCGAGGATGAGGAAACGACGCTGTTCCAGATCTGGATCATGCCCGACCGTGACGGCGGCAATCCCGGCTGGGGCGCCCGCCAGTTTCCGCAGGCCGACCGTTCGGGCCAGTTCGTGACGCTGGCGAGCGGCATCGAGGGTGACGTTGAAAGCTCCGGGGCACTGCCGATCCGCGCCAACGCCCGTGTCGCTGCCGCAACGGTGAATGCCGGGACAAGCGTATCGTACGACCTCGAAGCCGGACGCCACGCCTATCTGGTCGCCGCCAAGGGCCGCATCCGCGTCAACGGCGAGGACGCCGATCCCCGCGACGGCATCGCGCTCCGCGATGTCGGCACAATCAGGGTCGAAGCCATCGACGACGCCGAACTGGTGCTGGTCGACAGCCTCTGACCAGCCCCCGGGCCGCCGCCCTCCCCCTCCCCCGGCGGCGGCCCACCCCCTTTTCTCCCGTGCATTCAAGGAACCCGACATGAGCAATATTCTTCGCATCGACGCCAGCGCCCGCCAATCGGGCTCGACCACCCGCCTCCTCGCCGACCAGCTCGAAAGCCGCCTCGTCGAGCAGGGCTATGGAGCCGCCGTCATCCGCCGCGACCTCAACGTCACGCCGCCCGCCTATCTCACCGAAAGCTGGGTCGGCGCCAATTTCACCGACGAAGCCGCACGCAGCGACGAGCAGAAGGCGCTGCTTGCCGGATCGGAAGAGCTGATCGCGGAACTGGAAGCCGCCGATACGATCATCATCACCGCACCGATCTATAATTTCGCCATCCCCGCGTCGCTGAAGGCGTGGATCGATCAGGTGACCCGCGCACGCCGCACCTTCCGCTATGGCGAAGCCGGTGCCGAAGGCCTGCTGAAAGGCAAGCGCGCCTATGTCGTCTTCGCCTCGGGCGGGGTCCCGCTCGGCAGCCAGGTTGACTTTGCCAGCGGCTATCTGCGCCATATCCTCGGCTTCATCGGCATCACCGACGTCCATTTCATCGCCGCCGATGGCCACCAGATGGACGGCGAGGCGATCGCCCGTGCGACCACGGCGATCGACGGGCTGAAACAGGCCGCCTGACCCCCTCGGGCCGCCGCCCTCCCTCCCCCTCCCCGGCGGCGGCCCACCCCCTTCCCGATTTCCCTCAACGAAAGGACGCAACGATGGCCAAGGTTCTGGTGCTCTATTATTCGAGTTACGGTCATATCGAGCAGATGGCTGACGCCGTCGCCGAAGGCGCGCGCGCCGCAGGCGCCGAGGTTGACATCCGCCGCGTCGCCGAAACCGCTCCCGCTGCGGTCGTGCAGGCCGCGGGCTTCAAGACCGATACCGCGCATCCGCTGCTGAGCGACCCCAACGAACTCGCAAATTATGATGCGATCGTCGTCGGCACGCCCACCCGCTTCGGCCGCATGTCGAGCCAGATGGCGAGCTTCTGGGACACCGCCGGCGGCGTCTGGGCACAGGGCAGGCTGAACGGCAAGGTCGGCGCCGCCTTTACCTCGACCGCATCGCAGCACGGCGGGCAGGAAACCACGCTCTTCTCGGTCCTCACCAACCTGTTGCATTTCGGCATGACGATCATCGGGCTCGACTATGGCTATGCCGGTCAGATGGGCGTCGACGAGGTCAAGGGCGGCGCGCCCTATGGCGCGACGACGGTCGCTGACGGCGACGGATCGCGCCAACCCGGCGAAGCGGACCTCGGCGGTGCGCGTTATCTTGGCGAACGCGTCGCGAACACCGCCGCGAAGCTCGCGGCCTGAACCGATGCGCCGTCTCCCGAGCCTTTTCCTTTCGCACGGCTCGCCGATGATGGCGCTTGAGCCCAGCCCGGCGCGGACCTTCCTCGCCGGGCTGGGCGACCAGCTGACGCGCCCGCG
>NZ_DATMST010000084.1:0-8815 GCF_035565275.1 Sphingopyxis sp.
GCGCAAGCGCGCCGCCGATCGGCGCCGAAGGCGACGAAGCGGCGGTCGACACGCAGGCCGCGGGCAGGCCGCTCTCCGATTCCGATCGCGCCTATCTCGCGCTACGGATCGCCGATCGGCGCCGTTTCGACGCGCTGGGCCATCCTGCGCTCGCGATCGCCGATCTCGACGGTGAAATATTCCGGGCGTTGCTGCTCGACATTGCCGCGTGGCGGCTGGCCGAAGTGAGCGCGGATCGCACGCGCGCTGCCGAATTGGGCGATGCGGTCCGGATGGCCACCGAAAAACAGGCCGGCGAGTCGGGCATTGCCGGCGCCGCGAGGCATTATTTCGAGACACTGGGCACGGCGCTGCCCGAGATGGCGATTGCGGCGATTGCGCGCCATGACTGGTCAACGCTGATCGCGCTAGCCGCGGCGGCGCATGACCGGAGCTATGGTGATATGGCGCTGGCGCTGCTCACCGCCGAGAGTGCGGCGCTGCCGACGCTGCTCGCGCCATTGCGGCTTGATTACGCGGCACTGGCGCCGCTCGAGGCTTCGCTGGCGATGTTGCCAGCGCGCGCGGTGAGCGTAGACCATGCCGGGTCTCCCCCGACCGGAGCACCCACGCGGTGAGCGAGCGAATCATACGGGGCCGGATCGACCGGTCGGGCGCGTTGGTCAGCGCTGATGCGCCCCTGTTGCGCCTGCAGCAGCGCGCCGGTGCGGGGCTCGACAGCCCGCTGGCGTTGCCGCACCTCGCGCGGCTCGTCGCGCTGGCGCAGCGGCTGCATCACGATATCAGCCGGCCGCTACATGCTGCCGACGATCACAGCGATATCCACGCGCTGGTTCGCATCATACCCGACGCCGATGGCGCAAGCCTCGAGATCACCGACTGGCGTGCGCATACGGCCGCGCAGCCGCAGATCCCGGCAATAACCGACAGCGCAGCGGTATCACGAAGCTGGGCATGGGAATGTGACCAGCAATTGCGTGTGGTCGCGCTCCGCGCCGCATCCGACGCTCCGGCGGTGCCGGGCGGATGGGAAGGACGCTCGCTGTCCGAACTGTTCGAGCTGCAGCCCGACGACGACGGGCGCTTTCCGGTGCTGCGCGCGCTCGCGCGGCAAGCGCGCTTTGAAGGTCAGCGCGTCCAGGTCGATGCGCCAGCGGCGCGCGTCGCGATGACGCTGTCGGGCGAAGCCTTATTTGACGCCACCGGACGCTTCACAGGCTTCCGCGGCCTGGCTGCACTCACCGGCGCACAGGCTCCGGCCGAGCCAGCGCGCGGGGGGGCGTTGGTCGATCCCGCATTCGGATCGCTTCCGCTGTCCGATCCGCAGTTCGGGCGGCGGATCGACGGCGCGCTGCGCGGGCCGCTGAGCCGCATCATTGCGACGGCGGAAACGATTTCGGGGCAGTTCGACGGACCGATCCGCGCCGATTATGCGCGCTATGCCGGCGATATTGCGCACGCGGGGCGGCATTTGCTGGGCTTGGTCGACGATCTCGCCGACCTACAGAATATCGAGCGTCCGGGGTTCAAGGCGGCGCGTGACGAAATCGATCTTGGCGATCTGGCGCGCCGCGCGGTCGGACTGCTCGGCATGAAGGCAGAAGAGAAGGGCATCCATATCGATGCGCCGCGCACCGATGATCGGGCGCCGGCCACCGGCGAGTTCCGCCGCGTGCTGCAGGTGCTGCTGAACCTGCTTGGCAATGCCATCCGCTATTCGCCTGAAAATTCCCAGATATGGATCCGCGTCGACCGCGAAGGCGATCGCGCGACGATCACCGTTGCAGATCAGGGGCAGGGGATCGACGCCGATCAGCAGGCGGTGGTGTTCGAGAAATTCGAGCGGTTGGGCCGCACCGACAGCGGCGGATCGGGCCTCGGCCTCTATATAGCGCGGCGTCTGGCGCGCGCGATGGACGGCGATCTGACCGTCGACAGCGCGCCGGGGCAGGGTGCGCGCTTTACGTTGAGCCTGCCGGCGCGGGATGGCGGCTGATCGGGTGGCGGCATTGGGACGGTGAGCGGAAGTGGCGCTATGAGGCTGCCAACCTTTCCAATAGCATCATAAGGCCAATCCCGACCCAAATGATCGCCATAGATAAACAACCACCAATAGTTGCTTTGCGGCTATAGCCGGGAGGGCGCTCGCGACCTCGAACCCTTGCCCACCAGTCAGGGAGAAAATACCTGCTAAAGTAGATGATCGCGCCTGAACTTAAGCACCATATAGCGATTCCAACGGCTTCCACGATGCCTCCCCTTACGGAATTCGCAAGTTTATGATGATGGCGCGACGTCCGCAATCTGTCGACTAATGCCGTAAAAGCAAAAAAAGGGGCCGCGGAACGGCCCCTTTTTCGTTTTCGATATTTCGCTCGATTACCGCTTGTCGACCGGGACGAACGGACGATGCGTCGGGCCGGTGTAGAGCTGGCGCGGGCGGCCGATCTTCTGTGCGGGATCCGAGATCATTTCGTTCCACTGCGCGACCCAGCCGACGGTGCGGGCGAGCGCGAAGAGCGCGGTGAACATCGTCGTCGGGAAACCGATCGCCGACAGGATCACGCCCGAATAGAAATCGACGTTCGGGAACAGCTTTTTCTCGACGAAATAGGGGTCGTTGAGCGCCATTTCCTCGAGCTGCAGCGCAACTTCGAAAACCGGGTCGTTAACTTTCAGCGCGTCGAACACTTCGCGCACGGTCTTCTGCATCACCGTCGCGCGCGGGTCATAGTTCTTGTAGACGCGGTGACCGAAGCCCATCAGGCGGAACGGATCGTCCTTGTCCTTTGCACGCGCGATATATTCGGGAATGCGTTCAGGGCGGCCGATTTCGCGCAGCATGTTGAGCGCGGCTTCGTTCGCGCCGCCGTGCGCGGGGCCCCAGAGACAGGCGATGCCTGCCGCGATGCACGCGAACGGGTTTGCGCCCGACGAGCCCGCGAGGCGGACGGTCGAGGTCGACGCATTCTGTTCGTGGTCGGCGTGGAGGATGAAGATGCGGTCGAGCGCGCGCTCGACGGCGGGAACGACCTCATATTCCTCGGCGGGGACGCCGAAGGTCATCCGCAGGAAATTGCCGGTGTAGCTGAGCTTGTTGTCAGGATAGACGAACGGTTGGCCGACCGAATATTTATACGCCATCGCCGCGATCGTCGGCATTTTCGCGATCAGACGATGACTCGCGATCATGCGCTGATGCGGATCGTGAATCTCGGTCGAGTCGTGATAAAAGGCGCTGAGTGCGCCGACGACGCCACACATGACGGCCATCGGGTGCGCGTCGCGGCGGAAACCGCGGTAGAAGGTTGCAAGCTGTTCGTGCAGCATCGTGTGGCGCGTGATCGTATTATCGAAATCGGCCAGTTCCTGCGCGTTCGGCAGCTCGCCGTTCAGCAGCAGGTAGCAGGTTTCCATGAAGCTTGAATGTTCGGCGAGATCGCCGATCGCATAGCCGCGGTGGAGCAGGACGCCTTCGTCGCCGTCGATATAGGTGATCTGCGATTCGCAGCTCGCGGTCGAAGTGAAGCCGGGATCATAGGTGAACGCACCGGTCTGGGCGTAGAATTTGCGGATGTCGACGACGTCGGGGCCGACGGTGCCCGACAGGACAGGGCTGTCGACGGTCTTGTCGCCCAGCGTGATTTTCGCGGTGTCGGTCATATTTTATTCCCTGTACTGACGGCGGGGAGAGAGAGGCTACGCCCCTGCCGGAAAATGTTGCGCTGCGTCAAGTCGCGCCAGGCTGACATCTCGCCCGAGCAACAGCAGCACGTCGAAAATCCCCGGGGAAACGGTTCGGCCGGTTAGCGCAGCGCGTAAAGGTTGCGCGAGTTTTCCGAGCCCCAGTCCGGCGGCTTCGGCTTCGGCGCGCACGGCGGCATCCAGCTCTTCTGTCGTCCAGTCATTCAGCCCGCGCAGTCGCTCCGTTACGGCAGCAAGCAGGCCTTCGGGCGTGGCCTTTAACACCTCGCCCGCTTTCTCGTCCACCGGCAACGGGTCCGGCTGGAAAAGGAAGATTGCACCCTCGGCGACTTCGTCGAGCGTCTTGGCACGCGGTTTCAGCGATTCCATCGCGCGCGTGAGCAGGTCGCGGTCGATCCCATCGAGCGCGCGACCAACGAGATTTTCGACGCGCGACGCAACGAGGTCGGCGAGGCGGCCATCGTCAGCCTCGCGAAGATAATGGCCGTTGAGATTTTCGAGCTTCTTGAAGTCGAAACGCGACGGCGAACGGCCGACATGGTCAAGGTCGAACCACTGGGTCGCCTGCTCGCGGCTGATGATCTCGTCGTCGCCGTGACCCCAGCCGAGGCGGAGAAGATAGTTATTCACCGCTTCGGGCAGATAGCCCATTTCGTCGCGGTACGCGTCGACGCCCAGCGCGCCATGGCGCTTCGACAGCTTTGCGCCGTCGGCACCGTGAATCAGCGGGACATGGGCGTAAACGGGCTCGCGCCAGTTCATCGACCGGATCAGCGCGAGTTGGCGGAACGCGTTGTTGAGATGGTCATCGCCGCGGATGACGTGCGTCACGCCCATGTCGTTATCGTCGACGACGACGCTGAGCATATAGGTCGGGGTGCCGTCGCTGCGCAGCAGGACGAAATCGTCGAGTTCGGCGTTCTGGACCGTCACCTCGCCCTGAACCTTGTCGGCGATCGTTACTGCGCCGTCCTGCGGTGCGCGCAGACGGATAACGTGCGGCGCCGCCGGGTCGCCGTCGTCTCGGTCGCGCCAAGGGCTGCGAACGCGGAAGGGCAGGCGCTTTTCCTGCGCTTCGGCGCGCATCGCGGCGAGTTCGTCCTGGGTAAGGTAGCAGCGATAGGCCTCGCCCTTCGCGAGCAGTTCGTTCGCGACCGCGGCATGCCGCGGTGCGCGCGCGAACTGGAAAACCGTCTCTCCGTCCCAGTCGAGGTCGAGCCACTGCATCCCGTCGATAATAGCGTCGATCGCGGCATCGGTCGACCGCGCGCGGTCGGTATCCTCGATCCGGAGCAGGAATTTTCCGCCGTGATGACGCGCGAACAGCCAGTTGAACAGCGCGGTGCGGGCACCGCCGATATGCAGAAAGCCGGTCGGCGAAGGGGCGAAGCGCGTCACCACATCGGCACCGGTCGCTTCGAGGGTCGCTTCGGTCATATCGGTTTGATTTTCGGTTGCCACCAAGGCCTCTTTCACTCAGTTTGCCGTCTTTCGGGACGGGGATCGGGGGAGCCCCTAGCATGGCGACAAGGCTGCTTCAAACGCCCATTGCCGTGCGCTGGGCAAGCCGGGGGTACAGGCTGGCCGAGGCGATCGAGGCGCGGCTGGAGACGGAACGCGAGCGGATCGGGCTGTGGCTGCCCGTGGCGCTCGGCGCGGGCATCGCGGGCTGGTTCGCGCTACCGGCGAAAGCACACTGGATCGGGTTGCTCCTGCTGCTCGCTGGCGGGATGCTGGCCGGCCTGTTGATCGGCTGGCGGAGCCGGCTGGGGCGCATGGTTGTCGTCGGGTGCGGCGTGGCGGCGACGGGGGTGCTGCTTATCTGGGTACGTTCACTCTGGGTGGCGGCACCTGTGCTTGCCGGGCCGGTCACGACCCAGTTTTCCGCTATCGTCGAGCGCGTCGAGCCGTTGCCGGCGAAAGGGCAGGTTCGCATCGTCGCGCTGCCCCGCGCACGGAGTGACCTGCCGCCGCGCGTGCGGCTGACCTTGCGCGGCGAGCAGGCGTCAGATCTTGCCGAGGGCGAGACGGTCGGCGTTCGGGCACGGTTGATGCCGCCGCCCACCGCGAGCCTTCCCGGCGGGTATGATTTTGCGCAGCGGGCATGGTTCGACCGGATCGGCGCGGTCGGAACGGTGCTGGGCGATGTCGCGCGCGTGCGGGGGACAGGCGCCGCTGCGCCACCGCTGCGGGCAAGACTGAGCGCGCATATCCACGGACAGGTTGACGGGTCGGCCGGGGGCATCGCCGCTGCGCTCGTGACCGGCGACCGTGGGGCGATCAGCGAAGCCGACGATGACGCCATGCGTCGCAGCGGGCTTGCGCACCTGCTGTCGATCAGCGGGCTCCATGTGACCGCGGTCGTCGGTTTTGCGATGTTCCTGACGCTGCGATTGCTTGCGCTCAGCCGGCGGCTCGCACTCGCCGGCTATGTCCTGCCGCTCGCCGCCGCCGCCGGGGCGCTCGCCGGTGGCGGTTACACAGTGCTTGCCGGCGCCGAGGTGCCGACGCTGCGCTCGTTCATCGCCGCGCTGCTCGTGCTCGTCGCCTTCCTGATGGGGCGTGAAGCGCTCACCTTGCGGCTGGTGGCGGCCGGAGCGCTGATCGTCCTGATCTGGCGCCCCGAATCGCTTGCGGGGCCGAGCTTCCAGCTGAGTTTCGCCGCGGTCACGGCGATCATCGCGCTGCACGAGAGCCGTCCGATGCGCCGCTTTCTCGCGCGCCGCGACGAGCCCCTGATATGGCGCGCCGGACGCGGGGTCGGGGGGCTTTTGATCACCGGCCTGGTGGTCGAAATCGCGCTCGCGCCGATCGCGCTGTTCCATTTTCACAAGGCGGGGCTGTACGGCGCGCTCGCCAACGTCGTCGCGATTCCGCTGACGACCTTTGTCATCATGCCCGCCGAAGCGCTGGCGCTCGCGCTCGACAGCGTTGGCCTGGGCGCCCCGCTGTGGTGGGTGACCGAACGGGCGCTACACGTGCTGATCGGGATCGCGCATGGGGTCGCGAACGCGCCCGGCGCCGTTGCCATGCTGCCAACCTTCCCGCCATGGGGCTTTGCGCTCGCAGTCTCGGGCGGCCTGTGGTTGCTGCTCTGGCAGAGCGACTGGCGCCGTCTGGGAGCGATCCCGCTGCTAGTCGGAATGATTGCGCTGCTCGTGCAGCCGCGGCCCGATATCCTCGTGACCGGGGATGGCCGTCACATCGCTGCCGCGCTGCCCGATGGCGGCTATGCGCTGCTCCGCGACCGGGCGGGCGATTATGTCCGCGATACGATGGCCGAGGCGGCGGGCGTCGATGCACCGCTCGCGGCGCTCGCCGACCTCGATCACGTCGAATGCAACCGCGACTTCTGCCGCTGGCGCCAAGGCGCGGGAAACGCCGTGCGCGTGATCCTTGCATCGCGCGGTCGCGACCGGATCGAAGGGAGCGACATGGCAGCCGCATGCGCTGCGGCCGATATCGTGATCAGCGACCGCTGGCTGCCGCATGAATGCGCGGGGCGCTGGATGACGATCGATCGCGACAGCCTGACCGAAACCGGCGGGCTTGCGCTCTATCTCGATGAAACGCCCGAAGCCGTCTCCGCGCTGCGCGCCGGGGATGAACACCCTTGGCGCCGTCCGCAACAGCTTAGTGGTAACGACGAAGCAATCCCGACAGACGCCCTTGCACGATGACGCGTTCGGCCGGGTAGCGCTGTGGTTCATAGGCGCTGTTCGCGGGATCAAGCCGGATCATCTGGCCTTCGCGCCGGAAATATTTGAGCGTCGCGTCCTGCCCGTCGACGAGCGCAACGACGATATCGCCCTCGCGCGCGGTGCTCGCTTTCTGGATCAGCGCATAGTCGCCGTCGAAAATGCCGGCCTCGACCATCGAGTCGCCCGAGACTTCGAGCGCATAATGTTCGCCCGCTCCGAGCAGCGCGGCGGGAACGGCGAGATTGTTGTGATCCTCGAACGCCTCGATCGGCACGCCCGCGGCGATCTTGCCGTGCAAGGGTACCTCGATGATGTCGTTGGCGGCGATCGGCTTGAGTGCCGGCGGAGCCTTGCGGAGCGGGACGACATTGTCGCGATCGTCGCGCACGGCGGGTTTCGCCGCCTCGGGCACCTTCAGCACTTCCAGCGCGCGTGCACGATTGGGCAGGCGGCGGAGAAAACCCCTTTCTTCCAAGGCGCTTATCAACCGGTGTATACCCGATTTCGATTTCAGTCCGAGCGCTTCCTTCATTTCTTCGAACGAGGGCGAAATGCCGCTCGAATCAAGCCGTTCCTGGATGAAGTGGAGCAGTTCATGCTGCTTCGCGGTCAACATCGGTCATTCTCCATGAGGGCCGGGACGAACCTGAGCCGGACATATTGAGAACGATAGTGGAACAAAGCGGAACTTGTCAAGCGATGACGATATAGTCCGCGACGTCGCCGGTATCGCGCGGCGGGGCGCCGATCTCGCGGAGCAGCAGCGCGTTCGCCGAGGCGAGCGGCAGCGTTCGCCCGCTTTCCTGCCCGATGAGCGGCGTCAGGCGGCCGTTTTCGATGCGTGCGCGCAGATAATCGCGCCGCGTGCCACCCGCGGGAAGCGGTGCGGCAAGCAGTGCCCGCTGCACCGCAGGCAAGGGATCGCGGGCTCCGGCAAGATGACGGACGAGCGGCAGGAGGAACAGCGTCGCAGTGACGAATGCCGAGGAGGGATTGCCGGGCAGGCCGAGCAGGATCGCCCCGTCCAGCGTCCCGGCGATCAGCGGTTTGCCCGGCCGCATCGCGATCCGCCAGAAATCGAGCTGTCCGCCGGCATCGTCGAGCGCGCCGCGGACATGATCGTGATCGCCGACCGATGCACCGCCGACGGTGACGATGACGTCATGACGTCGCGCGAGTTCCCTGAGGCCATTGGAAAGTCGGGCGCGGTCGTCGCCGATATGGTGCGGCAGGACGGGCCCGGCGACCTCGCCCGCAAGCATCGCCGCGAGCATCACGCCGTTGCTGTCGGGGATCTGGCCGGCGGCAAGCGGACGTCCGGGCTGAACGAGTTCATCGCCGGTCGTCACGATCGCAACGCGCGGGCGTCGACCCACCGCGAGCTGGCCCGCCCCGCTCATCGCCGCGGC
>NZ_DATMST010000085.1:0-50877 GCF_035565275.1 Sphingopyxis sp.
TCGCGGGACGCAGCTGGATGCGTTCGAATTCCTTCTCGCCTGCGAAATATTCCTTCGACAGCGGCGGGCGCTCATAGGGAAGCTCGGGTTCGTCGCCGATGATCGCGATGCTGCCGGCAAATTTCTGCGTGCGCAGCATCATCGCCACCTGCGCGCCGCCATGCCCCGCGCCCACAATCACCACGTCGAATTGCATTGATCCCTATTCCGCCCTTCGCGCAGTCCGGCAGAGGCGAGTCTCGCCAGCCACCGCGCGGACAATGCGCCTAATTCAGGAGTTGGCGTTCTCGGCAATTTTGCCGCGGATGAAATCGAACACCTGATGTTCGATCGCAAGCCAGGACGCTCGCCACCCATCTTCCGAGATATCGACCAAGGTCGCGTTGTGCCCAAATTTGAGACAACAGCCCTCGCCTGCCGGCGTCACCACCACGACCCCGCTATAGTCGGTCAGAGGGAATGGCCCGGTATCGACCAACGTATAACGGCATATGTGCACCGCTCCACTGCTCTGCTCGACCAGTTGCTCGATAAAGGCCGACCCATCGGGCGTAGTCACGCGGCGCAGCGCCCCGGGGCGCACCTCGGGGCCCGCCGGAAAATCCGCGCTGGTGAAAAACCCGCCTTCCGTCAGCCGGGGCATCCCCTCCCAGCTCACAAAAGACCAGACGAGATCCGCAGGGGCATCGAACCGCGCGGCGACTTCAAAATTGGCCACGGCGTCAAACCAGCGGGCCGGGGGCGAAGAAGTCGGAATCGACGCGCCACGTGTCGTCACACCGCCGCCAGGTTGCGACATAGCGATATTCGACTTCCTCACCGCCGCCTTTCGGCGTCAGATAAGAATTCGAAACCTCATAGGCGAGATCGCCATCGGCGCGGATGAAGCGCGGGACCTGACGCGCCTTTTCAAACGCACCGGTAAAGCCTTCGAACAGCGCGGTGATCGCGGCGTGACCGACGAGCGCGGGACCATCGCCAGCCGAGACGACGGGTTCCAGATCGTCGGAGACATAATAATCGCGCACCAGTCCGGCGGCGTCGCCGGCGGCAAAATTGCGCTCGAACAGGTCGCTACGTTCCTTGATGACCGCCTTGATCGCGTCGGGGGCAGTATTGGACATGCTGGTAACTCCAGAAAAATCAGCGAATGAAATCGGCCGAGGGGTGCGCCCGCGGATAAGTTTGCAGGAAGCGGAAATATTTGCCGAGCGCAGTATCGGCCTTGGTCAGGAAACCCACGCGGTGGTGGATACTGTCGAGGATCGGCTTGTCTTCCGCTGCGGTGCGGGCGAGGAGCATTTTGCCATAGTCGAGCCGCTCCTGAATCGTCTTGCCGCCTTCCATCTCGACATTGCGGACGAGTGCCGAGATGTACACGACGTGCGTCCCCGGGCGCGGCATCGAAAAGCCTGCCGCGATGCCGAGCCACCAGCCGTCGGTCATTCCCTGCTGAAGGAAGATGCTGGTGCCGTAGATGCCGGCTTCCCACGACAGGTCCTCGTCATCCTGATGCCAGGCGTCGATCTTCATGCGAAAGCCCCAATCCTCCCAGGCGCAGGTCTTCGACGGATCGTCGGCCTTGAAACGAAAACCGTGGACAACCGCGACATGCTGGGTATCGGGGGTGTTCGATGCGAAAATCCATGGATCGCAGTTATATAGTTCGGACACAAAGGCGCTGGAGACGAGTTCATCGTCGGCATATTCAAAATCGGGAAGCTGCCACAGCGGCTCGTGACCGTTGAAGACGTAGATGATGCCGAAACGCTCGGTTACCGGAAAGGTGTAGAGGCAGGCGTTCGCGGGGGGCGGAAAGCCCGCGCCGGTTTTCACACACATGCCGTTTGTATCATATTCCCATTTGTGGAACGCGCACTGGACGCGATTTTCTATGACCGTCCCCACCGCAAGGTCGGCCCCGATATGCGGGCAATAAGCACTCTGGATTCGCGCAATGCCGTCGACGCCGCGATAGATGACCACGCGGCCGTCGAGGAAATCGCGGCCGATGATGGTCCCGACCGGAACTTCCTCGGACAGCGCGATCGGGAACCAGGTCTGGCTGAACAGCCCGTCCTCGCCCTCTCGCGGAACGTGCATCCCGGTGACGCGCTTGCGCTCCGCCACGGGAATGGGTTCGCGGATATAGAGTTTGTCCTGCGGATTGGCGGTGGGCGCGTTCATACTGACTCTCCTGACCTTATGGTGTCGAAATCATCGCGCTCCTTTGGCGCGGTGCGGGATGAGCGCGATCATATGGCTCGCGACGAGCGTGCGTAGCCAACCAAAGGGGGGACGCCGCCTCCCCCCTTTCCCCATTCATTCCCCGAAGCGCGGTGCTGCAACGAGGCCGCGGACCTGCTCGATTAACGACGCTTCCATTGCGCGCCATGTTTCCGCCCACTCCTCTTCGGAGACGAGGACGGGCGTGAATTCGCATTCGATCTTGAGGAAACAGGCGTCGGGTCCGCAAGGCGTCACCCGGACATAGCCTGAATAATCGGTGATCGGCATCGAGCCGCAATCAATCACGCGGTAACGATAGGTCCGGTCAGTCTCATTCACCGCCTCGAGCCGTTCAAGCACCGGAAGGCCTTGGGCGAGGTACAGGCGCTTGGTGATCCCGACCTCCGGCACGTCTCCAAAAAATTCGATGCGCTTGAACAAGCCGCCGGCGAGACGTTCGACGCCATGCCAGCTGATATGATTCCACACTGCATCGGCGGGAGCCTCGATACGTTCAGCAACGGTGGCAATGGGCATGATCAATTCTCCAGCGAGGGGGACGGCGGGCGGCGGTATGAGCGATCGATCGAGCGCGCCAGCGGTGCCGCCACATGGCGGACGAGAAAGGGTATTGCGCGGCGCATCGGCAGCGCGCGCGGCTCGAGAATGGGCAGACGGCATGCCGCGGGATCGCCGCCGCCATCGATCAGCCTGGCGTATTCGCGCCCTGCAGCCGTCGCCGCGCCAATGCCCTGCCCCGAAAAGCCCCCGATCGCGTGAACGCCAGGCGCCAGCGACAGCAGGCGGGGGATACGCTCGGCCGATATGGCAACGGTGCCGATCCAGAAATGCGACCAGCGCAGCGCCGGGACATCGCCGTACAGGCGCCGGAGTTTGGCCTCATAGGGCCGCGCGACCTCGGCCGCGCTCACGCTATAGCGACGTGGCGGCAGCAGCGACGCGACGATCCGGCCGTCGGCATCGGCCATCGACCAGAACGGGTTGCTTTTATTGGTATCGCTGACCGGGATGCCAGCCGGCATCATCCGCGCCGCGACTTCAGGCGCCGGTTCCGACGCAATCATTGCCATCGGCACATGATAGCAGCAACGCTCCAGTGCAGGCCACAGCGTGGCGTTCGCCGCATAGCCTTCGGTCGCGATCAGCACATGGGACGCGATCAGTTCGCCCCGGGGCGCTCGCACCCGCCAGCGCTCGCCGTCGCGATCGATGCCGATCGCTGGTTGACCGCAATAAATGGTGACGCCGGCAACACATGCAGCCTCCGCCAGCCCCGTCGCATAAGCGAAGGGGTTGAGCGTTCCGGCGTCGCGGTAGAGCAGCCCTTGGTTGAAACGGCAGCTACCCGAAATGCGGCGTGCCTCTGCATGATCGACGAAATCGACATGGCCGCCGCGCGCGTTCCATGACGCCGCCAACGCACGCAACGCCGCGGCCTCCTTCGGCGCACCCGAGGCAACCAATATCCCCGACCGCTTCATATCGGCAGCTATGCCATGCGCCTCGATCAGCGCGGGAACCAACCGGGCGCCCTCGGCTATCATCATATTGAGCGCCCGCCCCGCCGTTTCCCCCAGAAGCGCCTCGACATCATCGGGGGTGCGATCGAGATAGGCAGGAATCCAGCCGGCGGCATTGCGCCCGGAGGCTCCGCCGCCCGGTCGGCCGGACTCTATGACGGCGACCTCATACCCCAGCGTGGCAAGGTGCAACGCGGACGACAGCCCCGAATAACCTGCACCCACGATGGCGACATCGGCGATAGCTCGCCCCCGGAGAGGCAGGCCTCGCTCAAATGCCGGCGTTCGATGCGTCCACAGCGCGGCAGATAGAGACTGCGGGCCGGCTGCGCCATGATCAGACGGCGGCGTTTTGGACATCTGGAGCCATATTCTCAACGAGCCGCGCAATCTCGTCCATCAGACATGTTTCCATTTCGGTCCATGTCTGATCCCACGCAGCGGCCGCCACACCGACGGGGGTGAATTCGCACTCGATCTTCAGGTGACAGGCATCGGGGCCGGCGGGGGTAACACGCACATAGCCGCAATAATCGGTGACCGGCAGATCGCCGACATCGAGCAACCGGTAGCGGTAGCTGCGTTCCTCGACATTTAATTCCTCAAGCCGTTCGAGGATCGGATGCCCCCCATAGGGATAGATGGTTTTGGTGATGCCGACCTGTTCGATATCGCCGTCGAACTCGATCCTTTCAAAAAAGTCGCCGGAATATTGATCCAGTTTTGCAACGCCATGCCAGCGAACATATTGCCAGACCGCATCGGCGGGCGCGGCAAATTTTCTCGTCAGAGTTGCTTTTGCCATCGCATTCTTTCCTTCCTGAAATATTGCCTGTGCCAGCTTTGAGGGCAACGAAGCTGCCCCCAACCGGGCCGGGCGATATCTAGAAATTGATCCGCGTATTGACGCCGATCTGCCGCGGCGGATTGCGCGCGCCCAAACCCAGGCCGGCAATATGCCCGCTGGATGCGGGCGAGACATATTCCATGTCATATGCGACATCGAACAGGTTGTTAGCGAACACCGCCACCTCGAACCGATCGGTGCGGTAAGTCAGGCGGGCGTTGGCAAGCCATACCGTATCGCGTCGATCGGCATTATCGATCTCCCAGTAATAATGCCCGCCGGATCCGCTGATATCGAAGCGCGGGATCAGCTTGCTGCCGCCGCCGAGTTCGGCCGTGTACTGGACAGCGGCGTTGATGCTCCATTCCGGTACCTGATTGAGCCGGTTGCCGTTATAATCGCCGTTGGTCGAGGTCCCGGCGAACACGCTTGTGTCATATTCATCGATCTTGGTGCGCAGCACCGTGCCGCCAAAGCTGATGTTGAGGCCCTGCACGGGCACCGCCGTCACCTCCAGCTCGGCGCCCACGATGTGCGATTTGGGAATGGGATTGGCGATGAACTGCGCGGCACCGACGCGCAGGTCGAGGCCATAAACCTGACGATCGGTAATCGGCGTGTAAAAGGCAGCGCCGTTCACAAAGAGTTTGCGGTCGGCAAGCGCGGTTTTGAAACCGAACTCATAGTTCCACAATTCTTCTTTCCCGAACTGGCGCGTGACCACCGAATTATTATTGAACCCGCCGCTGCGGAACCCCTTTGCCGCGGTCGCATAGAGGAGATTGCTACCTTCCAGCTTGTAAGCCAGCGACACTTTGGGCTGCAACGACCGGAAGGTAGCATCATAGACCCGGGGCAAGCCCGGTACCACGGCATAGAGCGGCGTATAGTCGGTCTGACGCCGATCATCGATATCGTAGCGCAGCGCCGCGGTGACTTCGAACCGATCGGTTAGAGCATAGACGAGCTGGCCAAAGGCGGCATAGGCATTGTTGTCGTCTTTTGTGGAAAGGCGATCGGCCCGCACCGGAGCGGGGAGTCCTGTGAGATCGGGACGCAGGAACAGACTGGTATCGATCTTCTGGTCGAGATGAAGATAATAGACCCCGGCGACCCAGCGCAGACGAGCCGCCGGGTTATTGGAGGACAGGCGCAGTTCTTGCGTCATGGCATTCACCCTGACGGACTGCGTTGCCGAAAGCAGATCGGCCGGCAACCACTCCAGATCCTCCGAAATATAGGATTGTACCGAAGAATAGGCGGTAACCGACTGAAGGGTCACATCGCCCGTATCCAGTTTGAATTTGACCGACGCATCGCCGAGCTTGCGCGTACCGACACCCAGAATATTGGCGGTAACCGGCTCGCGCGGGGCATTGGCCGGGCCCAAAGCATAATAGGCCGCGCCGCCTTTCTGGTCCAGATAGCTGCCCGAAAAGTCGATCTCGACCTGGTCGTTCGGCTTCAACAACAGCGAACCGCGCACGGTGTATGTTTCATCAAAATCGACATTTTCGTCGAGCGTCGTGTTGTAGATTTGCCCATCGCGGTTGCGATAGCTTGCCGCAATGCGCAGCCCCGCGACGTCGCCGATCGGGGTCGAAATGAAGCCGCCGACCTTGTAATCCTTGCCTTCGGCGTAGCTCGCCTGAACACTGCCTTCGAAATAGTCGCGCGGCTTGCGGGTGACGATATTGATCGCCCCTCCCAACGCATTGCGTCCATAGAGCGCGCCTTGCGGGCCCTTCAGAAACTCGATCTGCTCGATATCGAACAGATCCTGCGTCAGCTGATTCGGCGAAACCTGCTGCACTCCGTCGATCACGACGGCAATCGGCGGTTCGCTGAAACGGCTCTGGCCGATCCCGCGAATATTGACCATTGAAACGCCGGGTTGCTGCGCCTCGACGACATGAAAGCCGGAGACGAGGCTGGACAGATCATTGACCGACGTGACTCCGGCCTGTTCCAGCGTGTCACTGCCAAAGGCCTGAATGGCATCGGGGATATCGCGGATGCTTTCGCTCTGCCGGCGTGCGGTCACGACGATGTCGCCGATTGCTTCGGCGTCGTTGTCCGCCGCGGCGACGGGAGCCTCCTGCGCAAGCGCCGGACCAGAGACGCCAGCCATCAAAGCCAGTGCCGACGACATCATCAGAAACTTCTTCATTGATCCCTCCTTTTAATGCGCGTGTTCCTCCGCGCTTTCGGCCCGGACATGATCTGCGTCATGCCCTGTGTCCCGGGTGCTCCCCCTTTCGGGAGATGCGATTTGGTGACCCTTCAATCACGCCCGCTATCTCTCCCCTAGCCCTCCAAAAGGGGGATGTTGCGGCGCTGCTGCTTTGAGAAAACACGCGACAAGGCCTCCGCCCGACGGGCGGGGCGACATGTCGCCTATTCTGGAATTTTTCGGCGGAACGCTGCCAATTCCGTCAGATTATCAGCAGCTCGCGCGCTCGTGAAATGGCTTGCGATTTGCTGATGACTCCCAGTTTTTCGTGAATTTTCTTGCGATGACTCTTGACCGTGCCTTCGGATATCTGGAGCCGCACCGCGATCTCCTTGGTTAGATAGCCTTCGGCGATCAATGCAATGATTTCGGTCTCGCGCGGGCTGAGCGCAAAATTGGGCGTGACCACCGTGGGCCCGCGCCGCGGGCGCCGCCGCAAGAGTTCGTCGCCTTCGTCGAGTTCGCTCGCGCTGCGCAGCACCTCGTTGACGAAAGCCGCGATAGACTTGGGGACATGGCGGCCGTTGCGGACCGACCAGTCGAACACTTCGATCAATGCCAGCCGGTTGGTGATCGCGCGCCGCATCAATCCTGACTGCATCGCAAGACCGATCGCGACCAGCATATGCTCGACTGCAGCATTATAGCGCCGCAGCCCGAACACCGCGCGCATCGCGAGCAACCGGAAAGTGAAGCGGTGACGCACGTCGCTGTCGTCCAGATAATCCTTGTTCACACGCTCGAGCCAGCCCAGCGCCTCGCCCGGCCGCCCCATTTCCAGCGCGAACCGCGCGGCTTCCATCAGCGCCTGTGCCTGAAGCCGCAGTTCGGGCAGATCGTGACAGTCGCGACCGATCAAGTCTGCAAAGACCGGATCGTCGAACCATAGCGCCGCTTCTTTCCACATCTGCGCGCGCACGAGTTCACGCATGCGCGCGATCGCCATCGACTGCGCGAGACGCGGCAGGTCGCGGCGGCGCGCTATCCCCTCGGCCGCGACGAGATATTCATTCGCAGCATCGTAACTTTGCCGAATTCCGGCGACAGCGGCCGCGACCGAATGGCCAGTCGCGCACAGCGCCATCCAGCTTCCCACATGATTGATCTGCGACATCGTCGCCTCGATCAGGACCTGCGCCGCCTCCAGTTCATTGGCTTCGTAATGAAGTTCGGCACGCAAGATCTGCGTCGCCACAACTTCATAGAGGCCGAAATCTCCTTCCAGACGCGCCAGCCGCAGCCCATCTTCGATACACAGCACCGCCTTTCCGACTGTCTCCTGCGCAAGCGCGATATTCGCCTGCTGGATACGCAGGAAGATCGCAACCTTGGTCGGGCCGATCTGGCGAAGCGCATTAATACCGATGTCGCAAATCGTCGACGCCTCCGCGAAGCGCGACAATTCGATATAGGCCATCGACAGGAGCGAAGCGATGCTGGCGCCGATCACCGGGTCGGACCCCAGATGATCGGCCATCAACTGTTCGAGCGCGGCGATACGGATCGCATCGACCGGTCGATCCTCCGTGATGTCCACGACGATCTCTATGATCCGGGCAAAGCCGCGCACCAATTCGGTATCGGTGCTGCTGTCGAGCAATGTGAAGCCCGCGGTCCGGTCGCGAAACAGTTCGAACGCCTGGCGGGCTTCGTGCACATGCCCTGTCCGCACCTGCAGATAAACCTGGCTGAGAAATACCATCGGCAGTTCGCACGCCTGCTTGAAGACGGCCGGCTGTTCGGATTCCATGAAAGGTCCGCGGCCCAGTTCGGCCAGCAACCCGCCCGCGTCCTCGATGATCCGTGTGGCGAGCTCCCCGTCGGTCAGACGGCTCGCGTGGCGCATCGCTTCCATCGGGAAGCCATTGTCGCGAAACCACAACGCGGCGAAGCGCTGCAATGTGTCGAACCGGCGAGCATCGGCGCAGCGCAGCCGCTGGCGCAGATGCTGTCCGAACGTCGGGTGAAACACGACCCATTGGCGGGCGTCGTCAAGATATTGCAGGAACTGCCCGGCGCGCAGTTGATCCTCGATCACTTGCCACGAGCAGGCCTGATCCGGAATGCTGGCGAAGGCTTCCGGGTTGAACCGGTTCAGCACGCTCGCGTCCATCAACGCCGCCAGCGTCGCTTCGGGGATACCGGTACAGACGACATCGTCAAAGTAATGCGCCATTGCCACAGGGATCGGTCCCTGCGTCCCCTTTTCCAGCAACCGTCGGGTGGCCGCGCCATCCTGCGCCAGAAAACGCAGGCCTGCCGCCCAGCCGTCGACCATGCGATTGATCTGGTTCACCTGCGCACGAGGCCATTCGCTGCCCAGCAGCTCACCCGCGGCCTCGTCGGTAAAGCGGAAATTGTCGTGGGTGACGCAATGCACGACCCCGCGCAGCCTCGCATCGTGCAACATGCCGCTGCGAACGGCATGGGCAGTGATATAACAGCCGCCGTCTTCGGGCAGACCGAGAACGAAGGTCTCGACGAGGGTCCGCGCCGCGGGGCTGTGGATCCGTTCAAATCCGTCGATGAAAATATGGGTGTTATCGGGCAGGCTGGTCCGCTCCGAAGGAGCGCGCGCCGCCGGAAAAGGCCAACCCGTCGTCGCGACAATACCTTCGAACGCTACCGCGAGCTTGTCCGCCAAGGCATCGCGGTCATTGTCCTCGGCGGTAAGGGTGACCCACACGACATTCTTCCCGCGCGCTTCCAGCCGTCGATAATGTTGAAGTAACGCCGTCGATTTACCGCAGCCCGGGGGACCGAGAAGCAGATTGACCGAGTCGACATGATCGTTGAGGAGTTCGCGAATCCGCTCCACCTCGACCGCCGAGGTTTTGAGCCGCGGCGGCCGGAAGAGCGCTGAAGAAATGCCAAGCTCAGGCACTGTGCCAATCCGTCGCGCCGGAGCGGGAATAGCCGTCGGTTTGGTCAAGTCCGTCCCCTTCTGCCGCATCCGCGCCTTCGCACTCACCCGCCAGAACTATGTCATGCCTTGTGCAAGGCGCCAAGCATCAGGCGGCCGCCTCGGCCCGCGCACCGAGCCGCTCCGCCACAGCCCGCGCAACGAGAGGTGCCGAAGCGGGATTTTGTCCCGTCACCAGATTGCCGTCGACCGCGACATGGGCGCCGAAAGGTTCCGACGCGCAGCCATAAAGGCCGCCCAGTTCGACGAGCCGGCTTTCGGGCAGAACGGGTACGACCTTGTCGAAGGTGGTCAGTTCCTCTTCCTTGTTGCTGACCGCCGTCACTTCACGGCCTGCGACCAGGGGCTGGCCATCACGGGCCTGCGCCGACGTCAGGCCGAGAACCCCGTGACATACTGCCGACACGATACCGCCCGCGCGGTCGATGCCCTCCGCCAGCCGGCGCACATCGGCATCGACCGGAAAATCCCAGGCAGCGCCCGCGCCGCCGACGAAATAGATCGCGGCAAAGCTGTCGGGCGAGACATCAGCGAGGCGTGCGGTCGCGGCCAATGCGGCGCTCGCTTTGGCATCCGCCTGAAAGCGCCGCCCGGCGTCGGTCAACCACGGATCGTCGAGACTGGCAGGATCGAGTGGGGCCTCCCCCCCCTGCACCGACGCCAGTTCGACGTCATAGCCAGCATCGACCAGCACAAAATAGGCGGCGGCGAGCTCTTCGAGCCATGTGCCGGTCTTTTGCCCCGTGTCGCCCAGATCCGAATGCGACGTCAGGACGAACAAAACCGAATTAGACATGGCAAATATCCCCTAATCAATGAACCAGCGTCACCCTGGACCATCGGCCAAAGGCCCGCAGCTCAACCAAAGGGGGGATATGATCATCCTCCGGTTGCGCACGTCATTTTGCCTTGGAGGCTGAATGCTTGATCATCACAAGAAAGACAGCTTCTGGCGATTCCGACATAGCGTGATAACGTCCGTATCCAAGCGCTTCCCGACAACTGCAAACATTGGCTGCGGACCTGAACTCGGCATGCGGCCTATCCGTCCATGCCAGCCAGAACGACGACAGCCCTTGATCTATGCTGGACACCGGGCGCGTGATCCGCGAAGTCAGGCTGCGCGGGCTTTCCGGCTCTTCCCGGCGCTCGCCCGGGCCGCCGCGAGCTTTTCCTCGCCGCAGATGATGTCGATGTAGAGATGGGCGTTCTTGCGGCGCTCGGCGATGCTCTGCAGCACCCCGATGGCGTAGTAACCGATCTGGTGATAGTAGAAGACACGCGCCCGGATTGCTGCGTGCGGGCGGTCGTAGCCGAGCGCCTCGAAGAAAGCACGGAGGCGCTCCAGCCGTTCGCGATCGGTTCGTTCCACGGCCCAGCCCGCGCGCTTGTCGCCCCGCGCCCATTCGCGCACCGCGAGATCGAACTGATAGTCGTACCCGTCGGCATCGATGAGCCGAGCCACCGTACGGTCGAGCCAATCGGCGGCGTCCGCGGGTTTCGACGGCGGCGCATCGTCCGGCAAGAACCGGCAGGTCTCTTCCCAATATTGGATGACCTGATCGAAGAACTCGTCGCGATCCTTGAAGTGGTGGTAAAAGCCCCCGCGCGTCACGCCGAGGCGATTGGCGAGGCGGTCGACCTTGAGCCCGGAAATGCCCTCTTCAACCAGCATTCGCTTGGCTGCTTCAATCCAGTCCTGAACTGTATTCTTCGGCGTGCGGCCAACCATGATCCATGCTTCCAGCTGGGCCTTACAAGGCGTCAGGGACGCCCATGCCATATATGCGCCCAGTTACAAAGGGCGGAGGCACGGGAATCTCCGGCTTGGCCGGCAACTCATATTGCCGTCCCACCCACCGCGAAGCACTTTCCCGTCGCGCACCCCACGTTTTCGACAAAGGCGAAACGGCGAGATCACATAGTTCCGCCAGCGCATCAAAACATGCAGACCTGTCCTATTGTCAAAATGGGCCACCGGTTTCGCCGTCAGCAACGCCCTAGATCGACGATAGGACAACGGTCTTGTTGCCGTTCTGGAAAATGCGGTGCTCGGCTTGCCAGCGGACGGCGCGGCTCAGCACCGACGCTTCGATCTCGCGGCCGATGGCGACCATTTCATCGGCCGTCACCGAATGGGATACGCGGCGCACATCCTGCTCGATGATCGGCCCTTCATCGAGTTCGGGCGTCACGAAGTGCGCCGTCGCGCCGATCAGCTTCACGCCGCGGGCATGGGCTTGGTGATAGGGCTTCGCGCCCTTGAAGCTCGGCAGGAAACTATGGTGAATATTGATGCAACGCCCGGAGAGCTTCGCGGAAAAGTCATCCGAAAGAATCTGCATGTAGCGCGCGAGGACGGTCAGTTCGGCGCCGCTTTGCTCGATGATGGACAGAAACGCCTCTTCTTGCGCAGGCTTCCCCTGATCCATCGGCAGATGGTGATAGGGCAGCCCATGCCACTCGACGGTCTTGCGCATGGCTTCGTGATTGGAGACGACACCGACGATGTCGATTGGCAGCTGCCCGATCTCACGCTTGTGAATGAGGTCGACGAGGCAATGTCCGAACTTGGAAACGGCAATCAGGACCTTCAGCCTCGTCCCAAGATCGCGCAACTCCCAGTCCAGTGAGAGATCGCGCGCGGCCGGCTCGATGATCGCCGCGAGTTCCCCGCGTGGCGAAGAGCCGGTCAACACCATGCGGCAGAAGAAGCCGCAGGTATCGTCGTCGCCGTAGACCTCTGCACCTCGCACGTCGCATCCATTGGCCGCAAGCAGCGTGGCGAGGGCGGCCATGATACCGGGGCGGTCTGGCGCGCGAAAGCGCAGCACATATTCTGTAGTCAAGAGTAAGCTCCTGGAGTCAAGGCGGGCCCGCGCAACATTCTGACGGCATAGGCGGCCATGGTTTGATCGACGACGATCCTGAAAACCGGTTGCCCTTCGCTATCGGGCAAGCGTGTTATGAACATTCCCGTGTCGCTCAGCGGCGCCCGCGCGACGTCGCCCACCGTCATCGCAGCATCGGTGACGTCGAGCGGCGTGACCGCGGCGAGCCTGTCGCGCGCTCCGGCACCCGAAAGCCGAAAAGCCTTACGCGCGTGCGACAGGTTCGTCGCCAGACAGGAATCACCGAACATGGCCGCGCGCCCGATCATCGCGAGCACCTCGGCCTCGTCGCCTGTCAGAAGCCATTCGTCAGGTGCGAGCCAGGAAACCTCCACCGTATCCAATGAGAGCGACTGGCGGTCGACCGGGACGGGTTGGCCAAACAGATCGGAAAAATATGCGGCGGTGGCTCCCCTCAGGAACTGCACCTTCCCTACCCCGAGCCCATCCTCCAGCGTGAGCGCGGCGCCTGCCTCGTTGAAGCCGGCCAGCCCAGAGGGTCCACGGCGAACCAGCGGCGCCGAACCATCATGATCAAACATCGAGCCGTGCTCCTTCCGGGTCATAAGCGCGCGGATCCACGATCCGGGCCCGGCGCGTCTGTCCAAGATGCCAGGTGCGGACATCCTCACCCATCCGGGCGGAGCCTGCGGCCACCAGCGCCATGGCCAGCGGTTTCTGCAAGGTCGGGGACATCACGCTCGACGTCACCCAACCCTCGGTGCCGCGCGGCTCGGTCGATCCCCGCGGAAGCAGGTGGGCGCCGATCGGGATCACCCCGCCCCCATCGATGACTTCAAGTCCAACCAGCTGGCGGCGATCGCTGCGCAGCCCGTCGGGACGGGTCGTCGACCGGCGGCCCACGAAGTCATCCGGCTTCTTCGCGATCGCCGGGCCGAAACCCACATCCTGGGGGTAGGTCGTCCCGTCGGTATCGGAGCCGATGTGCAGGAATCCTTTCTCGACACGCATCACCATCAGCGCCTCGATGCCGAACGGTGCGATGCCGAACTTGCGCCCGGCGCGCATGAAGCAATTCCATAGGGAAGCGCCGTAGCTCCACGGCACGGCCACCTCGTAGGAAAGTTCGCCCGAGAAGCTGACGCGCTCGACCCGCGCCTCCACGCCGGCGACGCGCCCTTCGCGATAGGTCATATGCGGGAAGGCCGCGGACGACAGATCGATATCGGTCCCAACGGCTTTGAGGACGTCGCGCGCCTTCGGCCCGGCCACATTCATCACCGCCCAGCCGGTGGTGACATTCTCGACCAGAACGTTCAGATCGCGCCATTCGCACTGCAGCCACTCGTTGAAGATATCGGTGATGGCGGTGGCATGGCCACTGGTGGTGCCGACGAGGAAATGGTTCTCTCCGATCCGCGCGAACACGCCATCGTCATAAACCACGCCATGCTCGTTCAGCATGAGACCATAGCGGCACCGGCCAACCTTCAGGTTGCGCACGCCATTGACATACATCCTCTGCAGGAATTCGGCGGCGTCAGGGCCCTTGACCTCGATCTTGCCGAGCGGCGAAGCGTCGAACAGACCGACCGAATTGCGGACCGCGAGCACCTCGCGGCGAACCGCGGCTTCCTCGGCTTCATCGCCTTTCCTGTACCAGGCGGCGCGCAGCCAGCCTCCATATTGCTCCATTTGTGCGCCGGCGGCCATCTGTTCGTCATGCGCTGCCAGGCGCGCGAACGGCATGAGATCCTGTCCGACAGCCCGGCCGGCAAAGCCGCCGATCGTTACGGGATCGAACGGGGGCCGGAATTTGGTCGTGCCGATTGCTTGCGGCGGCTTCCCCAACAGGTGCGAGAGGACGTCGATACCCGCGACATTGGAGGTCTTGCCCTGGTCCGAGGCCATGCCCAGCGTCGTGTAGCGCTTGAGATGTTCTACCGAGCGGAAACTCTCGCGCGAGGCCAGCTGGACATCTGCCACGGTGACGTCGTTCTGGAAATCGAGCCACGCCCTCTGCGCAGCGACGTCGCCGTCGGCAAAATGGCGTGTCGGACCAACCCCGACGGGGACGGAACGGGTTAGCTTGTCGCCGCGCGCAACGGCGCGCGCGCCGGAAATTGCGGCCTCCATGTCGAACACGCCGGCTGCCGCCCCCACGCATGGAGCCTCCTGGACGGACTGGGAGGGAAGGAACGCCTGCAGCGCCTCGTCGAACGCGAGCGAGCCGCCCGACTGGGAATGCAGGTGGACCGCCGGATTCCAGCCGCCGGCGGTGAGGATCGTGTCGCATCGCAAGGTCTCGCGCGCCGACCCGCCGGCCGGATCGCCGATGGAGAGCGATTTCACCCGGCGCCCGCCGCGCGCCGCGACCGGCGCAGACGTGAGGATGACGCGGATCGAGCGAGAAGCAGCCTTGGCGGCCATGGGCGTTTCGGGCCGCGTGTCGACGATGGCGACGATCGCCGCCCCGGCGTCCTGGAGTGCGAAGGCGGCTTCATACCCGCTGTCATTGTTCGCGGCGACGACGATCCGCTTTCCCGGGACGACGCCATAGCGAAGCGCGTAAGTCTGGGCGGCAGATGCCAGCATGACGCCGGGAATATCATTCCCGGAAAAGGCAATCGGTCGCTCGAAAGCCCCGATCGCCAGGATCGCCCGGCGGCAACGGACCTTCCAGAGTCGCTGGCGCGGCCCGCTGCGCTGCAGCAGCGGCAGATGATCGCTCAGGCGTTCGCAAAGGGCGACGAGGCCATGGTCGTAGAAGCCGAACGCCATCGTGCGCGCGAGAATCTTCACATTGGGAAGCGCCCGAAGCCGCGAGAGCGCGGCGTCGCGCCACTCGGCCGGCGATCGGTCTTCGACCGGCTCGGTCGATGCCAGCAACCCTCCGCCAAGGACCGCGTCGGCCTCGACCAGCAACACCTGCGCTCCGTTCGCCGCGGCGGCCTCCGCAGCGGCAAGGCCCGCCGCGCCTGATCCCACCACAAGCGTGTCCATGTGCTCGAAGCGATGCTCGTACGGGTCGGGGTCGGGATGTTGCGGCGCGACGCCAAGGCCCGCAGCCTTGCGGATCCACCGCTCGAACAGGTGCCAGTTCGGCCACAGGAATGTCTTGTAATAGAAGGCGGCGGGAATGAAGCGCTTCACCAGCGAATTCACTGCCAGGATATCGAATGTCGCGCTCGGCCAGCTATTGACGGGACTGGCCACCAGCCCTTCATATAGTTCGACCTGCGTCGCCTTCATGTTCGGTATCGTTGCTGCACCGGCTTCGAGCTGGACGATGCCGTTCGGCTCCTCGAGGCCTGCGGCGATCAGGCCGCGAGGTCGATGATATTTGAAACTGCGCCCGACGATCGAAACACCGTTGGCGAGGAGGGCCGAGGCGAGCGTGTCACCCTCGAAACCCTCATAGGAACGACCCGCCCAGGTAAAATTCACCCGGCGAGCACGATCGATCGTCGTCCCCGCATTGTTTCGCCATCCGGTCACTGGACGTCTCCCGTCACGGGCATGCTTTCACCCATCATGTAGACCGCATTGATCCGGTGCGTGACGGTATCACGCGCCACATTGAACCAGCGCCGACAGCCCGCGGCGTGGACCCATCTCTCGCGGTGCTCGCCCTTCGGATTCTGCCGATAGAAGAGATAATCCGCCCAAGATTCATCATCGACATCGCCATGGGGGCCAGGCCGCTGGATATGACTCTCGCCGCCGCAGCGGAATTCGAGCTCGGCGCGGGGTCCGCAGTAGGGACAGTTGATCAGCAGCATGTCGGGTCCTTAGTGCGCGATGCCGGCGGCCGACGCTTCGTCGATCAGGGCGCCGGTCCGGAAACGTTCGAGGCCGAAGCCTGCCGCGAGAGGATGCGACTGTCCGGTCGCCATGAGGTGGGCCAGACACCAGCCACCTGCCGGGATCGCCTTGAAGCCGCCCGTCCCCCAGCCGCCGTTGACATAGAGGCCGTCGACCGCGGTTCTCCCGAGGATCGGCGTCGAATCATGGGTGACGTCGACAAGACCTGCCCATTGCCGCAGAAAGCGCATGCGGGAGAAACCCGGGAAGAGCTCGACCACCCCGGCGGCCGCGCGTTCCATCCACGGCAGGCTGCCTCGCTGCGCATAGGACAGGAATATGTCCAGCCCCGCGCCGATCACGAGTTCACCCTTGTCCGATTGGCTGAGATAGGTCCCGGTCGCCGGCGAGAGCAAAACGGTGTCGAGGCAGGGCTTGACGGGTTCGGACACGAAGGCCTGCAAACCGTACGAACTGATCGGTAACCGGACGCCCGCCTTCGCTGCGAGCGCCGTCGAGTGCCCGGCCACCGCCATCCCGACGTTACCGGCGCCAATCGTGCCGAGTGTCGTTTCGATCCCGCGCACCTTGCCGTTCGCGATGAGAAAGCCGGTCACCTCACAATTCTGGATGATATCGACCCCGAGGCGCGAGGCGGCGCGGGCATATCCCCAAGCGACGGCATCGTGACGCGCCGTGCCGGCGCGGGGCTGGTTAAGCGCCCCGTGGATCGGAAAACGCGGATTGTCGTTCAGCCCCGGAATATTCTTTCGCACCGAGGTGGCGTCATGGAGTTCCGCATCGACGCCATTGAGGAGCATCGCATTGGCCGACCGATTGAGCATCTCCATGCCGTGCCGGTCGTGGCCGAGAATCCAGATCCCGCGCTGCGAGAACATGATGTTGTAGTTCAGTTCGCGCGACAGGCCCTCGTAGAGCTTCAGCGCGAAATCGAAAAATTGCGCCGTTTCCGGAAAGAAGTAATTCGACCGGATCACTGTGGTGTTGCGGCCGGTGTTTCCGCCGCCGATCCATCCCCGCTCGATCACGGCGATATTGGTCATGCCGTGATTCTTCGCGAGATAATAGGCCGTGGCAAGGCCGTGTCCGCCGCCGCCGATGATGACCGCGTCATATCCCGCCTTGGGCGTGGCTTCCCTCCACGCGGGCTCCCAGCCTCGCTGGCCGTTCAAACCCTCGCGTATCAGCGACAGTGCGGAATACCGTCTCGTCACAGGCTCTCCCTTCCTTCTATATGAGTTTAATGCACAACTGAATGTGATACCGCAAGAGAAATGCGGCACATTTCTTCCTATATTTTTTCCGGCGATAGTCCGGCGCTCGCGCCTCAGGATGCGAACAATTTTCTTATATTTTCTTGAAGATATGAAGGATTTCCAGGGCAGAGCGGCAACCCTTCCCGCAAAACAATGCAGTGTTGCTTAATTTGTTCATATCATCGATAGGCCACCGGGGGCCGAGGAGGCTTCGACTCGCGGATCACCGAGAGTGCTCACCACCCGCTCGGGCTCGACCCGAAGCCGGACAAAATGGCATGTCCGCGTCGCAATCCGGCATTAGCGGCAAAGCCAGGGGCGTAACGACATCCGATGATGGAGCACATACGAAACGCCGAACCGCCGTCGCTCGACCGCGCCTGGTCGACGCGCGCCACGCTCGAAGATGCCTACGCGATCTTCGTCGGCTCGCTGTTGATAGTCGCCGGCCTCGCCCTGCTTTCTTCCGCTCGCCTTATTACAGGGGGGCTTTCGGGGATCGCGTTGCTGGTCTCCTATTTCGTTCCGGTCGAGGCCGGGATCTTGCTGATGATCCTCAGTGTGCCATTCTTCCTGCTTGCGGGCCGCGCGATGGGCCGGGGCTTCCTGATCAAAACCGTCACGGCGAGCCTGTGCCTGTCCATCCTGTCCGGCCTCACCCCATTGGCGTTCCACATCGACGTGCTCAGCAAGCCGATTGCAGCTCTCGCGGCAGGCGCGATGCTCGGGATGGGAACTCTTTCGCTGGCGAGGCATGGCGCTGGCGTAGGCGGGTTCGGAGCATTATTTCTGTGGATCGAGCGCCGTCACGGCGTGAACCCGGGAAAAATTCAGCTAGGCATAGATACCGTTATTTTCACGGCGTCGTGCGCGATCATCGCGCCGTCCGATCTGCTCTGGTCGGCGCTCGCGACCCTCACTGGAAGCGCTATCCTGATCCTCTGGCAACGGCCACCGCGACTAACCACAGGCTAGGCCGGCTCGGTCGATCGCGTGAAGTCGTCTGCGGCAAACGCGCATGGATTACGCTGATCGCGCAAAGCCATATGCGCTCCGTGGCCCAATAATGCCAAACAACATCGGGACGGCTTGCCCGTCGGACGCCTTTCCAGACCCGCCCGGACATCAATCATGGCGTGCTTCAACGAGCCTCTGCCGCACACTCGCGCGCTCCGCCGATGCAATCGTGTTTTCCAGAAGCATGGTGACCGTCATCGGACCGACCCCGCCCGGTACCGGCGTTATGCCTGCCGCCTTCTGCGCGACGCCGGCGAAATCGACGTCGCCGGTGATTGTCCCGTCCGGCAGTCGATTGATGCCGACATCGATCACGATCGCGCCGGTCTTGACCATCTGGGGCAAAATCAGGTTGGGCACGCCCGCCGCGACGACAAGAATGTCCGCGAGAATGGTGAACTGGGCAAGATCGCGCGTTTTTGCGTGGCAAATCGCGACCGTGGCATCGCGGGCCATCAGCATGAGCGCCATCGGCTTTCCGACGATGTTGCTGGCCCCGACGATAACGACATTCTGGCCCTCTACCGACACGCCCTCGCTTTCGAGCAGCTTGACAACGCCATAGGGCGTGCATGGCGGGAAAACGGTATTCCCGGCTACCAGCGCACCCACATTATACAGATGAAACCCGTCGACATCCTTTTCGATCGCGATCGTTTCGAGCACCCGCGCAACATCGATATGCGCAGGGAGCGGCAGTTGAACCAGGATTCCGTGCACGTCGGCGTCAGCATTCAGTTCGACGATCATGCCGAGCAGTTCGGCATTGGATACCGTCGACGGCAGTCGATGGCTGACGGATTTGATACCTGTCGCCTCGCAGGCCCTGATCTTGTTGCGGACATAGACGGCCGAGGCTGCGTCCTCTCCGACGAGGATGACGGCCAAACCCGGCGGACATGCCCCGGATGCCTCGAGCGCCTGCACGCGAAGAGCAAAAGCCTCGCGCAGTTTCGCGGCCAACTTACGGCCATCGATGATTTTTGCCGCCAACTCGATTTCTCCGGAACCGTTGCGCTTCCGCATGTCACGCCGGGTGCGCAAAAAGCGATCCGGTGCCACCACGCGGATCGCGACACGCCTCCGAACCCGGGGCTTCGCCTGGCCCACCCGCAATATGCGGCACCTATTAAAAAGGGAGCCTGCCGCCGATCCCCCTCGGCGACAGGCTCCGATCGAGCGCGCGTTACCCGGCTGGTGATACCGGGACGCGCCGCCCCCTAGAATTTGGCACCCAGCGACAAGGTGAAGCTGCGCGGACGGTTGATGTTTGCCGTCGCCGGGACCCCGGGCGTGCCGGGCGCGTAGTTGATGACGCCAAACTCGTTCAAAACATTGTCGACGCGGAACTGGACCAGATATTGCCGGAAGCTTACGCCTGCCCGCAGATCGACGGTGCCGATCGACGGGAGCTTCACGTTCGGAGCGGTCACGCTGCTCGGATAGGAGGTGAACATTTCCGACTGGAAGCGCATCGTTGCCCCCAGCTGCCCTTCGACATCGTTTCCGAGCGGGACGCTTTGGTCGACGGTTGCCGCAACAGTCCATTGCGGCGTGTACGGGATCGGGTCGCCGGCCGCGGCGCCGATGACGGCACTCACGCCGGGATCGATCCTGGTGAGCCGCGGATCGGTGTAGCCGGCATTGACGCCAATGCTCAGCCGATCGGACGGGCGCGCCAGAGCCGAGACCTCGAAGCCCTCGACCTTTGCCTTACCCGCATTGGCGAGCACGATCTGGTTCTGGAAGATCGTGTAAAGCTGGATATCCTTCCAATCGATCCGGTAAACCGAAGCCTCGAGGCTCAGCGTCCTGTCGAGGAAGTCGCCCTTGATCCCCGCTTCATAATTCCAGACCGTGTCGGGATTGATCGTGGTTTGAGCGCCCGTCGGCGGGGCTACGGCCGGCTGCGGGCCGCCCGGCCTGAAGCCGCTTGCGGCGCGGAGGAACAGGCTGAGGTTGCTTGTCGGCCGCCAGCGCACCGTCGCGAGATAGGATGCATGATTCTCGCTGGCGTCGAGCCCGGGTGTCTGCTGCGGTCCGCCCAGCAACGCGTCATAATAGACGCCGCTGTAGTTCAGGGTGAAATTTTCCTTGTAGTGGGCCAGTCGCGCGCCGCCGGTGATATCGAAGTTATCCGATAGATAGAATGTGAGGTTGCCGAAAGCCGACAGTTCCTCGTACCGGTCCCTGATGGGTGAAGCCATGAAAGAGCCGAGAGGCGCTGGAAGCTGCGTGTTGGTCGTGGTGTCGCGTGCGACGATGTCGGTGGAGAGCGGGTCGACCCGCTCATGCGTGTAGAAACCGCCGACGAGAAATTCGACCGGGCCAAGCCTGTTCGAGACGAAGCGGAGTTCCGCAGTCTTCTTCTTCTGAGGGATCGTGCTTTGATAGGCAAAGCCCGTGTTCGCCGGATAGTTGTAGCCGAGCAGTGCGAGGAGCGGGAGAAAGGGCACATAGCTCGCCGAAAAGTCATTCTCGGTATGCAGCTTGCTCTCGGAATAGGCGGCAACAGCGATCACCCGGCCGATCCCGACATCATAGGTGCCAGTCGCCGACACCAACCGGTAGCGAGTGCTCGACGGCGCGTCGAAGAACTGACTGTACTTCCGCTTGCCGTAAAGGGGCGTGAAGGTGCCCGTAACATTGTCCTGCAACGCCAGGCCGTTTGTATCGGTATCCTGGAACTGGCCCACGAGATCGATCGTCAGCCGGTCGGTGGGCGTCCATCCGATCGCCAGACGAGCGCCCTTCGAATCGCTTTCGTTGACGTTCTTCGTTCCGGTACCGACGTTGTCGACATAGCCCGGCGCGCGCCGGTAGAATGCCGTTGCCCGCACCGCCAGCCGATCCGCCACGAGAGGTATGTTGACGCTGGCATTAGCCAGATAACCGAAACCACCGCCGTCAACCGCGGTCGCTTCCGCCCGGACACTGGCGGAAAAGCCCGACGGATCGGGCCGCTTCGAGATCATCCGGATGACGCCGCCGAGGCTCGACGCGCCATAAAGCGTGCCTTGCGGACCTTTCAGTACTTCGATGCGATCAAGGTCGACGAGTTCCGGATCGGGCGCAACGAATGCGCCGCCGCCATTGGACGAGCTGGCGGTAAACGGCACGTCATCCAGATAGACCACGGTCGTGGCAGATTGCTGGAGCGCCCCTGTCTGCAGACCGCGGATATAGACCTTCCCCGAGCCGGGAGTTCCATCGTCCTGAACGGTCAGGCCGGGCGTGAGCGTGGCATAGTCGCGAATCGACTGGATGCCGAGCCGCTCGATTGCATCGCCTCCAAGCACGGTAATCGCCGAGGGGACATCGCGCAGCTTCTCTTCGCGCTTGCTGGCCGTCACGACGATTTCACCATCGTTCGGAACCTCGTCGGCAACAGCGGGCAGGACGACGCTATCAGGCGCGACTTGGGCCTTTGCGTGGTTCGCCGTCAAGCATAGCGCAACCACGCTAGCCGAGAAAAGATAGCCTTTTCCGATCGTCCCGGTCATCAAAACACTCCCTCGTCATAATACATAAATGTATGTTTGATATATTGTCGCCGACGGAGGATTCTCGCGTGGCCCGGCCAGCATCTGAAAGCCTTTTCTGCGGGAGAGCAAGCCATCCGCCTTTCGAACACCGCCAAATGGATTTCGCTCGCGGCCAAAATTCCAATTTTTGACGATTCTGTATTTTTACTTGACCAGCTCCGCGAACCGCGCTGAACTGCATCGACACCCAAGAGGACTGTGAGTGATGCAAGCGTCAGACGAATTCTCCGCCGGGCAGGAACACGGACCTCGGCTCGGCGCGGGCTGGATTGCACCGCGGCGACTGGCGCGGACACCCTCCCGACTGCCCCCTGCGCGCCGCTTCCCCTCCCCCGACCGGGATGCCGGACAGCTTACCATCCACTACGCGATCGACGACTACGCGATCGACCCTGTCGTAGCCGAAGGACAGCTCCCCGATGCCTTCGTCCGCTTGAGCGATAACCGTCATTATCGCTTCGGCGCAAGCGGCTCCTTCGGGACCGGCCGGCACGAATTTTGCGGATTTACCGACGGCTTCTACATGGTTTTCAGCGAAACCGAATATTACTTGCCGCAATCGAGTCATGTCCTGTCGCCCGACACGTTACAGCTCTACGTCGCCAGTAGCGGCGATGGAGAATATGTCGCGCATGACGGAGAGCCGGTGAGCTTCGAAGGGCCGGGTACGGCGCTCATCATCGAACCCGAAAACCAGCCACCGGCCGATGTGACGCTCGCGGGGATGGCACGATATATCTACATCGTCATCCATCGGAATGCCCTGAAGGCGCTCTTCGCGGGCGGCGAGCATGAACTGCCGGTCGATGTCCGGGATTTCCTCAACGGCGACCTGCGGCAGACAGCCGGCCGCGCGCTGCCATTGTCGGCCGCGATGTTCCGGTGCCTCGACGACGTGCATGGCTGCCCGCTTGAGGGGCACAGGCGGCGATTGTTCCTGCAGTCGAAGGCAATCGAGATCATCTGCCAGATGTTCGAGGCTTTCGACCACAGCGAAGGCTTCACCTCTCCCGAGACGACGCGGCTGACGGCGCGGGGGGTGTTGAAGGCGCAGCAGGTGCTGGCCGATAATCTGGCCTCGCCGCCTTCGCTCGAGGTGCTGGCGCGCCGCGTCGGGCTTAGCCGCAGCGCCCTGTGCAGCGGATTCCGGCAGATACTCGGCCAGTCCGTGTTCGACTATGTCCATGGCCTGCGGATGCAGCAGGCGCTGGAACTCCTCAACGAGCGGGACGCCTCGATCACGCAGATTGCCTATGCAGTCGGCTACAATCGCGCATCAAGCTTCACGGTCGCCGTTCAGAGGCACTTCGGCGCCACTCCGAGCGAGCTTCGCCGGCGCAGCGCGTTGCCGCGAAGCTGAACGGCCGCCCACGTTTCCTTCAGCATTTTTGCCGAAGTGGACACAACGGCACGGCTCGGCGCCCATTTGGCGGCATGCGAAATCTTTTTGGCGAGGGGCGAAAGACGGGCCGGAAATCGATGGCTAGTCTGACCGCCATTTCATCAAAAGGTGTTTCATGACTGATCCGATCGCCGAGATAGTGCCGTCACCGGCTTCCGCCGCGCCCGTCCGACTGCCCGTTGAGCGCGCCAATTGCGAACAATGGGATATGACCTCCGCGTCCACCGGGCGCACATATCGCATTTATGTCGCCAAGCCCGATTGGGCGGGCGATCCGCCGCCGGAAGGCTTCCCCGTTATATATCTGAACGACGCCGATTTCATCTTCCACACATTTGCCGACACGCTCCTGATGCAGGCGGTCGGCCTGGAACTGAAGCCCGCCTATCTGGTGGGAATCGGGTACGGCAAGGATTGGGCCTATGCGTCGCGCGCGCGTTGCGCCGACCTGCTGCCGACCCAGCCCGACGCGGCTACGCTCGCGGGGCTTGAAGCCTCGCCGATCACCCAGGGCGCGATTTATGGCGATGCGGAGAATTTTCACCGGTTCATGATCGAGGAATTGCGGCCGCTTATCGACGCAACTTACGCGACCGATAGCCGCAACAACATCCTGTGGGGCGATTCGTTCGGCGGGCTGTTTGCCCTGCACGTCCTGTTCAATCATCCTGACGCCTATCAGACTTATCTCGTCGGCAGTCCGTCGATCAACTGGAGCGGCGGCGCGATCCTCGACGACGAGATCAAGCTCACAGCGCCGGTTGCAGCGGGCGAAGTCGCACCGCGTGTCCTGTTCACCTTGGGGGAGCTTGAGGAGAAGCTGGCCGAGCATGTGCCGGTCCATCCCGGCGTGACGCGCGAACAGATGCAGGAGATGCTGACATCGTTCGGGATGGTCACCAATGCACTGGCATTGGCCGACCGCCTGCGCGCGCTCGAAGCGCCGGCGCCATGCGAAGTCGAGGCTATCGTCTTCGAAAACGAAACGCACCTGAGCGTATTCCCCGCGGCGATCAGCCGCGGTTTGCGGTTCGCGCTGCGGCTCTAGTCATCGCGCGCAATCGGGACCGCGGGCAGGTACGCCGCGCGCCCGCCGACCACACCGACTTGCCTGAAGTCCGGACAACGATGGCAGCATCGTTGCAGGAGGGGAAATCAAGATAATGCAATCGCGGGCATCACTCGCATCCTGGTATGCGCTTCTCGTCCTCTCGGTGGCTACACTCTACGCGGTCATCGACCGGCAGGTCATCATCCTGCTCTCGCAGCAGTTGAAGGCGGATTTGCATCTCAGCGACACGCAAATCGGAAGCCTGCAGGGCTTCGGTGCCGTATTGTTCGCCAGTATCGCCGCCTTTCCGCTTGGTTGGCTCGCGGACCGGATGGATCGTCGTGTCCTCCTGTCGCTGTGCGTCATTGTCTGGTCGATCGGGATCGCGACCTGTGGCCTGGCAACCAGCTACCCCTCGCTGCTGGTCAGCGTCGCATTGCTCGGGGCTGGTGAGGCCGGTCTGTCCATCATCGTTTTTGCGCTGATACCCCAGCTGTTCGCCGAGAAGCAGCGGATGACGGCCAACTTCATCTACTATGCGGCGTCGGTCGTCGGCGGCGGCGTCGGCATCGCGCTCGCCGGCCTGATCATCGATCATATCGGTGTGATCAGCCATTTGGTCCCGACTGGAGAGTTCACGCGCGAGACCTGGCGCCTTGTCTTCTTCGCCGTAGCCTTGCCCGGCCCGGTTCTGGCCATCGCGATCGTTTTCCTTCGCCTCAATTCACAGCCTGCTCCGGCGCCCATATCAACGGCAACCGCCATCGAGCTGCCGGTGCTGAATTTCCGCGCCTATCTGGCCGCGAACTGGAAAGCGATCTCCGCCGTGTTCGTGCCCTTCGGCCTGGTCATACTCGGAGCGTCGGCGGTTTTCACATGGCTGCCGATCATACTCATGCGCAGGTTCGAGATGACCCCCGGTGCGGTCGGCGCCGGACTGGGCACGGCGATGGTGCTCGGCAGCGTGGGCGGGCTGGTTCTTGCCGGCGCCGCAGCCAAGACCATGAAGTCGAGGTGGGGCGTCATGACTCCGGTGCGCGTGTCGCAGATCGGATATTCGCTTTATGCCCTCATCATTCCGCTCTACCTTTTCGCTCGAACTCCCGCCGAAATCTTCGTGATCGCGACGATTCAAATGGGCCTCGGCATCGGCGGGAACTCCTTGCTGCCGACCGTCGTCCAGGACCTCGCGCCCCCGCAGCTCCTCGGACGATTCTTTGCGATCTCGACGGTCTCGTCGACGTTGTTCGGCGTGATCAGCCCGGTCATGGTCGGACTGCTGTCCGATCATGTGTTCGGTCCCGCCAACGGACTGCAAATGGCCTCGCTGTCCGTGGCGTTCCCCGCGGTCGTGATCGGCGCAACGATCTACTGGCTCGCTGACCGGCATATCGCCCGAACGATTGCACGGGTTCGCGCCCCTGACACGTCCCTTCCCCTTCCTTCGGGCGAGCTTGCCGGCGATGATCGCTGGCCGCCGAGCACGGCCCGAAACGAAGCGTAGGCAGAAGAACCGTTCCGATCGTCATGAGCAGATATTTTGAGCATCTGATAGTCTTGCGTGCGGAACTGGCAGGGGTAGGTCTGAACGGCTTTTTGCTTGCAACGGGCGACGAGCATATCACCGAATATCCGGCAGCCTATGCCAAACGGCTCGAATGGTTGACGGGTTTCAAGGGTTCGACCGCCTCGGCCGTAGTGTTGATGGATCGAGCGGCGCTATTCGTCGATGGCCGTTACACGGTCGCAGCGCGCGACCAGGTCGACGGCGACTGCTATCAGATCGCACCGGTGCCGCACACCGGCCCCGGCGCATGGCTGGCCGAGCATGGCCGTGACGGTGACCGGATCGGCTATGATCCGCGCCTGCATACCCGCACCTTCATAGACCAGATCAGGTCGACGCTCGCGATATCGGGCGTTCGTTTGGTACCGGTCGCGACAAATCCGCTCGACCGGCTATGGCTCGATCAACCCGGCCGTCCGCTTACGCCGATATTTGTCCAACCGATCGAAAAGGCCGGGAGGAGTTCGGACGACAAGCGCTGCGCGGTCGCTGACCTGCTGAAGGCCCGCAATCTCGACGCCTCGATATTGGTCGCGCTCGACTCCATCGCCTGGCTCCTGAACATTCGCGCAAGCGACGTGGAATTCGCGCCGCTCGCCTATGCCTTCGGCATCTGCTGGCGGGACGGCAGCGTCGACCTGTTCGTCGATGAAAGCAAGTTGAGCTATACCGTTCTCGACCATCTGGGCCCCGGGGTGCGGATCTTCGGTTATGATGAATTTTATCCGGCGCTCGAAAGCATGGCCGGACGGCGTATCGCGGTCGACCCTGACCTTTCGCCCATCGCCGTCTATCAAGCGCTGGCCAAGGGTGGCGCACAGGTTCGCGACATGGCCGACCCGACGCGGATGCCCAAGGCAATCAAGAACCCGGTCGAGATCGAGGGAATGAAGCAAGCGCATCTCCGCGACGGCGCCGCTCTCACGCAATTCCTGCACTGGCTGTCCGGCGAAGCGCCGAAGGGACGGCAGACCGAGATGTCGGCGGCCGAACGCCTCGCCGGGTTCCGTCGCGCGGAGGCAGGGTTTCATGGCCTGTCGTTCCCGACAATCTCGGCGGCCGACGCCAATGCCGCGCTTCCTCACTATGAAGCGACGGCGGAGACCGACCGGCCGATAAATCCGAACAGCATCTATCTCGTCGATTCTGGCGGGCAATATTCCGGCGGAACCACCGATGTCACGCGAACGGTCGCCATCGGCGATGTGCGTAAAGAGATCCGCGACCGGTTTACCCGCGTGCTCAAGGGCCATATCGCCATTGCCCGGCTGACCTTCCCGGCCGGCACCATGGGCTTCCGCCTGGATCCCTTCGCGCGGCGGGCGCTGTGGGAGGTCGGTCTCGATTATGCCCTCGGCACCGGCCATGGCGTCGGGCATTTTCTCAATGTCCATGAAGGGCCCGCCCACATGCTGGCCACACCCCGGCCGGGTGACGCAGGCATCGAGGCAGGAATGATCCTGTCGAACGAGCCCGGCTATTACAAGGAGGGCGATTATGGCATCCGGATCGAGAATCTGGTCGTCGCCGTCCCGCGCGACATCCCCGGCGCGATGAGACCGATGCTCGGATTCGAGACGATCACGATCGCGCCGATCGACCGAATGCTGATCGATACCGCGTTGCTCACCGACGCTGAACTCGATTGGCTCAACGATTATCATGCGACGGTTCTCGGGTCGATCGGTCCACTGGTGCCCCCGGACGTCAGGTCCTGGCTGGAGATCCAGACATCACCGATCGGCCGGGCATGAAGGCCACGCCCGGCGGCGTCTTCGCCGCGCCGCGTACGACAGGACCCCGGATTTTCGCCCTCGGCCAAATCTCTTTTGAAAGCCGCTGAAAGCATCCCGACGGCCTTGATAGGGCCGCGCGAGGGACCCTAGCTTGCCGTCTTCCACCGCCGCTCGCGACCAGTCTGGAACCCGCGCCGGCCCCTTCCCCTCGCGATCAATCGGAGTTCGCTCGATGAACCAATCCCCGGTAGCAGCCGACGACGAGGCATTGGACCGACCCGCCTCCGGCGCCGCGGACATGCTGGCACGATATCGGGCCGCGGAAGCCGTGCTGGATGCCAGCGTGATGCGCCTGGTATTGAACGAGAGCGTGCGGCCGAACTGGGTGGGCGCCAATGCCTTCTGGTATCGGCGCGAGTTGGCCGGAGGCGGCCGGTATATCCGGGTGGAAGGCGAAACGCGCCGCCCGGCGTTCGACCATGCGGCCGCCGCAAGCGCGCTCGAGACCGCAGCGGGACAAGCGGCGAATGCCGACCTGCTGATGGTAGAGTCCATTGCGGCTGACGGGGAATGCGTGCTGCACCATGGCGGGCGGCGCTGGCGGATGGTTTCCGGCGTTGCGGAGGACCTTGGGGTGATCGAGGGCGCAAAGCCCGGGTTGCTGCTGTCGCCCGCAGGAGACCAGGCGCTGGTCGTGCGCGGGCACGATCTTGCCGTGCTCGACATCGCGAGCGGAGCCGAACGCCGCCTCACCGACGATGGCGAGGAGGGTTACGCCTGGGGCAAATATCCCGATGCGGCCTTGCTTGCGATCGCGCGGCGCCAGGCCAACATCCCGCTGATGCCCTTCGGCTGGTCATGGTCGCCCGACGGAAAATATGTCGTCGGCGGACGGGTCGATGAGCGGCATATCGAACCCTATCCCTTTCTGGAATCGGTGCCGCAGGACGGGAGCGCACGGCCGCGCGCTTATCATGTGCAACAGGCGCTTGTCGGGGAGCGAGGCCCCCTGTTCAGCGCCTGTGCGATCGAAATCGCCACGGGCCGGCGGGTGGCTATCGCGCTCCACGACAAGCTTGGGCGTGATCTCGGCGAAGGAATCGTCCATCTCGAACCGCTCGGCTGGTCCGCCGACAGCCGCCGCGTATTCGTCGCCTCGGCGCCCGACAGGACCGGAGCGACAATGCTCCTCGAGATCGATGTCACCTCCGGGGTGCTTCGCATCCCTATCGCTGAACCGACCACGGGATTTCTCAAGCTCGGCGCCGAGCTGTACAAGCAGCCCAACAGCCGGATCATCGCCGGTGGACGCAAGGCGATCTGGTATTCCGAACGCAGCGGCTACGGCCACCTCTACCTGTACGATCTTGCGACGGACGAACTGATCAACCCGATCACCGCAGGCAATTGGCCGGTGCGCGATGTGCTTGAAGTCGATGAAGAAAGGGGGCGTATCTATTTCACGGCTTCGGGCCGCGAACCAGGCAATCCCTACCAGCGCCGCGTGTATCGCGTGGACATCGACGGTCAAAATCTGACGCTCCTCAGTCCCGAGGCAGCCGATCATATGGTTGACGGGCCTCCGGAATCCTTGCTGGCGCGCATCTTCGGCATGGCGCGCCCGGCATCTGCGATTTCACCCGACGGCAGCGTCTTCATAGACAGCTGGTCGACGGTCTCGACGCCCGGCACCACGGTCCTGCGTTCCACCGACGACGGCAGGATTATTGCGCCGCTCGAGGAAGCGGATGCGAGCGCGCTCTATGAAACCGGCTGGCGTCCGCCCGAACCTTTCGTCGCGAAGGCCGCCGACGGGGTCACCGATCTCTACGGCGCGATTTACCGTCCTTACGGTGCAACCGGCGGCGCGGCGCCGGTCGTCACGGCGATATACGGCGGGCCGCAGATCGTGGTTGCGCCGCATAATTTCACGGCCGGACGCTTTGGCGTTGGCTATCATGGTCGCGCAGCCTTCGCGGCGCTCGGGTTCGCCGTCGTTGTCGTCGACGGACGCGGCACGCCGCTGCGATCGAAGGCGTTCCAGGATGCAGGGTACGAGGCCTCGGGCGACGTCTGCCTCGACGATCATGTCGAGGTTCTGAGGCAGCTTTGCGAACGCGATCCAACGCTCGATGGCGATCGCATCGGCGTCTATGGGCATAGTGCGGGCGGATATACCTCGGCGCGTGCCATCCTGCGTCATCCGGACGTCTTCAAGGTCGCCTTCTCGTCGGCCGGGAGTCACAATTTCCACGGCCTCTATTATGCAGGCGGCGGCCCCCTGCCCGATTATGGCAACGGCGTGCGCCTCAAGCCTGACGCCGGAGCCATCCCCGAGAATTACCGGAAGCTGGACAATGGCGTCCTCGCGGCCAACCTGAAAGGCAAGCTTCTTCTCGCCTATGGCGACATGGATGAAAATGCCTTTCCCGCCGTCACCCTGCAGCTTTGCGCGGCGCTCAACCAGGCCAACCGGTCCTATGATTTGCTCTACATACCCAATGGCACGCACTTCTATCTCGCAGAGCCCTACTTTCTGCGGCGGCAATGGGACTATTTCGTCGAGCATCTGATGCGCCAAACGCCGCCGCGCGATTACAGCATCGGTAAAGGCGGCATGAGCGCCTTCGCGTGACCGTTCGCGGCCCTGCGACCAAGACCCCGGGAGTTTGATGATGTTCGACGTCGACGATATCCGCCAGCTTTCCGACCGTGCGATTTTCGGCCGGAAACGCATGGCTTCGGGCAAGGAGGGGGTCGCGGTTTCCTCGCACCCCATCGTGACGCGCGTCGCCACAGAGATCTTGCGCGACGGCGGCAATGCAGTGGACGCGATCCTGGCAGCCTCGCTGGCGCAAACGGTGGTCGAGCCGCACATGACCACCGCCTTCGGCATGCTCAGCATGATGCACCACGATGCCGCGACGGGGGCTACCGAATATCTCAACGGTTCGATGAACGCGCCGCTCGCCGGGCTCGGCGGAATAACAGCGGCGGACCTGACGACAGGGCGCGGAGTCGCGGTCCCGGGCTTTTGGGCGGCATGGGAAGCCGCGCGCGAGCGTCATGCCACAAAATCGCGTGAGGAGCTCGCCGCTCCGGCTATCGAGCTCGCGCGGACGGGCATTCCGATCTACCCGTTTCTCTATGGCATGATGTTCGAGCAGGCGGGCAAGATCGGCCTCAGCGAGGACGGTCGCGAGATTTATTTTCGCGACAATGCGCTGCGCGGACCCGGCGAGGTCGTCGTCAACCACCGGCTCGCCGATACGCTCGAGAAGATGGCAACCGGCGGGGTCGATTATTTCTACCGGTCGCGCTTTACCGAAAAGGTCGTCGAAACCGTTCGTGCCGCCGGCGGCGTGCTGACGATGGAGGATTTCGACCGCTTCGCGCCGCGCTGGATGGAGCCCGCCTGGGGAAGCTATCGCGGGCACAGGATCGCCGGTTCGCCGCCGCCCGACAATGGCGGCACCCACATTATCGAAATCCTCAACCTGATCGAGCAGATCCCGCTCGCTGAATGGGGCATGCCGACCGACAGCGCGGACAGCCTGTACTGGCTGTCGCGCTTCTGCCTCGAGGTCCCGCTCGACGGGGCCGCGCAAGGCGACCCCGACAGCTGGCCGACGCCGCTCGAGACGATCTTGTCCAAAGATTATGCGGCGATGCGTTTCGAGCTCATGAAGATGCGCGACCCTGTGCCGGTCGATCCGGCGCGCTCCCCTTACCCCGGCTCGAATCATCTGACGGTGGTCGATCGCGACGGCAATGTCGCGACCGTCCTCCACTCGGTCATGTCGCTGCCGTGGATGAACGGGCTGATGGTCGACGGCATGAGCCTGTGGTCCGGCGCCGCTCACTTCGCGCGCAACATGCCGAAACCCGGCGACCGCGCGACCTGCTATGTCGCGCCGCACATCATCTTCGGTTCGAACGGCAAGCCCGTGCTTGCGGCCGGGTCGCCGAGCGTGGCTTTGATCCAGAATTGTGTGACCAACGCGCTGAACATCCTCGATTTCGGTATGGATATCGAGACATCGGTGCACCGGCCGCGGATTGGCGGGCCGATCTATGGCGGGAGCACGGCGAACAACGTGGCGATCGAGCTCGATTGCGGAACGCCCGCGATACACGCAGCAGCCGCGGCGCGGGGCCTGCAATTCGAATTGACGAGCCCATGGAGCTTTCATGCCGGCAGCTACGAGGGCATCCATATTTCGCCCGGCGGCGTCGCCAGCGCCTGCGCGGACCCGCGTCGTTCCGGAGCGGCGGAGGCGGTATGAGCGAAGACATCAAACCGCTGGTCATAGTCACCGGCGCCGCCGGGGGAATCGGTCTCGCCTGCGCATCGCGCTTCTTCGATGATGGATATCAGGTCGCGATGTGCGATATTGACCTTGTGAAGGTCGAGGCCGAAGCCGCCCGGCTCGACGCAAGCGGTGCGGATGTACGGGGCTACGGGCTCGATGTATCAAGCGCGCAAGACGTCGAAAGATGCCTCGCGGACATCTTCGAATGGGGCGGACCTGCACATGTTCTCGTCAATGTCGCCGGCATCGTCCACAAGGCTCCGTTCCTCGAATTGGCGGAGGCCGATTTCGACCGCGTGCTGGGCGTCAATCTCAAGTCCGTTTTTCTCATGAGTCAGCCGGTCGCCCGCGAGATGGTCGCTTACGGCGTCAGGGGTTCGATCATCAATATGAGTTCGATCAACGCGGTGGTCGCGATCGGCGATCAACTTGCCTACGCGGTGTCGAAAGGCGGGATAAACCAGATGACACGCGCGATGGCGTTGGCGCTCGCCGCGTCCGGCATTCGCGTGAACGCGATCGGTCCCGGGACCATCGCCACCGATCTGGCTCAGAACACGCTATTGCGCGACGCCGACGCGCTGCGAGCCGTGCTCTCCCGAACGCCGCTCGGCCGCGTCGGCGACGTCGAGGAGATTGCCGGCATCGCCGCGTTTCTGGCCAGCAAGGATTCCTCCTATATGACCGGCCAGATCCTCTACGCCGATGGCGGCCGCCTCGTCCTCAACCACACCGTTCCGGTGCATGAATGACATGCAGCGTTACTCGCTCTTCTCGCTTGTTCGCCACGGACTGCGCAATCACTCGGGATGGCGCGAGCAGTGGCGCGCCGCGACGCCCAAATCGCATTATGACGCCATTGTCATCGGCGGCGGCGGCCATGGCCTCGGCGCCGCCTTCTACCTCGCTCGCGACTACGGGCTCGCCAACATTGCCGTGCTGGAAAAGGGCTGGATCGGCGGCGGCAACACCGGCCGCAACACGACGATCATCCGCTCGAACTACCTCTTCGACGAGAGCTCGTCGCTCTATGATCATGCGGTCAAGAAGTGGGACACGCTGAGCGAAGAGCTGAACTACAACGTCATGTATTCGCGGCGCGGCGTGATGATGCTGGCCCACACGGTTCATGACGAGCAGGTGTTCCGGCGTCACATCCACGCCAATCGCTTGAACGGTGTCGACAACGAGTGGCTGACGCCCGAGCAGGCCAAGGCCTATTGCCCGCCGCTCAACATCGATCCCGGGGTGCGCTACCCGATAATTGGCGCCGCGCTGCAACGCCGCGGGGGCACGGCGCGACATGATGCCGTGGCCTGGGGATATGCGCGTGCTGCCGACGCGATGGGCGTCGACATCATCGAGAATTGCGAAGTGACGGGGATCGACCGCGACCGATCGGGGCGGGTGATCGGGGTCCAGACGTCCCGCGGCCCGATCCGGGCAGCGAAGGTCGGCGTGTCCGCAGCCGGCAACAGCAGCGTCGTGATGGGCATGGCAGGCCTTCGGCTGCCGCTCGAGAGCTTTCCGTTGCAGGCGCTGGTGTCGGAACCTGTGAAGCCGGTCCTGCCCTGCGTGGTCATGTCTAACACGATCCACGCCTATATCAGCCAGTCCGACAAGGGCGAACTGGTGATCGGCGCGGGCACCGACGTGTATACGAGCTATACCCAGCGCGGGGGACTTCACATCGCGCAGCATACGCTGGAGGCGATTTGCGAGATATTTCCGCAATTCCGCAGAATGCGGATGTTGCGCAACTGGGGCGGGATCGTGGACGTCACGCCCGACCGATCGCCGATCATTGCAAAGACGTCCGTTCCCGGTCTCTACGTCAATTGCGGGTGGGGGACAGGAGGGTTCAAGGCGACGCCGGGCGCGGCGCACCTGCTGGCGCACACGATGGCGACCGATGCGCCTCACGCGCTCAATGCGCCGTTCACGATCGAACGCTTCCGCGACGGCCATATGATCGACGAGGCGGCCGCGGCCGCCGTGGCGCACTGAGACCGGCCATGCTTCTCATCCCCTGCCCCTATTGCGGCGACCGCCCCGAAATCGAATTCAGCTACGGAGGGCAAGCGCACATTGCCCGGCCGCCGGTGCCTGCGGCTCTCGATGACGAACAATGGGGTTCGTTTCTCTATGGCCGCGACAATATTCGCGGCCCTCATCGCGAGCGCTGGCGCCATTCGCATGGTTGCGCACGCTTCTTCAACATCCTCCGCGACACGCGCACCGACCTGATTCTGGCAAGTTACCGCGTGGGCGACCCTCTGCCGGAGACCGGTGCGTCATGACCCGGAAATGCCGTCTGGCCGGGCGCGGCCTCGTCGATCGCAGCCGTCCGCTGCGCTTCCGTTTCGACGACCGCATTTACGAAGGCTTTGCGGGCGACACGCTCGCCTCCGCGCTGCTCGCCAATGATGTTCACCTCGTGGGGCGTTCGTTCAAATATCACCGGCCGCGCGGGATATTGGGAGCCTGGGCGGACGAACCAAATGCCCTGGTCACGATCGTTCGCGGTCGGGGGCGGATCACACCCAATCTCCCGGCGACGCAGGTCGAACTGGTCGACGGGCTCGTCGCGTACAGCCAGAACCGCAATCCGAGCCTCGAGCATGATCGCTGGAGCATCAACGATCGCCTCAGCCGCTTCCTGCCCGCCGGCTTCTACTACAAGACCTTCATGTGGCCGCGCCGCGCCTGGGACGCGGTCTATGAACCGCGCATTCGCGCCGTGGCCGGGCTCGGCGTGGCGCCCGACGCGCCCGATCCGGATCGCTACGCCCAGCGTTACGCGCACTGCGAGGTGCTTGTCGTCGGCGCGGGTCCTGCCGGGCTCGCGGCCGCGTCGGCGGCGGCTGCCGGAGGAGGGCGCGTGATCCTCTGCGACGATCGTCCGCGCATGGGTGGATCGCTTCTCGCTGCGAGCGACGCCGTCATAGATGGCGGGGACGCCCGCGACTGGGTGACCGGGACACTCGCGAGGCTCGCCGCGCTTCCCAATGTCCGGTTGCTCCCGCGCACGACGGCGTTCGGCTATTATCCCCACAATATGATCGGTCTCGCGGAGCGCATCGGCGATCATGTCGAGGATGGTGTCGCTCCTGTGCGCGAGCGGCTCTGGCAGGTTCGGGCGGCACGCGTCATACTGGCGACCGGCGCGATCGAACGCCCTCTCGTCTTTCCCGACAATGATCGTCCGGGGATCATGCTCGCCGACGCGGCGCGTACCTATCTCCAGCTCTACGGTGTCGCCGTCGGCGCCCGCCCGGTGGTGGTGACCGCGCATGACGCCGGATATCGCGTCGCCCGGGAGCTGACGAGCGCCGGGCTGGCTACGGTGCTGGTCGACGTACGGCCTGGCGCGGCCGTTGCGGGCGCCCCCTTCCGCATCATCCGCGACGCCCGCATCGAGGGAACGCGGGGCAAATTGCGCGTGAATGCGATGGATATCGTCGTCGACGGTCGCCGCGAACGCCTTGCCTGCGATGCCGTCCTGATGTGCGGCGGCTTCACCCCGGCGATTCACCTCGCCTCGCAGTCACGCGGCCAAATGGCGTGGAGCGCGGACGTCCAGGCCTATGTGCCGTCGGGCTCGGTCGAGGACGAACGAACGGTCGGCGCCGCAAGCGGACGCCTCGAACTGGCAGACGCGTTGAAGGACGGCTGGTGGGCGGGAATAGACGCCGCCAAGACAAGCGGCGGCAAAATCGTGGCAGCCCCGCTGCCGCCGCGAGCAGACGTACGTCAGTCCATCGGCAAGGGCGGCGTTATCGGCGCGCTCCCGCACGGCAGGAACCCCTTGCGCGTCAAGGCTTTCGTGGATTGGCAGAACGACGTGACGGCGCGGGACATCGCCCTTGCGACCCGCGAGGGGTTCCGCTCGATCGAGCACGTCAAGCGCTACACCACGACCGGCATGGCGACCGATCAGGGCAAGCTGTCGAATATCAACTCGCTCGGGATCGTCGCCGCCAGCACGGGGCGAGCGGTCGAAGCCATCGGCTTCACCACCTTCCGGCCGCCCTATACCCCGGTCACCTTCGGTACGCTGGCGGGGAGCGCGCGCGGCGAACTTTTCGATCCCGTGCGACGCACCCCGATCCATGGCTGGGCCGAAGCGAAAGGCGCGGTTTTCGAAGACGTCGGGCAATGGAAGCGCGCCCGCTACTTTCCGCTTGCTGGAGAGACCATGCGCCAAGCGGTCGACCGCGAGTGCCTGGCGGTCCGGAGCGCGGTCGGCATTTTCGACGCCTCGACGCTCGGCAAGATCGAGGTCGTCGGAACCGATGCGGCCGAGTTCCTCGAGCGTTTTTACGTCAACGCCTGGAAAAAACTCGGCGTCGGACGATGCCGCTACGGCGTGCTGCTGCGCGAAGACGGCTTCATCCTCGACGACGGCGTCATCGCCCGGCTTGCGAGCGATCGCTTCCACGTCACCACGACGACCGGAGGCGCGGCGCGGGTGCTGGGCCTCATGGAGGATTATCTCCAGACCGAATGGCCCGATCTCGACGTCTGGCTGACCTCGACGACCGAGCAATGGTCGGTGATCGCGATCCAGGGCCCTCTCGCCCGCGAGCTGCTGGCGCCGTTGGTCGAGCAGCTCGACATCTCGGCTGCCGCCTTTCCCCATATGAGCGTAGGCGATGCCGAAATCTGCGGCGTACCGACCCGACTGATGCGGGTCAGCTTCACCGGCGAACTCGGCTTCGAGGTCAACATCCCCTCGGGTCAGGCGCGACAGGTCTGGGAGGCGATCTGGGCTCGTGGTCAGACGCTCGGCCTCACTGCTTATGGCACCGAGGCGATGCACATATTGCGCGCCGAGAAGGGCTATATCATCGTCGGGCAGGAAACCGACGGCACGGTCACTCCGCAAGACGTCGGGCTTGGCTGGGCCATCGGCAAGGCGAAACCCGATTTCGTCGGGAAGCGTTCGCTCGACAGGCCAGCGCTCCTGGCAAAGGGCCGGAAGCAACTTGTCGGCCTCTTCACGACCGATCCGTCGATCGTGCTTGAAGAGGGCGCACAGCTCATGGCGCTGGCCGGGGGGCCGTCGCTGGGCCATGTGACATCGTCCTACTTCAGCGCGTCGCTCGGCCGATCAATAGCCTTGGCGATGATCAAGGACGGCCGGGCCATAGAGGACCAGCCGCTTGTGGTGCCGATGCCGGATGGCAACATTGCGGTGAAGGTGACCGGGACCGTTTTCGTCGATCCCGAGGGGCGCCGTCTCAATGACTGACCGAAACGACCAGCGCGGCCCGGTCCTGCATTCAGATACCCTGTTGCGCCACATCTTGCGCTGCCGCGAGGGGGTCATCGAGAAAGCCTCGGCGATCCTCGAGCTTTCGCTCCCCCGCACAGCCTGCCGCTCGGCATCGGGCGACGGGTTGCACGCACTATGGTTGGGGCCGGACGAATGGCTGGTTCTGGCGACTGGAGCGGCGGCTTCAAAGATGTCGCAGGCCGGCAAGCGGTTGTCCGATCTCGGCGGGGCCTTTGTCGACGTCAGTCACCGGCAGGTCGCGATCACGCTGGACAGCCCGGAGGCGGAGATATGGCTGGCGACCGGTTGCCCGCTGGATCTGGCGACTGGCGCCTTTCCTGTCGGCACCTGTGCGCGGACCCTGTTCCACAAGGCCGAAATCATCGTGTGGCGGACCGGCCCCGAGAGTTTCCATCTGGAGGTCTGGCGCTCCTTCGCGCCTTATGTCGAGGCGCTGTTGTCGGAGGCGGTTCAAGAAGAGCCGGCGGAAAGCAGGAGCTGACGATGCTGACAATCCATCATCTGGGCATCTCCCAGTCGGACCGTATCATCTGGCTCTGCGAGGAATTGGGGCTCGACTATACCCTCCGGAAATATGATCGCGATCCGGCAACCGGGGCGGCGCCGGCCGCCTACAAGGCGCTGACGCCCTTCGGTACGGCGCCCGTCATCACGCATGAAGGTCTGGTGCTCGGCGAGTCCGGCGCGATCATCGAATATATCATCCATCGCCTCGGCGGCGGCCGGCTTGCCCTGACACCGTCGGATGCGGCGTACCCGGACTATCTGTTCTGGCTTCATTTCGCCAATTCCTCACTGATGTCGGCGCTTATGGTCGAAATGATCATCCCGGCAATCGAACCTGCGAACCCCGATATCGCCGAGGCCTTGCGCGGACGCGGCAATCGCGCCTTCGGCCTCGTCGAGCAGCGCTTGTCGGATGCGCCCTATTTTGCGGGAGATGAATTTACCGCAGCCGACATCATCATGACGTTCCCGTTGACGACGATGCGGCTGTTCGTGCCACGCGAAATCGCCGCCTATCCGAAGCTGAAGGCCTATCTGGCGAAGATAGTCGGGCGCCCCGCCTTCAAGCGCGCGCTCGCGGTCGGCGATCCGGGGCTCAAGCCCGTGATCGACTGAGCCGATGGTGATCGCACGCAAAGCTTCGCGAGCGACGGTTTAAGTTCAGCGCTCACCGCACGCCAAGCGGCGCGGCGGCCGGCCCTACAGCCGGTTCTTGATGATCTCGCCGTCGCGAATGATGAGGTCGAGGCGCTCGCCATTTTGCGACAGCAAGCCGATGTCCTTGAGCGGATCGCCATCGACGACGATGAGATCGGCGAATGCATCGGGCTTGACGCAGCCCAGTCGCCCTTCGTGCATAAGGATTTCCGCGCCCATCGACGTCGCTTGCCGAAGGATTTCGATCGGCTCGAACACTTCACGCCGCAGAGTGAACTCGCGGCATTGTTGGTCATAGAGCTCGCCGAGCAAATCGGTGCCGAGGCCAAGCTTCACATTGGCAGACCGCATATGATCGAGTCCCTCGATGGCCGATTTGTGGGCGATCTTGAGCTTGTCCATCACGACGGGCGAGATTCCCATGGTAGGTCCCGCCTCCATGAGGGCGAAGATGATGGCCAGCGTGGGTACGACATAGGCGCCCTTCCCGGCGACGAATGCGGCCGTTTCGGCATCCATCAGCGTGCCATGCTCGATCACCCTGACGCCCGCCTCCACCGAGCGGCGGACGCCGGTCGCCGGGTGACAATGCGACGAGACATAGGTCTGTCGCTCCTCGCATTCGCGAACGATAGCCCGTATCTCGTCGTCCCGGTACTGGTTCATCCAGATGGGATCGAGGGGCGAGGTCACGCCGCCCGACCCCATGATCTTGATGCAATGGGCGCCGCGCCGAAGCTCTTCTCGCGCCGCCTTGATGCACTCATCGATGCCATCGGCGATCACGCTCATCGTGCCGACCACGCTGCATGAACAGGCTCCGAATTCATGCTCGCTATCGTGCATGTCCCGAAAATCGCCGTGCCCGCCCGTCATCGAGAGGATTTTGCCGGCATAGAAGAAGCGCGGCCCCTCGATGATCTTGTCTTTCAGGGCCTTGGCCAAACTCCAGTCGCCGCCGCCGATATCGCGCATCGTCGTGAAGCCGCAATGAAGGCCGTGGCGCAGCATGCGCCCGGCGTGAAGGGCGTTATAGGGCGTCCCGACCTTTTCCAGCTGCGTCAGGTCAACATCGGCGGTGTAGGCATGGGTGTGAAGATCGATGAGTCCCGGCATCAGCGTCTTTCCGCCGACGTCGATAAGCTGGGCATCCGGTGCACGGATTTCCTTTTCGGAGACTTCGCGAATATGACTGCCGTCGATCAGAACAGACATGCCTTCGGCGCATTCCTCGTTCACGCCGTCGAAGATGCGGGCATTTGTCAGCAGCAGCGTCACGTAAGGCCTCCTGTTCGGGCGGCGATCGCATCACGTCGGCGGTCGTCGCGTTCGGACAAGAATTTCAAACGGCGCCCGCCATGTCAACATGCATTGTTGCATTTTAATATCCCGAAAATCACAAGATTGTGCAACCACGCATCAAATTCGCCGGTTAAAAATCTTGCATTTACGCCTTATAGAATACAGATATGCATGTACGACGAGTGTCGAAATCGATGGGAGTGCGTGGAGAGGTTATGGACATTCCGAATGACAACCGGGCCTATACGGCGCTCGGAGAGCGATTTGGAACGGTCGGGCGGCTGGGTGCCGCCCGCGCGACCCTGTTCTGGGACAGCCAGACGCATATGCCGCCCGGAGCAGCATGGAGCCGAAGCGAGCAAATGGCGGCGATCGACGCGACCTGCGCCGACCTGATCGCCTCGCCCGAAACAGAAGAGCTGCTTGAGACTGCGGCTGCGGCGGCGGGCGCGCTGGAGCCGGTCGAGCGCACCAATCTCGGCGAGATGCGGCGCATCTGGCGTCACGGCACCGCGGTTCCCAAGGAGCTGATGCTCGAAAGGTCGCGCCGGGTTTCTGCCATCCAGCCGATCTGGCTCGCGGCCAAGCAGTCCAATGATTTCGCACCGTTCGGCGCAGCCTTCGCCGAGCTCATGCCGATCTACCGCGAGGTAGCGCAGGCGAAGGGAGAAGCTTTGGGGCTCAGCCCCTTCGACGCGCTGATGGACGAGTTCGACCCCGGCCTGAGCACCCAGATCGTCGACCCCATTTTCGCGGATCTGGAGCACTTTCTCCCGGCGCTTCTCGCCGACGTCATCGAGCGTCAGAAAAGCTGGCCGGACCCGATCCCTTTCGAGGGCGATTTTTCGGCCGACCGACAGCGCGAACTTTCCTACAAGCTGGTCGAGGCCGTCGGGCACGATCTTGCGCATGTCCGCATCGACGCGGCGCCGCACCCCTTTGCGCTGGCGGGATCGCCGGGCGACAACCGCATCACCACGCGGTTCGACGCAGACAATGTGCGCTACGCGATTCTCGCGACGCTGCACGAGGCGGGCCATTCGCTGTACGAAGCGGGGCTCCCGCGCGAGCATGCCTTCACCCCCGTCGGGCAGGCGCGCGGGGCGACCGCCCATGAGAGCCAGTCGACGATGGTCGAGATGCAGGCGGGCCGCAGCCGCGAGTTTCTCTCCTGGCTCGCTCCGCAATGCCAAGCCGCCTTCGGTGGCGGCCCCGAGTGCTGGACTGCCTCCAATCTTCTCAACACCTATCGGCGCGTGGGGAGCGGGTTCATCCGGGTCGAGGCCGACGAGATTTCCTACCCGCTTCACATCATTCTCCGATATCGCATCGAGCAGGCCCTGCTCCGCGACGATCTCAAGGTCGCGGACCTGCCCGCCGCCTGGTCCGAGATGTCCGAGGCGATGTTCGGACGCCGGCCTCCCGATCACGCGACGGGCTGCCTCCAAGACATGCATTGGGCTGTCGGCCTTTTCGGCTATTTCCCGAATTATGCGCTCGGCGTAAGCCTCGCGGCCCAGCTTTTCGAGCAGGCGGTAAAGGACGATCCTGCCGTCCTCGCAAATCTGGCCGAAGGCGACTTCGCGCCGTATCGCGCGTGGGTCGGTCCGCGTATCCACGCCAAGGCGAGCCAGATGCCCTTCAACGAACTGGTTACCGAGGCGACCGGCGCACCCTTGTCGGCATCTGCGCTGGAGCGTCATCTGCGAGCGCGATATCTGGGCGAGGATATGCCCTGAGGCTCGGGCACACCATGCATCGAGGCCTCCTGGCCAAGCCACAATGAATGCCGTCGGTCGTCGTGAAGCATGACGCCTTGAAAATGAACGGATCAGCTATGCAATTCGATACGCGCAACATGAACCTCGCTCTCAAGGTGATCGACGAGGTCACTGCGGAGCGCGGCAAATCACCCTTCGCGGTGCTCGCACAAGGCATCATGCCGACGCGCCTGCCCGATCTCGGATATGACGAGGCTGTCCGCGTCGCGACGCTTGGGAGCGACCTGCTCAAACGGGCGGACGCGGTCGATGCAGCGGCCCTGCCCGGCGATCTCGGCCTGACCTTCGAGATCGCGCGCGGGCAGGCGAAGCTCTGGTCGCGCTGCAGCGACTGGTATTGGCTGATAATCGACGCCTCCTTCCCGGTCGCCTTCCTGCCGACGGTCTATGGCGGCGGTTATCTGCTCAACACCCTGAAATCCGTCTTCTCCGCCCTTAAGGTAAGATCGCGCGGCGATCAGCATCGCTATCTCGCGCTGGCCCATGATTATGCGCGGCTGGTGTCGCAAATGGAGGAACGCACGCGCGGGCAGGCCGAGCGCGGCATTTTCATCCCGAAGGCGCAGCTCGAGCATTGCGGTCCGCTGATGCGGAATGCGCGGGCCGCCGCAATCAACGACCTGGCGATGTCCCCCGACCGCGTGAGCGGCCCCGGCTCGGAAGATTTCGCTGCGCACCTGCAGGCCGCGATCGATACGGCGGTGCTGCCCGCATTCGACTCGCTCATCGCCTATCTCGAGGATTCCGCCTATGCGGCCAATGCGCCCGATACCGTCGGACTAAGCCAGTATCCGGGCGGCGCCGAAGTCTATGCCGAGCTGGTGCATTTGCACACCACGCTCGAGCTTACGCCCGAGGAAGTCCATGCACGCGGGCATGAACGCATGCGCGAGGTCAGGACCCGGATGCAGGCGCTGCTGGACGAGATGGCGTTCGAGGGCGATCCCCAGGCCTATCTCGAAGCGTTGAAGGCCAATCCGAAGTGGCGGGCGGAAACACCCGAGGGCATCGCGGACGTCTTCCAGCGGTACATCGACCGGATGGCGCCGAAGATCGAAGCGGTGTTCCGGTTCAAGCCCAGGGCGGCTTATGGCGTTCGGCCTCTCGCACCCGAGCTGACCGGCTCGATGACATTCGGCTATTATTCGATGCCGTCGCCGCACCAGCCCGACGGGCGCTACCTGTTCAATGCCGTCAACCTGTCGCAGGCTCCGCTGCTCAACATCGGCGCGCTCACCTATCACGAACTCGTTCCCGGACATCATTTCCACATCGCCTCGCAGAACGAGAATGACGAGCTTCATGAACTGCGCAAGAAGTCGAGCTTCTCCTCGTTTAACGAAGGCTGGGCCGAATATGCGGCGACGCTCGCCGGCGAACTCGGGATGTATGAGGAGCCTGCGGAGAAATTCGGGCGGCTGATGATGGATGCGTTTCTGACATGCCGGCTCGTCGTCGACACCGGGATGAATGCGCTGGGCTGGTCCCTTGAGCAGGCTCGCGAATATATGCGGGACCATAGCTTCATGTCGGAGCGCGAGATCGAATCCGAAACGCTCCGCTACTCGTGCGGCATCCCCGCGCAGTCGCTCGCCTACAAGCTTGGCGACACCTTCCTCCTCGATCAGCGTGAGCGGATGAAAGCGGCGCTCGGCGACTGCTTCGACATCCGCGACTTCCACGACTTGGTGTTGAAGCCGGGCGGATTGCCTTTGCCGCTGGTAGCGCGGAATGTGGATGCGGCGATCGGCTGATGGGCATATGCCCGGTATCCGCACCCCACTTCTAATCTCACCCACCCGCAAGGGCCGAATGCAAGCCACCCGATGACACGGAAAGAAGAAGCATGAAGGTCGCTGTCCTTGGCAGCGGCGTCGTCGGCGTCACGTCCGCCTGGTATCTCGCCGAGGCCGGGCATGATGTCGTCGTCATCGACCGCCAGCCCGGACCCGCACTCGAGACAAGCTTTGCCAACGCAGGCGAAATCTCTCCGGGTTACGCTTCGCCATGGGCCGCGCCCGGCATTCCGCAAAAGGCGATCCGCTGGCTGATGATGCGGCATGCGCCGCTGATCCTTCAGCCGGCGATCGATCGCGAGATGCTCGGCTGGCTGTTTGCGATGCTGCGCAACTGCACGGGCGCACGCTATGCGATCAACAAGGCGCGAATGGTGCGGCTTGCCGAATATAGCCGCGACCGGCTCATGGCGCTCCGCGCCGATACCGGCATCGCCTATGACGAGCGGATGCAGGGGACACTGCAATTGTTCCGGACACAAAAGCAGCTCGACGGGACCGCAAAGGATATTGCCGTGCTTCGTGCTGGCGGAGTCCCATTCGAACTGCTCAATCCCGAGGGCTGTATCGCCGTCGAGCCTGGGCTCGCCGCGGCGCGCGAGAAGATCGTCGGCGGTCTCCGTCTTCCGGGCGACGAGACCGGCGACTGCTTCAAATTCACTGGCGCACTCGCTGCGATGGGTGCCGAACGCGGCGTCCGGTTCCGCTATGGCGAAGCAATCCGGTCACTGGCAATCGACGGCGCGCGCATCGTCGGCGTCGAAACCGATCGCGGCCGGATCACGGCCGATCGCTATGTCGTGGCCCTCGGCAGCCATTCGGCGGCGATGCTGCGACCGTTGGGCCTCAAGCTGCCCGTCTATCCGGTGAAGGGCTATTCGATCACCGTCCCGATCGTCGACGCGGCGCGCGCGCCCGAATCGACGCTGATGGACGAAAGCTACAAGATCGCGATCACGCGGCTCGGCGAGCGCATTCGCGTCGGCGGAATGGCGGAGATTTCGGGATATAACAACGCGCTCCCCGAGCGCCGCCGCGCCACGCTCGTCCACTCGCTCACCGACCTCTTCGCGGGCGCCGGCGACATCGACGCCGCCAGCTACTGGTCGGGGCTGCGGCCGATGACGCCCGACGGTACGCCCGTCATCGGGGCGACGCCCTACGACAATCTCTTCCTCAATACCGGTCACGGAACCTTGGGCTGGACGATGGCTTGCGGGTCGGGCCGGCTGATCGCCGATCTGGTCAGCGGCCGCGCGCCCGACATCGAGGCTGAAGATCTTTCCATCGCACGTTATGGCGTGCGCTGAGTTTGCCCTCACCAAATGAAAGGAAAAACATGACGATCACTCGCATCCAGTCCGGCGCGCGCATGAGCCAGGCCGTCGTCCATGGCGACACCGTCTATCTTGCAGGTCAGGTCGGCGCTCCGGGCGAAAGCGTAACCAACCAGACGCAGGCGATCCTCGGCCAGATCGAGGCGCTGCTCGCCGAAGCCGGCTCGGAAAAGGCAAAGATCCTGTCAGCGACGATCTGGCTCGCGGACATGGCGGATTTCGCCGAAATGAACGCGGTCTGGGACAAATGGGTCGATGGGAAGGATGCGCCTGCCCGCGCGACCGGCGAAGCCAGGCTTGCGGCGCCCGCCTACAAGGTCGAGATCATCGTCATCGCTGCGCGATGACGAGCAATTCCTAAGTGAAGCCGAGCCTGTATCGAAAATGCCTTCGATCTGACCGCAAGCGGACAGCAGGCGTCTGACCTGAAATCGGGACGAGCAGACGGGCACCGACACCAGCCATTCGGTGGATATAAAGATGGAGCAAGTTTCCCATGCCGGTCGAGATCGATCCCTTTCATGCCATTGCCATCAGCCGGCTCGCACATCAGTTGCGGGCCGAAGGACGGTCGGTGATCCACATGGAGTTCGGCCAGCCCTCGACCGGCGCCCCGGCGGCAGCGATCAGGGCGGCGCACGACATCCTCGATACCGACGGCATGGGCTATTGGGAAAGCCCAGGGCTGAAAGCGCGGATCGCGGCACATTATGACGAAGCCTATGGGGTAGCGGTCGAACCGGAACAGGTCATCCTCACCTGCGGCGCTTCGCCGGCGCTGGTGCTTGCCCTATCCTGCCTGTTTGCCCCCGGCGCCCGGGTCGCGCTGGCGCGGCCCGGCTATGTTGCGTACAGAAACACCCTCAAGGCGCTCCATCTCGAGCCCGTCGAACTCGCCTGCGGCGAAGCCGAGCGGTTCCAGATCACCGCCGAGGCCGTCGAGCGCATGGAGCCCGCGCCGGACGGGCTGATCGTCGCGAGCCCGGCCAATCCCACGGGCACGATCATCCCGCCAGTGGAGCTCCGCGCCCTCGCCGAGGTTTGCAAGCGCCGCGGCATCGCGCTCGTCTCGGACGAAATCTATCATGGACTGAGCTATACGCTGCCCGCCGAAACCATGCTGAAGCACGCGCCGGACGCGCTGGTCGTCAACAGCTTCTCCAAATATTTCAGCATGGCGGGCTGGCGGCTTGGCTGGCTTGTCGTTCCCGAGAGGCTGATCGACGCCGCCCGCGCCCGAATGGGGAACCTCTTCCTGACCCCGCCCTCGCTCGCCCAGCACGCCGGCCTGATCGCCTTTGACTGCCGCGACGAGCTCGAAGGCCATATCGAAACTTATGCGCGCAATCGCGAACTCCTGCTCAAAGCCCTTCCCAAAATGGGTCTCCGGCGGATCGCACCTCCCGACGGCGCCTTCTATATCTATGCCGACGTCAGCCACCTAACGGATGACAGCCTCGCTTTCTGCGAAGCCCTGTTGCGCGATACCGGCGTTGCCGTAGCGCCCGGATTGGATTTCGATCCCGTCGATGGCAACGGCTTCATACGCCTCAGTTTCGCTGTCTCGACCGACTTGGCCGAAGAGGCCATCCGGCGCGTAGGGCAGTGGCTAATCGACAAGCAGCTTGCAGATACAGCCGCTTCTTGACCGTTGTCCCCGCGCAACCTGAACTGATCGCTATCGTGAACCAAGAAACGGCGGCCCAGAATGCCCCCAAGGGGGAGCCTTCATGCGGGTTTTGGCCGGTAGCAGTCGGGCACCTTTCAGAGCAAAATCGGAAGAAGCGGACTTTCGCGGCGATGTGATCTTAACGCCCAACGGTTGCGCGCGGTTGAACATTGACATCTCGCGAACGCGGCGGGCCGATGACCGCAATATCTTGAGGAGCCGGCGGTAAGGGTCGCCGATCGGCAGAAAGCTCATTCCTTGTCCGGCCCCTCTACCTGCTCTTCGGACGGCTCCTCATCCCAGTGGCGGTGCCAATAGGCAAATTGTTCCGCGATCCGGAGGTCGCCATCCTCGAGATAATCCTCGGCATCGGTCCATTTGGCCTCGTCGAGCCCTCTGCCGAAGCATGTACCTAGTTGGCGACAGAGCAGGTCGGTGTAGAAAATGACGGCGAGCATGTCATATGTATCCCAATCGAGGTCAGCGATCCGGGTCACGCCGACGCTGTCTTGCGATCGCCCCGCGCGGGTTGTCCGCGCCGCCCGCGCCGACGCGCATGTCGATGTCGTCACGGACACAAATCATATGCAGTTTTATGACGGCGAGAAGGAAGTGAGCGACGCCGTGTCGGTACTCGCTCCACTTCTCGGACAAGGTCGCGCCCACACACAACGCCTGGACCGCGATAAGATTCGTCATCCGATGATGGCCCGATAGGAAGGAGGGTCGGCAATCCAAAGATCAAGCTGGGATTCTCGCCAACCGACCGCGTTCTTGCTGAGGCGAATCTGGCTCGGAAAAGTGCCATCGGCGATCTTCTCGTAGATCGTTGATCGCGAGAGTCCCGTGCGCGAAATTACGGTGTCAAGGCGAACCAGCCGGTCGGGTCTGTCGCTCATAGCTTCCTCCGGCGCTGCTTGCTGAATTCGCGATCGCTCGCGACAAAACGCTCGATCATCGGAGGGATGAGCCGCTCGGGCGGGAGCGCCGTGGCCAGCCCGGTCAACTTGGCATGAACGGCGCCATAGTCCTGAAGGTCTCGCATTAACGCGCCCGGGAGCTCAATGGTCAACTTGACCGGCTTCTCGTTCATGAACGGGCCGAGGCGAAGGTTGCTCATCACCTGCCCCCGCTATTTTCAAGAACGAGATCGCGCGTCACGATGACGCGGAACGCGAAGCCAGGGCGCACAGTGAGCGTCGGGGGGACGGAAAGCTCTCGCTCGATAATTCGCCGCCCCGCCTCGTTCGTGCTGTCCTGCAGGCCGGACCGAAGCGCCCGGACAAGATCGCCCTCGCCGCCCGCGGCCAATTCTGTACCGACTCCGAGTAGCGACGAAACCAAGGCGGCGCGCAGCATGCGCCCCCAATGATTGTTCACGCGATCCTCTAGTCCTGCATAGCCGGCCGCATCGGCGCCCGGCTGACGATCAAGGCGAATGGACCGTCCTCCGGGTAAAATGAGCCTGTCCCAAGCGAGCAGTACCCGGCGCTGGCCCGCCGCGACCTCGCTGTCATACTCACCGATCAATCGAGCGCCCTGCGGAACCAGCAACAAGCGTCCCGTAGAACTATCGTAGACATTCTGCGTGACCTGCGCAGTGATCTGGCCGGGCAGGTCCGAGCGGATACCGGTAATCAACGCTGCCGGGATAACGGTTCCTGCCTGAATGACTGCGGCCGAGCTTGGCACAACAATGCGCTCACCGCTTTCGGTCGCACCACGCGGACCACCGGCGAGAAAAGCCTGCCGGCTCGTTTTTGCACCTTCTGGTTCATTTGCGGCCCGGGCTTGTGAAGACAGCGCCTCGGCTGCAGCCGTTCCGGAGATCGTGTCGCCGGTTCCCTCCAGGAATAGCCGACTGCCTTGGGCGGCCTCACGCTCCTGCATAGCGCGCAACCTTGCCTGTTCGCGAGCCGATTGCGCCGGGTCGGCTGGCGGCGGCCCCATCGCCGGCGCGGGCATCGGCTCGCCCGCCTTCTGCGCCGAGACGATCGGTCGGCCTAGATCGCCCGGCAGGGGCGGACCGAGTTTCGGGACGGCGCCATAATCGGCCGGCGCGCCGGTCACGGTCTCCGAGCGGTTCGGCGCCGCGACCTCGTAAAGTTCCTGCGCGGCTTTGGGATCAACTGGCCGCAGCGCCCAGAGCAAGGCGCCGCCGATTGCGATTCCTGCCGCCCCGCCCAGCACGGCGAGTGTCTTTCGCGACAAGCGCATCACGCTCGGCAGCTCGCCCTCGAGACGAAAGCCGTCGGGACTGGGGGGCGCTATCGCCGCCGCCTCCGCTTCGGGAACCGCGATACCTGCCTCCGCGGAATCGAGCTGATCCCCCGGCACGTCTTCGCGCCGGCTCACGGGCGGCCTCGCTTTACCGGCGTGTCGCGCGAGATGCGAACCTTCTTCGCCGCCTTACCTGCCCCGAGCCGTAGCTCGCCGCGTTCGAACAGCCGGTCGACGATCATGAAGCGGCCATCGACCCGGTAATTCAGGAGCTCGGCCGCCCCTTTCTCACCGACCGCAAACAGCGGCGGCATTTCGCCGGTCGCAACCGAAGGGCCGAACTCGACGAAGAGCTGCCGGCCGTCGTCGAACGCGCGCAACGGTCGCCATGCGACCTTGTCGCCGCTGATCCGATACGCGAAGTTGAGCGACGGCAGGTCGATCCCGCCGGCGACCGGCGCGGCCCGCACACGCTCGGCTTCGGCGGCGCGAAGCGCGATCAGCTCGTCCCGCGGATAGCGCCACGAAACAGCGGCCATATAGGTCGATGGCGTCGCGCGAAGCTCGACGTGATAAGTCCTGCGGCTCGTGTTGATGATCAAATTCGTGACAATGTCGGGCCGCGTTGGTTTCACAAGGATATGAACGCGCCGCGTCGCGCCTTCGCCGCTCAGCGTGTCGCCGATAATCCACCGAACCGTATCGCCGGCGGCGACCGGACCGGGCCCGACCAGCTCCTCGCCTTCCTGTAGCGCGATATCGGTCACCTGGCCCGGCGCGGTATAGACCTGGAACAACGCGCCCTCTGCCCAAGCATATTGCTGGATAGCATTGAGGAAGGTCGTGCGCTCGGGCTGCACGCGCGCTGCATCGTTGGCGCGACCGACCTGCGTGCGCGGATCGCCAGGTGCTGCGTGGAGGGGCAAAGCCAACAGTGCGGCGCCTACGAGCATTGAAATTTTGATCATTGGCTGAGCTCCTTGGAAAGATTGATGGCGGTCACTCGGAGACCGAGGGGATTTTTTTGCAGTGCCTCGGGGGTGCGCGGCGGCTGGATCGTGACGGTCACGATCGCCGACCAGCGCGAGGTCTCGATGAGGCCGCCGTCCTGATAACGGCGCTCGGTCCAGGCGATGCGGAAGCTGTCCTTCGACGCGCGGATCACGCTCGACACATCGACAGCGACCTGCTGCTTGCCGACCTCGGCGAACGGGTCGTTGTTGCGCGCATAATCGTTGAGTGCCTGCGCGCCCGACGTCGCCGCAAAATCATAGGCGCTGAGCCAGTTCGCGCGCAGCACTACGGGATCGGCGGGGATCGAGCGGATATGCTCGATGAAGCGCGCAAGGTGAAAGGCAACCTGCGGATCGGTGGGCGCATAGTCGGCGTCCGCCGGCGCGACCGCCCTCGCCTCGCCGAGCTTGTCGACCTCAACCACCCAAGGGGTGATCGTGCCGCGCAGCGACTGCCAGACAAGCGCCGAGGCGAGCCCGCCCGAAAGCGCGAGGCAGCCGAAGAAGGCGAGCCGCCAATTCTTCGCCTGGATCCGCGCCGAGCCGATCCGATCGTCCCAAATCTGCGCGGCGCGCTGATAGGGGGTCACCGGCTCGGGCGATTTTCCGTAATGTTGGTGTGGTCGTCGGAACATGGTCTCAATCCTTCTGGCTGATATCGGGGGCTGAACCGGCGCCATGGCTGTCGCCTTGCTTGAGTGTCTGCGCGCCGATCGTGGCGCCCGAGGTGATCGCCTGCCGTCGCTTCATGGCGGCGGCCCAAGCCGGCTGGCCGGAGGCTTCCGCACCGGTTGCAGCGGCGGGCGCCGCCTTGCTCGCCTGTCCGTCGGCAAAGTTCTGGCGAAGCTTGGCCGCGGCCTTACGCAAGGGCGAACCCGCGCCGCTCGCTGCGTCGCGCGCGACATTGGCCATGCCCGAACCAAAGGCCCGCATCCCGGAATTGCCCGCAGCACCGCGCG
>NZ_DATMST010000086.1:0-4731 GCF_035565275.1 Sphingopyxis sp.
CGACCGCGCCCCGCCCGAAATGGCGCGCGCCAAATATAGCGCCAGCCGCGAACGCTCGGTCGGCCTCGGCGTCATGGGCTTCCACAGCTTCCTGCAGGCGCGCGGCCTGCCGTTCGAGGGCGCGATGGCGAAATCGTCGAATCTTCGCGTCTTCAAGCATATCCGCGCGCAGGTCGATCAGGCGTCGATGCTGCTCGCCAACGAGCGCGGCCCCTGCCCCGACGCCGCCGATCAGGGCGTGATGGAGCGCTTCAGCTGCAAGATGGCGATCGCGCCGACCGCGTCGATCAGCATCATCTGCGGCGGCACCAGCGCGTGCATCGAGCCGATCCCCGCGAACATCTACACGCACAAGACGCTCTCGGGCAGCTTCTCGATCCGCAACCCGCATCTCGAGGCGCTGCTCGTCGACAAGGCGAAGAACAGCGACGCGGTGTGGAACTCGATCCTCGAACGCGGCGGCAGCGTCCAGCACCTCGACTTCCTGACGCAGGACGAGAAGGACTGCTACAAGACCAGCTTCGAGATCGACCAGCGCTGGCTGCTCGAACTCAGCGCCGACCGCACGCCCTATATCGATCAGGCGCAGTCGCTGAACCTGTTCATCCCGGCGGACGTCGAGAAATGGGACCTGCTCATGCTCCACTACCGCGCGTGGGAACTCGGCATCAAATCGCTCTATTATCTCCGTTCGAAATCGGTGCAGCGCGCCGGCTTCGCGGGCGGGGTCGAGGCCGACAACACACCCGAGGCCGCGAAGTTCGAACTGAGCGCCGAGAGCACCGACTATGACGAGTGTCTGGCCTGTCAGTGAGCCTTCGCCCCTCCCTCGTCACCCCGGACTTGATCCGGGGTCCACGCGAGGGAGAGCAACCCATCGATGGATTCCGGCCTTCGCCGGAATGACGAACAAGATTTGATCCGAGGATAAGCCGCCATGTCCCTTCTCGAAGCCCGCAAGACCTACAAGCCCTTCGAATATCCGTGGGCCTATGATTTCTGGAAGCGCCAGCAGCAGATCCACTGGGTGCCCGAGGAAGTGCCGCTGGGCGAGGATTGCCGCGACTGGGCGCAGAAGATTTCGGACCACGAGCGCAATCTGCTCACGCAGATTTTCCGCTTTTTCACGCAGGCCGATATCGAGGTGCAGGATTGCTACCACGACAAATATGGCCGTGTGTTCAAGCCGACCGAGATCAAGATGATGCTGACCGCGTTCAGCAACATGGAAACCGTGCATATCGCGGCCTATTCGCACCTGCTCGACACGATCGGCATGCCCGAAAGCGAGTACGGCATGTTCCTCGAATATGACGAGATGCGCGCCAAGCACGATTATATGGGCACCTTCGGCGTCGACAGCGACGAGGATATCGCGCGCACGCTCGCGATGTTCGGCGGCTTTACCGAAGGGCTTCAGCTCTTCGCCAGCTTCGCGATGCTGATGAACTTCCCGCGCTTCAACAAGATGAAGGGCATGGGCCAGATCGTCAGCTGGTCGATCCGCGACGAAAGCCTCCACTGCGAAGGCATCATCAAGCTGTTCCACACCTTCGTGAAGGAACGCGACTGCCTGACCAAGGCGGTGAAGGAAGACATCATCGACACCTGCCAGAAGACGGTGCGGCTCGAGGATGCGTTCATCGACCTCGCGTTCGAACAGGGCCCCGTCCCCGGCATGACGCCGAAGGAGATCAAGCGCTACATCCGCTACATCGCCGACTGGCGTCTGGGGCAGCTCGGCTTCCAGCCGATCTACATGATCGACGAGCACCCGCTCCCCTGGCTCGCCCCGCTGCTGAACGGCGTCGAGCACGCCAACTTCTTCGAAACGCGCGCGACCGAATACAGCAAGGGCGCGACGCGCGGCGACTGGAACACCGTGTGGACCAGCTTCGACAGCCGCAAGAAGGCAAAGAACAGCGAAGACGCCGCCCCGGTGAACGACGCCGAAGCCGACGGCGAAGACATGTTCAAGCAAGCCGGCATCGCCGCCGAGTAAGCGACGCACCAAACCCCCTCCCGCTTGCGGGAGGGGCAGCAAGACTTGGGAGCAAAGCTCCCTAGTCGCCGCGGGGAGGGCCAGCGACGCCAGCCCCACGGCACAACCGTAAAGAGCCAGAGGCCAAAATGACCGACAAACAGAAACAGAAACTCCTGATCCTCAGCCAGCCGCAGCGCGCAACCCTCGAAGGCCTCTCGAACCGCCGCCCCCAGCTCCCCGCCGATCCCGTACGCGACGAACTCGTCACGCTGGGACTGGTCGTCAAGCAGGGCGCCAAATGGGCGCTGACCCCGACGGGCAAGAAGGTGCTGGCGGCGAGTTCGAACCGGAGGAATTCGGGCGGGTTTTCGGTTTGACCTCTTAACCGACGGATATCAGGCTCTTCCCCCCTTCGGACATGTATCGTGACTAACGGTACAACGGCTGATATGGCGAGGGGAATGGGGGCTATAAAATCCGTTGGAAAATATGTTCTCCCGGTTGGCGGGAGCATAATGTTGGCGGCCGCAACAACAAAGCCAGACGACGCGATTTCGAACCTCTCGGGGTGGGCGGACAAGGTCGTGGGGTATTCTCCTTCATGGCTTTCCAATTCCAACGCGGACAATTGGGGCATTTGGATAGGCGCGGCGCTCATTGCAGTCGCCTTGGCCACGTGGATTACGCCGTGGGCCGCACGATGGGTCAGAGATCGCAAATGGTGGCATGGGAAAGTCCGGTTCACGATACCTGAAGCAGCTTGTCTACTATGCGGTCTTCGCCCGTCGCAGTTCGATACGCACGAAAGAGCCAAGGCGCTTGCCAACGATATTCTTGGCGGTGTTCGCAATGGAATGATCCGCATCGATGGCGAGGCGTGGACGGCTAACAATATTGGATTGGCTATCGGCCCGAATCCGTCGAAGTATCCTAAAAAACCTGACGCTACGCTCGACACATCGATTGGGAAAAACGCGCTTGAGGGCTTTGCCAAAAATAGGGGATTCAAACTCCCTTGGCCGCTATCAAAAACCGACTAATCCAGCCGCGCGAAAATCGGAACTGCCGTGACAGGTACAAAACCGTCAATTCCTTTGTCCGGTTAAACTGTGTGGATGCCGGATCAAGTCCGGCATGACGAACGGAGAGAGACGGCTCAGAATGACGTGGATATGGGAAGCATCCAATGCGACCCAATCTCGTCACCCCGGACTTGATCCGGGGTCCATCGCCGCCCTAGCCTCCACCCCATGCACGCCGACTTCCAGCCTTGCGCCTATATCATGGCCAGCGCGCGGCACGGCACGCTCTACACCGGCGTCACCTCGCACCTGATCCAGCGGATCTGCCAGCACCGCGACGGCAGTTTCGGCGGCTTCACCGACCGCTATGGCGTGAAGACGCTCGTCTGGTTCGAACTCGCCGGGACGATGCACGCCGCGATCGGCCGCGAGAAGCAGATCAAGAACTGGCAGCGCAAGTGGAAGATCGAGCTGATCGAGGCGGCGAACCCGGATTGGCGCGATATGGCGGAGGAATTGGGGTTGCCGCCGTTGGGCGGGTGACGCCCCCCCCTCCTTCGTCATGCCGGACTTGATCCGGCATCCATTCGACGGCCGTAGCATGGACCCCGGATCAAGTCCGGGGTGACGAAAGTGGGAAGGCCTTCGTGCCTTTGCGCCTTTGTGTGAGCCCCTGACAAAGCCAGCCTCCCTAATGCACCGTAACCGCCTCCATCCTTCCCCCCACCCGCGCCACCGCGAACATCACTCCGTCGCGCGCCACCTCGGGCGGGCCTTCGAGCATGTAGAGCTTCACCAGCTCGCGCGTGACCTCGCTGTCGTCGTCGACGACCAGCCGGAGCGACTCCAGCCCCATATTGCCGCGCGCCACCACCACATCGCGGACCAGCGCGAGCGGCCACTGCGCGCTCCCGCCGCGATAGAGCGTCACCCCGTCGTGGCGCAGATAATCGCCGCGCCGCCGCCACATGCCGATGATGTACGCCCACACGCCCAGCACCGCCGCGATGCCGAGCAGCAGCAACGGCTGCCCGAAGACCATATTGCGCAGCGCATCGAGCGGATCGCCGCCCCGATCGAGGCGCGCCACGAGCACGCCGAGCAGCACCGCGCACGCGAACTGCCACCCCACCAGCGGCGCCGCGCGCAGCCGGGCCACCACCACCATGTTCCGGTCCCTGTCCGTCATCGCGGCCTAGATAGGCATCGCCGCGCCGCCGCGCCACCCCGTCGCATCACCTCCCGCATCGACCCGCGATACAAAATAGGACCGGCACGCCCTTTCCTACATTGCCGCCGCGTGCCAGCCTCCCGCCGCTGGCTCCTTGACCCGTGAAATCCGCTGCCGCCCGCGACGCGAAACATCGCGCCCGCGCGCGACCTTTGCGACCTTTCGCCCGCATGCCGGGTGGACGACCTTTGCGATCCTGGCGCTTGCCGGCACGGCCGGGCCCCGGCTTTGCAGCCTTCCCGCCGCGCCGCCGGGGTTAACCGCCCCGACCGTACGGCGAGCCGCCGCCCGCACCGTGCGATCGCTGCTATACTCGCGCCGAAAGGAGAAAGCCGATGCAGGCCGTAACCGAAGGCGACCGCCGCAAGGAGGTTCGCGTCCTCCTCGACCAAATTCAGGCGCACCCCGAACGCGACTGGTCCGCCGCGCGCCGGCGCCTCGCGACGCTGACCAGGCTGATCGCGGGACCGCCACGCCCCGGCGCGCACTAGGAG
>NZ_DATMST010000087.1:0-4497 GCF_035565275.1 Sphingopyxis sp.
GCGGCGACTCCGCCCGCGGCGACGATGCGCGGGCCGACGACCTTGCCGGTGGCGATCGCATCGCGCAGCGCGTTGATCGCCTGCGGTTCCGAGCCGAGATCGACCACGGTGGTGAACCCCGCGCGCACCGTCCGCCCGGCAAAGACGACGCCGTCGAACGCCTGGTCGGTGGTTGATTTGGTCACCGCATCAAGCCGGCTAGTCGGTCCCGATTCGAAGGTCAGGTGGACATGGCTGTCGATGAAGCCCGGCATGACGAAGGCATCGCGAAGGTCGATCACCGCGCCCTCGCCAACATAGCCGTCGCGGATTTCGGCGATCCTGCCGCCCTCGACAACGACCGTCTTGCCTGTCTCGACCTTGCCGCTCGCGGGATCGGCGAGCAGGCGGCCGGCGTGGATATAGGTTTTCGCCGGCGGCTCCTGCGCGGCGGCGGGCTGCGCGAACAACGTCGATGCTATTGCAGCGAGAATGACCTTTTTCATGACCCTTTTCCTTCCCTCTGTTTTTCCAGGCGCGGTTATCCGCGTCCCCATATCGCCTCGCCGCACCACGCATCGCCGTCCCGATATTCGATCGAGGGCGTGCGGTCGGCGGCGAGGAAGATCGGACCGTCGAGATCGACGATGTCGCAGAGCTGGCCGACGACGAAGGCGGGCGCCATCGCGAGGCTGGTGCTCACCATGTTGCCGACCATCACGCCAAGGCCGAGCTCGCGCGCGCGGCGCGCCATCGCGAGCCCCTCGGTCAGCCCGCCGCATTTATCGAGCTTGATGTTGACGACATCGAACCGTCCGACGAGCCCGTCGATATCGGCGAGCGTCAGCACGCTTTCGTCGGCGGCGACCGAAATCGGGCTTCGATAACCGTCGAGGTCGGCTTCACGCCCGCGCGCGAGCGGCTGTTCGAGCAGCTTCACATCGGCATCGACGAGCGCGGCGACGAGCCGGTCGAGTTCGCCGATCGCAAAGCCCTGATTGGCGTCGACGCCGATCCAGCAATCGGGCCGCGCCGCGCGCACCGCATCGACGCGCGCGATGTCGAGGTCGAGGTCGCCGGTGAGCTTCAGCTTCAGCGCGCGCGCCTCAGCGAATTCGCGCGCGCCTGCTGCCATCACATCGGGATCGTCGGCGCCGAGCGTGAAGGTCGTGCGGAGCGGCTGCGGCTCGGGCAGTCCTGCCAGCACGTGCACCGGCGTTCCGCTACGCCGCGCGTCGAGTTCCCACAGCGCGCAGTCGATCGCATTACGTGCCCCGCCTGCGGGCAGCAGTTGCTGCAATTCATCGCGCGAGACTCCAGCCTCGACCGCGTTGCGCGCGCCGTCGATCGCGGCGGTCATCGCCGCGACGTCGTCGCCCAGATAATAGACCCCCGCCGCCTCGCCGCGTCCGCGGTGGACGCCGTCCGAGACGGTGACGACAACGACCGGCGAGTCGGTAAAGACATGCCCCGAAATGCGGAACGGCTTGGCGAGCGCGAAGCTCTCTACCGTATAATCAAGCGATAACGTCGAGGTCATGGCTTGGCCGCCGCACCGCAGCCGTGGCGCAACACCGCGCCGGCCTTCGCACCGCTGTGCTTGCCATCGGCGAGCGTGACGACGCCGTTGACGATCACGGTCTCGACCCCGGTCGGCGCCGCCATGGGGTTTTCCCAGTTCGCGACATCGTCGAGCTTGCCGAGATCGAAAACGACGATATCGGCGCGCATCCCGTCGCGGATCAGCCCGCGGTCGCTGAGCCCCATGCGCTGGGCGGGCCAGCCCGTCATCTTGCGCACCGCATCTTCGAGCGACAATATCGGACGGCGCTTCACATATTCGGCGATGATGCGCGGGAAGGTGCCATAGGCACGCGGGTGCGGCAGGCCGAGCGCGTCCATCTCGCCGAACTTCTCCGACGCCGCGGCGTCGCTGCCGATGCTGACCCACGGCTGCTTCAGTGCGGTCTCGATGTCCTGCTCGCTCATCATGAAATAGAGCGCGACCGAGCGGTTGGGCAGGCCTTCGAGCAATATGTCCCACGCGACATCGGCCGGGTCGCGGTTCAGCGCCTTGCCGATCTCGGCGAGGCTCTTGCCGTGATAAGGCTTGTATTTCTCGCTGAAACCGTTGGCGAGCCGGACATTGGCAAAACCGCCCGATGCGTGGACGAGGTTCGACCAGCCGGGCATCGACCCGGCGGCGACTTCCTTCTTCATCCGTTCGCGCAGCTTGGGATCGCGCAGCCGTTCGATGCCCTTCTGGACGCCGTCGGCCCACACCCAGCTCGGTGCGATGACCTCAAGCCCGGTGCCGCCCGCCGTATAGGGATAAAGGTCCGCCGCGACATCGACCCCGCGCGCCCGCGCCGCATTGATCGTCGCGACTGCCTGCGGCATCAGCTTGCCCCAGCCGGGCGCATAGCCGGCCTTGAGGTGAAAGATTTCGACCTTCACCCCGCCCTTTTCGCCGATCTCGATCGCTTCCTCGACCGCCTTGACCAGCCCCTCGCTCTCGTCGCGCATGTGCGTCGCATAAAAGCCGTCGCATTGCGCCGCGACCTTCGCCAGCGTGACGAGGTCCGACGTTGTCTGGAAGCTGCTCGGCGGATAGATGAGCGCGCTGGTGATGCCGAACGCTCCATTCTCCATCGCGATCCGGACCTCGCGTCCCATCGCGTCGAGCTGCGCGGCGGTCGGCGATCCTGCGCCGTCGCCCATCACCTTCACGCGCGCTTGCGTCGCCGAATAATAGGTGCCGTAATTGACCGAGATTCCCTGCTGTTCGAGCGTCCTGAAATGCGCCGGAATCTCGGCTGCCTCAGCCGGCGGCCCGCCTTCGCCGGCGATCACCGTCGTCACGCCCATGCGCAGCTTGTTCTCGGCCAGCCCGTTCTTGAGCAGGACGCGGCCCGACTGGTCCATCATGTCGATAAAGCCGGGCGCGACATAGCGGCCCGTCGCGTCGATTTCCCTGGCACCGCGGCCCGAAATCCGGCCGACCTTGGCCACCCTGCCGTCCTTCACCGCGACATCGGCGCTGACCCACGGGTTGCCCGCACCGTCGAGCACGCGGCCGTTCCGGATCACGATGTCATATTCGGGGGCCGGCGTGTTCGCGGCGAGCAGCAGCGGCAGCGCCGACAGGGCGCCGAGCAGGATTTTACGCTTCATCATTTCTTCTCCCTTTCGGTGGCCCCGTGCCCGGCGGGGTTATCTGGTCCCGGATCGGCGCGTACATCGCCCACCACCTCGCGGACCGCGGCAATCACGACGTCGGGGCGGTCGATCTGGATATAATGGCCGGCGTCAGGCACAATCTGCTGACGGCCGCGTGTCGAAAGCGCCGCCTGCTCGGCATGCAGGATTTTCCACTCCTGCTTGAACCGCGCACCCTCGGACGCCTTGATCCCCAAACCTTTGAGCTCTGCGGGTTTGAAAGGCGCCATCGCGGTCAACACGATCAGCGGCCGGGTCCCGAAACTGCGAACGGCGCGCGCGTCGTCCATCGTCGCATCGAACCCGTCGAGTTCCGACGTCGCGCCTTTCACCGACTTGCTGGCATAGGCGGCCATCCGGGCGGCCGCCTCCTTCGGCAGCTTTCCCTGACCGGCGTTCGCCATCGCAAATCGCACGGCACCGGTCCACGACAGGGCCGTTGCGGTGTGCATGATCCACGACACCTGCCCCGGATGGGCATTCGTGTTCGAAACTTTCCCGAGCCTTGCGACCTGATCGGGATGCGAGGCATCGACCATCACCAGCCCGGCAACCTGATCGCCATATTTCCCGACATAGGTCCGCGTGTACGGGCCGCCGATCGAATGGCCCACAAGCACCAGCCGGTCGTTTATCCCCGCGCCCTTCAGCAACGCATGCAGATCGTCGGCAACGGCAGCGGCGCGCTGCGGCGTATCCTTGGGATCGCTCCACATGATCCCCGCGCGATCATAGGCGCACGTGCGCGTGAAGCCCGCGATCTCGTCGTGAACCAGCGCCCAGTCGGTCGTACCGCCGGTGCCAAGTCCCGATTCGAGAATCACCGTCGGCGAGCCGGTGCCCCGGCAGTCGATGTGCATCTTGCGCCCGCCGACATCGACCAGCTGTCCGGGAGGGGGAAATTTCGACGCGGCGTTCTTGCGCCCGAGCGCCTCGTAGATCGAGCCCACCACAACGAGCAGGACCAACAGCGCGAGCAGACCCAGCAGGATCCGCTTCAGCCAGCGCCGGACACGCTTCCATGCGCCCGGTTTCGTAATCGCCGCATCGGGCGTCATGACACATCCCCCTCGATAACTCTCACCGGCACGTCGTCCGCGTTGCGAAAACCCCGGATCAGGCGGAGCATCCCGACGGTCAGCAGCGGGACGACATAGACGCCGAGAAAGACCCAGGAGAGCGCGCGGTATCCGCTGGCGATCAGCGTCACGAGCCCGAACCGGTCGGCAAGGAACATGCAGCCGACCAGCAGCGCCCCGGCGATCGCCCCGCGCGACCGCTTGGCGAGCGGCGTGCGCC
>NZ_DATMST010000088.1:0-4296 GCF_035565275.1 Sphingopyxis sp.
CCCGGCAACCTCGTTCGCCCACTTGGACGCGACGACGACGCTGAACCGCGCGATTTCGGAACTCGGCATCTATCCGGCGGTCGATCCGCTCGATTCGACCAGCCGCGTGCTGACCGCCGCGATCGTCGGCCAGGAGCATTACGAGACCGCCCGCCGCGTTCAGGAAACGCTGCAGAAGTACAAGTCGCTGCAGGACATCATCGCGATTCTCGGCATGGACGAGCTTTCGGAAGAGGACAAGCTGGTCGTCGCCCGCGCGCGCAAGATCCAGCGCTTCCTGTCGCAGCCGTTCCACGTCGCCGAAGTCTTCACCAACATCCCCGGCAAGTTCGTGGCGATCGAAGACACGGTGAAGTCGTTCAAGGCCGTGGTCGACGGCGAATATGACCATCTGCCCGAAGCGGCCTTCTATATGGTCGGCGGCATCGACGAAGCAGTCGCCAAGGCCGCGAAGCTCGCCGAAGACGCGTAACAAACCTGTGCCCCTCTCCGCGCGGGAGGGGTCAAAGGACATATCATGGCTCTGAAGTTCGAACTCGTCACTCCCGCCCGCCTCGAGCGGTCGATCGACGTCCATATGGTCACGGTCCCCGGCAGCGAGGGCGATTTCTCGGTGCTCGAAGGCCACGCGCCGTTCATGGCGACGCTGCGCAACGGGCCGCTGACGATCTATGCCACCGCGGGCGCTGCGCCCGAGGTGATCGAGGTCGAAGGCGGCTTCGCCGAAGTCAACGAAGCGGGTCTGACCGTCCTCGCCGAGCATATCGCCGGATAAGTTTTCCACCGTCCACAGGTTGGATCAAAAGCCCGCATCCTCGCGATGCGGGCTTTTTTCCTGTCCGCGTCGCGTGTCTCGGGCGCATTAGGACAATATCAAAGTTTCCGGTTTATTCACCGTGTCGGATGGGGGGTTCGCCGACAGGAGCGGCGCAATTCCCTGCCGTTCGATACGAAGCAGGATAAAACGGATGAGTGCATTCGGACGCCGCCCCGGAACCGCCGGCCGCCCCGCCTTTGGCGTGGCGAAGCCGATGCAGACTGGCCCCGGTGTGCCCGGCGGAGCGCAATTCCCTGCAATCGATACGCCCGTCGAAATCCCCCCGATGCCCTCGAACCTGTCGCCCGAAGAAGAGGCGATGGAGCGGCTGAACCAGCGTTCGACCGCCGAAATGGCCGAGCCCGAAAAGGCGCAAGGGTTCGAAGCATCGGTCCACAAGATCAAGGAACAGGTGCTGCCGCGCCTGCTCGAACGCGTCGATCCCGAAGCCGCAGCGACGCTGTCGAAGGACGAGCTGACCGAGGAATTCCGCCCGATCATCCTCGAAGTGCTCGCTGAACTGCGCATCACCCTGAACCGCCGCGAACAGTTCGCGCTCGAAAAGGTGCTCGTCGACGAACTGCTCGGCTTCGGCCCGCTCGAGGAATTGCTCGCCGACCCCGACATCAGCGACATCATGGTCAACGGCCCGTACCAGACCTATATCGAGCGCAAGGGCCAGCTCGTCATCGCGCCGATCCAGTTCCGCGACGAACAGCATCTGTTCCAGATCGCGCAACGCATCTGCAACCTCGTCGGCCGCCGCGTCGACCAGACCACCCCGCTCGCCGACGCCCGTCTGAAGGACGGCAGCCGCGTCAACGTGATCGTCCCGCCGCTCAGCTTGCGCGGCACCGCGATCTCGATTCGCAAATTCTCGGCCAAGCCGATCACGCTCGACATGCTCTGCCAATGGGGTGCGATGAGCCAGAAGATGTGCACCGCGCTGAAGATCGCGGGCGCCAGCCGGTTCAACATCGTCATCTCGGGCGGCACGGGTTCGGGCAAGACCACCATGCTCAACGCGCTCTCCAAGATGATCGACCCCGGCGAACGCGTGCTGACGATCGAGGACGCCGCCGAACTTCGCCTGCAGCAGCCGCACTGGCTGCCGCTCGAAACGCGCCCCGCGAACCTCGAGGGCAATGGCGCGATCCACATGGGCGATCTCGTCAAGAACGCGCTGCGTATGCGCCCCGACCGCATCATCATGGGCGAAGTTCGCGGCGCGGAGTGTTTCGACCTGCTCGCCGCGATGAACACGGGTCACGACGGGTCGATGTGTACGCTCCACAGCAACTCGCCCCGCGAATGCCTCGGCCGTATGGAGAATATGGTGCTGATGGGCGACATCAAGATCCCGAAGGAAGCGATTTCAAAGCAGATCGCCGACTCGGTCGACCTGATCGTCCAGATCAAGCGCCTGCGCGACGGCTCGCGCCGCGTCACCAACGTCACCGAGGTGATCGGCATGGAAGGCGACGTCATCGTCACCCAGGAACTCTTCAAGTTCGAATATCTGGACGAGGACAAGGACGGCAAGATCGTCGGCGAATATCGCGCGATGGGCCTGCGTCCCTATACCCTGGAAAAGGCGCGTCAGTACGGCTTCGACCAGCCCTATCTCGAGGCTTGCCTGTAATTCTCCGTCGCCCCCGCGAAGGCGGGGGCCGCTATCGACATTGCGCACCATTTCCAGCGGCCCCCGCCTTCGCGGGGGCGACGTTATTTCCCGCCCAGCCAGAACGCCGTCGCAAACAGCGCAACCGCGGCGGACGCAAGTGCGATCCCGCGCCAGGGCATGAAACCGACATTGTCGACGTCGCGGCGGTTGTTGCGGCGCCAGTTCGCAACCTCGGCCACGGCGAACAGGATCGCCGCGCCGATCCCCACTGACAGCATCGACACTTGCATTGCCGCGCATCCCTTCGCAAACAGGGTTTTCCCCCCAGTCTCCGCAAGGAGACGAAGTCCCTCAAGCAGAGAGGTGCCCCATATGCGTTCGATATTACTGGTTGCAAGTGCCGCCGCGCTGATCGCCGTTCCTGCCACCGCGATGCAGCACGACGCCCACGCCGGTCACGCCGCGCCCAAGAGCAGCGACGCGATCGCCGCCGCGGTCGCCGCTCCCACCCGCACCCCGACGAACACGCCGCGTGACCAATATCGCCACCCCGCCGAAACGCTCGCCTTTTTCGGCGTGAAGCCCGGCGACACGGTGGTCGAGCTTTGGCCCGGCGGGGGATGGTACACCGAAATCCTCGCTCCGCTCGCGAAGGCGGGCGGCGGCACGCTCTATGCCGCGGCGCCATGGGAGCGCGGGCTGAACAAGATCAAGGAAAAGCAGGCGGCCGACGCCGGCACCTACGGCGCGGTCAAGCTCGCCGAGTTTCCGGCCACCGGCGCGGGTGCCAAGGTTCCCGACGGCAGCGCCGATGTCGTGCTGACCTTCCGCAACGTCCATAACTGGCGCTTCGGCGGCAGCGACAAGGCGGCCGATGCCTTCAGGCAGATTTTCGCGATGCTCAAACCCGGCGGCACATTGGGCGTCGTCGAGCATCGCCTCAACGAAGGCGACGACAGCGCGAAGGAAGAAAAGTCGGGCTATATGAAGAAAAGCTCGATCGTCGCCTTTGCCGAAGCCGCGGGTTTCAAGCTGGCGGGCGAAAGCGAGATCAACGCCAATCCGAAGGACACCAAGGATTATCCGAAGGGCGTCTGGACGCTGCCGCCGAACCTGACCGAGGGTGAGACCGACCGCGCAAAATATGTCGCGATCGGTGAATCGGATCGCATGACGCTGAAATTCGTGAAGCCCGCAAGCTGAAGCACTTCGAATCCATCGACCCGGCGCTGCTCCTCAGCGCCTATGCGCAGGGCATTTTTCCGATGGCCGACGGGGCGGACGACCCGTCGGTCCATTGGGTCGAACCGCGGCTGCGTGCGATCCTGCCACTGGACGGCTTTCACCTGTCGCACAGCCTGAGGAAGGTCATCGTGTCGGATCGCTTTCGCGTGACCACCGACACGGCGTTTGCCGAGATGGTCGCGCTCTGCGCGGAGCCCGCCGACGACCGGCCGACGACGTGGATCAACCCCGTCATCCGTGCGAGTTACGATCGCCTGTTCCAGCTCGGCCATGCACATAGCGTCGAATGCTGGCTCGACGGCGAGCTCGCGGGCGGGCTCTACGGCGTAACGCTTGGCCGCGCCTTTTTCGGCGAATCGATGGTCAGCCGCGCGCGCGACGCGTCCAAGGTCGCGCTCGCGCATCTGGTCGCGCGGCTCGTCGCCGGCGGCTGGAAATTGCTCGACTGCCAGTTCATCACCCCGCACCTCGCCAGCCTCGGCGCGATCGAAATCCGCCAGGCCGACTATCTGGCGCGGCTTTATTCGGTTTTGGCAGGCGGCGACGGCGCCGCAATTTTGGGCGGTGCGACCGGGGCCGCGGGCGCGGCTGGCGTCGCCGTGCCCTCGCC
>NZ_DATMST010000089.1:0-12241 GCF_035565275.1 Sphingopyxis sp.
CCCGCGGGGCGAGCCCGAACTGCGCGCCCGGATCGCCGCCCAGCTTGGCATCACGCGCGGCATCCGCTGCCATCCCGACCAGATTCTGCTGACGAGCGGCTACAAGAACGGCCTCAGCCTCACCCTGCTCGTGCTCGGAGCGCATGGACGCACCGCATGGGTCGAGGATCCCTGCTATCCGGTCGCCCGCGCCGCGCTCGAAATCGCCGGGCTGACCCCGGTTCCGGTGCCCATCGATGCCAAAGGCATCCGTGTCGACCTTGGCGTCCGTGCCGCGCCTGACGCCGCGCTCGCGATTGTCACCCCCGGCCAGCAGGCGCCGACCGGCGTCACCCTTTCGCCCGAACGCCGCGCGGCCCTGCTCACGTGGGCGGCGCGCGAGGACGCATGGGTGATCGAGGATGACTATCTCAGCGAATTGCAGCTTGGCGGGCGCGCCGCCCCCGCGATGGCGGCCGACGATCCGGCAGGCCGCGTGATCCACATCGGGACCTTCGGCAAGACGATCAGCCCCGCGCTGGGGCTGGGCTTCGTCGTCGCACCGCTCGCGCTGGCCGAGCGCTTCGGCGAGGTCGCAGGCTATCTCAATCCTGCGCCCAATGTGACGACCCAGCTCGCGCTGACCGACTTTCTGGCCGACGGGCATTTCCTGCGGCACCTGCGCCATATGAAATCGCTGTACCGCAAACGCCGCGACGCACTGCACGCCCGGCTCGATCCCGGCATCGCGGTCGACGCCTTCGCCGGGTTGGCGGTCACCGTCCACCTGCCGCGCGGGTACGACGATGTCGCCTTGGCGAAACGCGCTCCTGAACTTGGGATCGCCCCTGCACCGCTGTCGATCTGGCACAGCAAGCCCGCTGACGCACAGCCCGGGCTGGTGCTCTGCGTGACCAATCTGCGCAAACAGGCGCTCGACAAGGCGTGCGATGCGCTCGTCTCGCTGATCGACGACCGCGCGATGGCCGACACCTCCGCCAGGGCCGCATAAAGGGAGAAACAAGATGAAACTGATGCACGTCGATGCCAGTCCCAAGGGCAAAACCTCCGGTTCGCGCGCGCTGTCGCGTTATTTCGTCGACCAGCTCCGCGCGCAGCTTCCTTCGCTGTCGGTCGACTATCTCGATCTTGCCGCCGAGACGCCGCCGGCGATCACCGGGCTCTTCACCGCCGCGACCTATACGCCGGCTGCGGCGCGCACCGACGCGATGCGCGACGCGCTGACCGTGTCCGACGCCTTGTGCCGGCGCCTGCTCGCCGCCGACGCGCTGCTTTTCGCGATGCCGATGCACAACTGGACGATGCCCGCCGCGTTCAAGACCTTCGTCGACAGCATCGTGCGCGGCGGCGTCACCTACCAGGCGACCGGGGATGGACATTATGTCGGCATGCTCGGCGGACGGAAAACGCTGTTCGTCACGACGCGCGGGGTCGATCTTCGCCCGGGAACGCCGTTCGCCGCGATGGATGCGCTGACCCCCGCGCTGCGCGCAGCTTTCGGTTTCATCGGGGTCGCCGACCCGCAGTTCGTCGATGCGCAGCCGATGCAGTTCGCGAACGAGATCGAACATGCAGCGGCGCTTCGGCGTGCGAAGCACGAACTCGCCGCAGTCGCGCGATCATGGGCCGATGCCGACCGCCCCGCGCTGTCGAAGGCCGGTTAGGCGACGGTACAATCATATCGTCAGCGCTTGGGTCTGTTGCCGCACCGGCGCCGATCTAGGCTGCCCCGGTGTCTTTCAGAAAAAGGTGAGTACCCATGGACGCCGAAGTCTTTGACAATCGCGAACAACGCTCGTTCGAACTCGATCTGCCCGACGGCTCGACCGCGGCCGCCTTCTATCGTATCGACGAAGAGGGGCGGCTCGTCCTGATCCACACAGAGGTCCCGCCCGAATTCTGGGGGATGGGCATCGCGACGCAACTCGCGACCGGCGCCTTCCAGCTGATGCGGCAGACCGGCCGCAAGGCGGTTCTTCGCTGCCAGTTCATGGCGAATTTCTTCCGTCGGCATCCCGAATATGCCGACGTCGTCGCGGGTTGAGGCGCGGTGGCGATGATCGACGATCATGATCTGGGCCGCTTCGTCGCGGCGCAGGCGGATACCTATGCCGACGCGATCGACATCTTGCGGCGCGGGGCGATGTGCACGCCTTATATGGATTTCATCTTCCCGCGCCTCACACGCGAGGAGATGCCAAGCCCCTATGCGCTGGAGTCGCTCGACGAAGCCGCCGCCTATCTTGCCTCCCCCGCGCTCGGCAACCGGTACCGCGAGTGTGTCGAAACGCTGTTCCGGCTGGTCCGGACGACGGCGCGCGACGTGTTCGGCGACACGGATGCCGGAAAGCTCCACGCCTCGCTCACCCTGTTCGCCGAAGCATCGAACGAGGTGCTGCTGCGATCGGTCCTCGCGACCTGGTTCGACAACCGGGTCGACGAGGACACGATCGTCCGCATCAACCGCTATTGATCGCGCTAACCGCGCGCCGGATCGCCTTCGGTCGCCGGCAGGTCCCACCCCGCCTCGGTCGCTTCGAAACGCGAACCCGTTTCGAGCGTGCGATGGACGGGGCAGCGGTCGGCGACCGCGATCAGTTCAGCGTGCTGCACGGCGTCAATCGTCCCCTCGATTTCGACGCGGCGGCTGAAGAGGTCGGGCTTTTCGATCCCCGCCTCCTTCCGGTGCGTCACGCCGGTGCGGATCCGGTCGACCGCCCATCCCTTGCGATCGGCATAGAGGCGCAGCGTCATCGTCGTGCAGGCAGCGAGCGCAGCGGACAGGAGGTTGAACGGCGTCGGCCCGGAACCGAGACCGCCGACACTTTCGGGCTCGTCGGCAATGAACGCCGCCTTGCCCGCGCGCATTGCCAGCTGGAACTTGCCGAGCCGCGTTTCCTCGGCCTCGGCATCGAAGCGCGTCGCGGCGGTCGGCGGCGTACCGGGCAGATAGCGTCCTGCCCACGCGGTAATCATGTCAGCGGCGAAATCGGCATCGCGTGCGCCGCTCAACAGATGGTCGGCACCGTCGAGCGACACGAAACTCTTGGGATGTTTGGCGGCAAGGTAGATGCTCGTCACATTGTCGATCCCGACCACCTGGTCGATCGGCGAATGCATCAGCAACAGCGGCCGCTTCAGCGCCGCGAGGCGCGCGCCCTGATCCTGCTCGCGCAGGTTCTGGACGAACTCGCGGCGGACGGTGAAGGGGCGGTTTCCGATCGGCACAACCCCGCTTCCGTCCCGCTCGACCCTCGCCAACCCCTCGGGATCGAACTGGTGCAGCGCATGTTCGACGTCGAACGGTGCCGCGATCGTCGCAACCGCATGGATACCGGGCAGCGATCCCGCGGCCGCAACGACCGCAGCGCCGCCCAGACTATGCCCGACGAGCAGCATTGGCGGCATGCCGGCAGCGGTCATCGCGCCGGCCGCGTCGACGAGATCCTGCACATTGTGGCTGAAACCCGAGGCGCCGAAATCGCCTTCGCTGGCGCCGAGCCCGGTAAAGTCGAAGCGCAGGACGCCGATACCCGCACCCGCCAGCCGCCGCGAAATCCGCACTGCGGCAATATTGTCCTTCCCGCAGGTGAAGCAGTGCGCGAACAATGCCCAGGCACGCGTCGAGCCTACGGGAAATTCGAGCCGGCCCGACAGGCGGTCTCCCGACGAATTGACGAAATCGAAGGGGCGCGTAGGCATCGGGTTCTCCCGGCTGGTGGGACTGGTCAGCCCCGAAGGACGGCAAGGGTGCGCGAAATTACCGGCGTCGGCAACCGCGATCCGCGTCAGGCAAGACCCTCGGCCTTCAGCGTCGCCGCTACCGCCGGCCGCGCTTTCAGCCTTTCGTGGAGCGCCTGAAGTTCGGCGGGAACGTCGACGCCGAAGCGCCCGGCCCACAGCGTCGTGACGAACAGGTAGAAGTCCGCGACGCTCGGCGTATCGCCGAACAGATAATCACCGCGAAGCATGTCGGCGAGATAGCGCATCCGCGCGGTGATATAGGCACTCGCAACGGCCTTTTGCTCGGCGGTGCCCTGATGCCAGAAGGGCTTGAAGCTCTTGTGAATCTCGGTCGAGATATAGGCCAGCGCCTCGATCAATCGCGTGCGCCCGAGCGCACCTTCGACGCCGAATTGCGGATAGATGCCCGCGAGATAGTCGAGCACAGCAATATTCTCGGTCACCAGCTCGCCGTCGTCGAGGCGCAGCGCCGGGACATAGCCTTTGCGGGTCACACCGTTGAAATCCTTTCCGCTCGCGGTCATTTTGGTTCTGAGGTCGACGCTCTCGCTCTCGAACGGCACACCGGCTTCTTGAAGCGCGATATGGGCGGCGAGGCTGCACGCCCAAGGGCAATAATAGAGCTTCATCGATCGTCTCCTGACGGGGGAGCCGCCGGAACGCCGGTCTGTCGGCGTTCCGGCGGCCGGGGTCGGTGCCGGAACAACATGGTCGGGCGCTCCGGCACCCGGGGGGGCTTTATGCGGCGGCCGCGGCGGCCTGTTCGGCCGGATGCACGGCGCGAAGGCCGATCTGGACCTTGTTCCAGAAATTGATCGCCGCGATTGACGTGGTCAGATAGGCGATTTCCCTGTCGTCGAAATGCGCCTTCAACAGCTCGTAATCGGCGTCGGGGGCGCCGGTCTTCGCGACGCGGGTCAGCGACTCGGTCCAGTTCAGCGCTGCGCGTTCGCGATCGGTATAGAGCGGCGATTCACGCCATGCGTCGAGCAGGTGGATGCGCATGTTGCTTTCGCCATGCTTCGCCGCATCGGTGGCGTGCATGTAGATGCAGAAGGCGCAGCCGTTGATTTGCGACGCGCGCAGCTTCACCAGTTCGAGCAAGCTGTGCTCGATGCCCGAATTCTCGATCGCCGTTTCGACGGCGAGCATGGCCTTCATTGCGTCGGGGGCGGACTGGAAGATGTTCATGCGGGGGGTCATCATTCTCTCCTTTTTCGGCATTAAAGGGTGGGTGCTTCGCGGGTCCGCCGGGCATCACCGATGGCCCAGAAAGTCAGCAGTGCGCCGAGGATCGAAGGCAGGGTAACGGCGGGAAAATCGCGCGCCAGCGCCGAGGGACCGCAGATACCGACCGCGACCTCCCAGAAGTGGAACAGCGCGTGCCCGGCGAGCCACAGGGTCGCCGTCGCCCACAGCACGACCCGGTATTGCGGGCGAAAGCTGCCGACGAGGAAGGCCGTTCCCATGAACAGGAAGATCAGCCCGATATCGCGGATGAAATGCTGGTTGAACGGGCCGGTGGTGGTGACACCCGGCACCGCAAAATACCAGCCGGCGGGCGAATAGAGCATATAGAGCCCGTTGAGCAGGCCGCCCACGCCGAGCAGGATGGCGGTTCCAAGGCAAATCTTCTTCAACATGCGGGTTCTCCGGTCAAAGCGTCTGGGAAGCTCATTTCTTCGGCGGCGGCGGGACGTTGGCAAGCCACCAGTCGAAACGCGTCGAACCCAGCCTGGCGTCGGATCCCGGAATCAGCGAGTCATCCGCGAGCCGCAGGCCGAAGTAACGCGCGTCGGGATCGACGACCACGCGGCGCGTATCGCCGTCGAAGGCGAGTACCTTGGCAACAATCTCGTCGAGGTGGAATTTTTCGGGGCCGCCGATCTCGACGATCCGGTTCGCGGGCTCGGCGAGCGCGACCGCAACCACCGCATCGGCAACATCCTCGGCTGCCATCGGCTGGATATAGGCATGCGACAGGCGAACCTCGTCGCCGACGATCGCCGACTGACCGATGCCGCGAAGGAATTCCATGAACTGCGTCGCGTGCAGGATGGTGTGGGGGATCGAGCTGTCGCGGATCAGTTCTTCCTGCGCCGCCTTGGCGCGAAAGTAAGGCGCTTCCTGCATCTTTTCGGTGCCGACTACCGACAGCGCGATATGGTGGCGGACGCCTGCGGCCTTCTCGGCTTCGGCGACATTCCGTCCTGCGGTCCGGAAAAAGTCGATCGCGCTCTCATCGAACTGCGGCGAATTCGCGAGGTCGACGACGACTTCGGCGCCGCTGAGCGCCTCGGCAAGTCCCTCGCCGGTCAGCGTGTTGACGCCGGTGTTCGGCGCGGCGGCGATCGCCTGATGCCCCTGCCCGACAAGCTTGCTGACGACTTTCGAGCCGATGAGCCCGGTTCCGCCGATCACGACGATCTTCATGGGAATGCCTTTCCAATACCAGCGGCGCCGAATGCGTCCGATGGATGGAAAGCTAGCCCGGGCAGCGATGCGGGTGCAGGCCCGAGAGGTGTGAAAGCCACTGTACCATCGGCGGTCGCGCCCGGGACTTGGTACTATCGCCTTGCCATGTCTCGGGCCTTACCGGCGCCCGATTGCGCGGCTCTTATCGGATCAGCGAGACGGATCGCGCCGCCCCCTCCCCGCGGTCCGTCTCGACCGCCATACCGCATCGGCTGCGGACGCCTGTGGAGCCGTGTTAATCGGACGCGACAGGGATGATGAACGCAGGGATTTTTCCGGTTTCTCCCTGCGGCCAACGAATTGGCAGGCGAGCATCCCACCTGTCCGGCTCCCCTTTTTCCGGCCGCCCTGCGAGGCGGTCAGTGCTTAAGATACTGACTGGGGGGCACTCCAAACGCGCGGCGGAACATCGCCGCGAAGCCGCTGGGACTGTCGTACCCGACGTCATAGGTGACCTGCGTGATCGATGCACCGGCCGCGAGCATCGAGAGTGCTTCCATCAAACGCACCTGCTGCCGCCAGACGGCAAGCCCCATTCCGGTTTCCTGCTTGAAGGTGCGGGTAAAGGTTCGCCGTCCCATCGCCGCAAGCGCCGCCCAGTCGTCGATGTCGCGCGGATCGGACGGGTCGGCGAGGATTGCGTTGCACACGCGCAGCAGGCGCGGATTCGACGGCATCGACACCTGATAGGGCGCATTGGGCATGCGCCCGATCTCGTCGAGCAACAGGGTGATGATCCGCCCTTCGCGCCCGTCGACGTCGTAAAGCGCAGGAAAATCGACGACCTCGAGGATCAGCGACTTGACGAGGTTCGACACTTCGAACACCCGGCACGCCTGCCCCTGTTCCTCATCGCCGCACGGCAGGTAAAGCGTGCGAAGCGACACCGGACCACGGCACGCGACCTCGTGCTTCGTTCCCGCGGGCAACCATACGGCGCGCTGCGGCGGGATCACGAAGCTGGTTTCGGGCGTCCGCACCGACATCACCCCCGACGATGCGTACAGGATCTGCACATGCTCGTGGCTGTGCATCGGGTCGATGAAGCCGGCGGGATATTCATCCTGCAGCGCAATGACCGGACGGTCGTTTCGAAGAACGTCGACACTATGCTTCATGGCCCAATCCTCGCAAGCATCAGCCAATTGCGCAATATAGGCCGTACGCGCTGCTGACCAGCAGCGATGTTCCGGCTGGCCTGTCCGGTACGGTGATTGGCCCGAACGGGCGATAGGGGGCCATGTGCAAAAGCTATCAGACAATCAGAGAATGTTTCGAAAAGGATATGCCAATATGTCAAAGGGCCTGGAAGCCATGCAGGACGATATGGCCGACCCCGATATCCGCCGCTTCGTCGATGCGATCAACGCCGCCTATGTCGAGCATGGCGCCCCGGCCGGTGCCAGCATGGCGGTACGCCGCGAGATCGCCGAACGCGTCCGCAAACCCTGGCGCGACGGTGGCCCGATCATGGCATCGAGCACCGATATGGACATGGGAGGCATAAGGCTGAGGATCCACCGGCCGGTGGCCGACGAAAAGCTGCCGGTCCTGCTCTATATCCACGGCGGCGGCTGGATGCTGTTCAGCATCGACACGCACGACCGGCTGATGCGCGAATATGCCGCGCGCGCGGGTGTCGTGGTGGTCGGCATCGATTACAGCCTGTCGCCCGAAAGCAAGTTCCCCGTCGCGCTCGAGGAATGCGCCGCCGCGCTCGACTGGATCGTACAGCAGGCGGACGCGTTGAACCTCGATGGGGAGCATATCCTGATCGGCGGCGATTCCGCCGGCGCCAACCTGTCGGTTGCGACGTGCCTTTTGCAACGCCAGCGCGGCCGGCCGCTTCCCGACGCGATGCTGCTCAACTACGGCGCCTTCGCGCCCGAACGCCTGCCAAGCTACGCGCGCTTCGGCGCCGGCGACTATTCGCTGGAATCCGACGAAATGGATGCCTTCTGGGCCGCCTATACCGACAGTCCCGAACAGCTTGCCGATCCCCTTGTCGCCCCGCTGCTCGCCGACCTTGCCGGCCTGCCTCCCGCATTTCTGGCGATCGCGGAATGCGACATCCTCGCCGACTGCAATGATGCGTTCGCTCATAAACTGGCGGACGCGGGCGTGCCGACGCGCGCCGTCACCTATCGCGGCGCGACGCACAGCTTCCTCGAGGCGGTGTCGATCGCGCCGCTTGCGAACCGCGCGCTCGACGAGCAGGCCGCGTGGATCCGTGATATCGTGCAGGCATGACGAGCCTGTACGAACCGCGCGATTCTGCCGACATCGCCCGCCTGATCGCCGACTATCCGCTGGCCTGGCTGGTCTCGGGCCGGTTCAACGCCAGCCCGCTACCGCTGATCGCCGAATGTGACGCCAGCGGCGCAGTCGCCGCGCTGTTCGGCCATTGCGCGCTGCGCAATGCGCTCGTCGGCGATTTTCGCGCCGATCCGCGCGGGTTGATCCTGTTCAACGGGCCGGCGGCCTATGTCCCGACGAGCTTGCTTTCGAAACCCGACTGGGCGCCGACGTGGAACTATGCCGTGCTCCGCTTCACGGTCGAGGTCGAGTTCGTCGGGGACGAGACGCGCGAGGCGATCGAACGGCTCGTCGCGAAGATGGAAAGCGGCGTCTGGTCGACAGCCAGTCTTGGCGCGCGCTATGAAAAGATGCTCGACCAGATCATCGCCTTTCGCGCGCATGTCCGCACCGTCGAGCACAGCTTCAAGCTGGGACAGGATGAAAGCCCGCAGGGCTTTGCCGAGATCGTTTCGGGCCACCCCGACCGGGCGCTCGCGGCATGGATGGAAGGACAGGCCAAAAGGTGAAACTCTTCTTCGACGATCGCCAGACCGCCCATGCGCCGCTGCGCGAACTGCACAACGGCGACTGGGTGCCCTATGCCGAGAATATCGAACGCCCGCGCTCGATCGTCGAACAATTCACCGACTGGCGCCCGGTCCGCGACTTCGGCATGGCGCCGCTGCTCGCGGTGCACGACGCCGGTTATCTCGCCTTCCTCGAACGCGCGCATCGCGACTGGCTCGCGGCGGGGCGCAGCGGCGACGCGATCGGCTATACCTTTCCCGTCGTCCGCCGGCGGCCGCTCGGCTTCGGCCGCATCGACGCCGACCTCGGCGCGTACAGCTATGACGCCGGGACCCCGATCGCGGCCGGAACCTGGGAATCCGCCTATTGGTCGGCGCAATGCGCGCTGTCGGGGCTCGACGCGCTGGTGAACGGCGACGGACGCTCCGCCTTCGCGCTGTGCCGCCCGCCCGGCCACCACGCCGGGCGCGACTATATGGGCGGTTATTGCTATCTCAACAACGCCGCAATCGCGGCGCGCGAGGCGCAGCTTCACGGCGTCGGCCGCGTCGCGATCCTCGACATCGACTATCACCACGGCAACGGCACGCAGGACATCTTCTACGCCGATCCGGACGTTTTCTTTGCATCGATCCACGCCGACCCGCGCACCGACTATCCCTTTTACTGGGGGCATGCCGACGAAACGGGCGAAGGCGACGGCGAAGGCAGCACGCTCAACATCCCGCTCCCCCGCGGTACCGACGGCGCGAGCTATACCCCCGCGCTCGACCGCGCGCTTGCCGCGATCGCCGGCTGGGGGGCACAGCTTCTGGTCGTTTCGTTCGGCGCCGACACGCACAGCAGCGACCCGATTTCGAGCTTTGCGCTCGAACGCGAGGATTATGTCGAACTGGCGGGGCGCATCGATGCGCTCGGCGTGCCGACGCTGATCGCGATGGAAGGCGGCTATGCCGTCGGCGACCTCGGCCTCAACGTCGCAGCGTTTCTCTCGGGATTCCACGGGTAAAAGTCGGTTTTGGGGTGGGAAGCGGACATTGCCTCGCAAAACTGCAACAGCTATTATCCGGGAATGACAAGCCCCAGTCGTCGACAAGTTTTGGCAGTGCGTATAAGTGTGGCTCACCTCGTCGGCCTGTTGGTCGTCGGCTTCTACGGAACAGTGGGAACCTCGGGTGGCTTTGGGGCAGGAGCATTTTTCGGCACGTTTGGCGGTGCGATATTGTCGCTCCCTTGGATCGCCGCGGTTCTTGCTATCGTTTGGTTTAGGGCGAACGCTCTAGACCGATACATCATTCCGTTTTGTCTCTTAGGGCCTATCATTGTCTGCGGTAGTTGGTGGGCGATTGACGGCACTGGCTTGCTCGATACCGTCGCTTTGTCCTGTATCACGTCCAGTGCATGCGTGCTCGCCCTGACGTTGTTCGAACGGCGCAAAATGCTCGCTGACTGACTTCTGCAACCGGTCGAAACCGGCTGTTCCGATTGCAACCCGGACAAGAAACGCCCTTCGCAGGGGCACGCATCTAATTCTGGTTGCTGGTCGCGCTCACGGTGGCGACGACGGGCTTCGGCACCAGTACTTCGGCGGCGACGACACGCTTCGAGGCGCTCGACGCGATCGTCTTCTCGAGGGCGGCGACCTGCGGGCATTTGGCGTCGCAGACCCGCTGCGCCTCCGCGAGCTTTTCGCGCGCCAGTTCAAGCGCGCCCTTGTCGGCGAGCGCCTCGCCCTGCCCGGTCAGCGCGACGATGTCGTTGGGCTCGAGCACCAGCGCCTCGCGATAGAGGCCGATCGCCTTGCCGGGCAGGCCCTGCGCGCGCGCGACCTGTGCCAGCGCGATGATCGCCGAGCGATTGCGCGGATCGGCGGCGAGCGCCGATTCATAAAGGTCGATCGCCTGATCGAGCTCGCCGGCTTCCTGCGCCTTTTGCCCTTCGTGCTGGAGCGCGATCGAGCGGGGGAATATGTCGTTATCGGCGCGCTGCGCATCGGATGCTGTAGGCAGGCTGGCGAGGACAACTCCCGCCGCAAGAGCCAGAAAACCGACGCGCATCGCATTCTCCCATCGTTTCATTACGGGGGATGCTAACATGGTGCCGTGAGCCGTGCGAGGAAAAATCCGTCGCAGCCGTCGTGCGCCGGTGTCAGCAGGAAACCCGCCCCTGCGGCACGGCCGATGCCTTCCGGCAGAATGGCGACATCGGCCGTCCAGCCGGGATGCCGGTTCAGAAAATCGTCCACCTGTGCCCGCCCCTCGCGCGTGATGATCGAGCAGACAGCATAGAGAAGTTTGCCACCCGGCGCCACAAGATCGGCACCGATATCGATCAGTCTGGCCTGATCGGCGCGATGGCGTTCGAGCCGCGTCGGCGTCAGGCGCCAGCGCAGTTCGGGACTGCGCCGCCAGGTACCGCTGCCCGAACAGGGGGCATCGACGAACACGCGGTCGGCCTTGCCGTGCCGGTCGGCCAGCATCGCCGGTTCCTGACCGGGGTTGAGCAGCCGCGTCTCGATCCGCGTCGCGCCTGCACGCTCGGCGCGCGGCGGAAGCTGCTGGATCCGCGCGCGATTGGTATCGCAAGCGAGGATATCGGCGTCGTTGCCGGCAAGCGAGGCGATGGCGAGCGTCTTGCCCCCACCCCCGGCGCAAAGGTCGATAATCGATTGGCCGGGCGCGACATCGAGCGCCGCGGATGCATATTGACTCGCGGCGTCCTGCACTTCGAACGCGCCGTCGGCATAGGCGGGATGCTGCGCCGCGGCGGTTTCGGGCGGCAGGCGCCAGCCATCGGGGGCCCCTTCGATCGCTTCGCCGTCGGAGAAGAGCGCTGAAAGATCGTCGCGCGACGCCTTGATGCGATTGGCCCGCAGGTCGAGCGGCGCGCGGGCGAGCATCGCATCGCCCTCGCCTGCTTCGATCAGCGGATCGAAAAGATCGGTCAGGGCCTGCGCCGCAAGCCCGGTTTCGGCGCGCGCTTCGCCGGCTTCGATCGGTGCGGGGCCGTAAGGCGAGCCATCGAAAAGCTCCGACAGGCCGGGCTGTACGTCGGCGAGCGCAAGCATCGCGGCGCGGCCCGACACGGGCACCGAGCGCACGACGCGGATCGCGTCATAGACATGCGCACGGATCGCGCGGCGGTCCTTCGATCCCGCATAGCGGCGCGCGCGCATTGCTTCGGCGAAGATCGCGTC
>NZ_DATMST010000090.1:0-2324 GCF_035565275.1 Sphingopyxis sp.
GCCGGACCGTCGCCTCGGCGGGACGCGTCTCGTCGCGGGGATAGCCGGCATAGAGCCGGTCGAGCGCCGCGATCGGGGCGGCCCAGTCGCTGCCGATGCGGAACTGGACCGGCCCGACCGCGATGCGCGTGCTGTGCCTCACACGCGCTCCACCAGCCCCATCGCCGCGAGTTCGCCCAGCCGTTCGGCGAGGATCGGCTGGACATCGTCTTCGCTGTCGAAATCGAACACCGCGGCAAGACGCGTCGACAGCATCGCGGCGTTGCAAGCATCGCCGCCCATCGCGCCCAGTATCTCGGGCATCGGTGAAACGACGATATGCGTCTGCATCGAACGGCGGTCGAAGATCGCGGTCAGTTCGCCCAGCAGTTCGACGCGCAGCACACCCGGCGGCGCGGCGCGATACAGCCGGTCAGCCATAGTCTTCGGCAGCGGAGGTCAGCTTGGCGAGGATGCGCAGCAAGGTCGCGCGTTCGCTGGCGCTGATGTTCGATTCGAGCCGCGCCTCGCTCGCCAGCGCCGCCGGCGCGATTGCGTCGTAAAGCGAACGCCCGGTTTCGGTCAGGTCCAGATGGTGCGAGCGTCCGTCGTCCCGATGCGCCTGACGCCCGATCAATTGGCGTTCCGCCAGCGCTTTCGCCGCACGGTTCACCGTCACCTTGTCCATCCGGGTTGCCTCGACCAGTTCGCGCTGCGTCTTCGGCTGGCCCTCGCCCAGTACCGCCATCAACCGCCATTCGGGAATCTTCAATCCGAAGCGATTCTCGTATTCGGCGGCGATCCGGCTCGACAGGGCGTTCGAGGCGATCGACAGTCGATATGGCAGAAAATTGTCGAGATTCAGCTTCTTCGCGGTCATGCCTTCAAACCCCAACTTATCCCGGCGCCTGTTATCCTATCGTCTGTTTCGGGCCTGTGAAGGGCCGAACGGTGCGAAATCAGAAAGAAAGGCGTGCACCGACCCACAGCGTTCGCGGCGTCGCGCGCTCGACGATGCCCGACGAGGAAATCGCCGCCGGCACCAGTTCGTCGAACAGATTCTCGCCGCGTGCCTCGATGCTCAGCGCCTGCATGACGCGCCACGACAGCCCGGCGTCGAGCGTCAGCGCATCGCCGAGCGCAAGCAGGCCAAGGTCATCCTCATTCTGCTTGCCGATGTAGCGCAGCGTCGCGAAGCCGCCGAACGGGCCGCCGGTATCGGTGCGCAGCGACACGCTGCCGGCATGTCTGGCGATCTGCGCCGGGCGGCGTCCCTCGAGCGTCGCCGCGCCACCCGACGCGTCGACCTCGGCATCGGTATAGGCATAGGTCGCGCGCAGCGTCGCGGGACCAATGCGCTGCTCGGCGCTCACCTCGACGCCCTTGCTGTCGATGGCATCGAGATTCTGCCGCTGGTTCAGATTCGGCGCGAGCGTCACATTGGCGATCGCGTTGGTCAGATGATTGGCAAACAGCGTCGCCGACAGCTTTGTTCCGCCGCTGTTCCAGTCGATTCCGACCTCGCCGCCCCACAAGCGCTCGGGTTTCAGCATCTCGTTCGCGGTCGTCACCTCGGCGCCGACACGGAACGGGCGATAGAGTTCGTTGAGCGTCGGCAGGCGCCAGCCGCGATAGCCCGCCGCGCGCACCGCGAATCCCTCCGACGTCCAGCGCACACCCGCGCGGCCGCTGCCTTCCCAGCCCTGCCGCGCCGCGAAGCGAAGGTCCGTGATGACAGGCCCGGCGATATTGCGCTCGAGGCGATACCCCTCAGCCAGCCACCAGCGATCGATACGCCCGCTGAGCGTCCAGAGCAGGCCGTCGCCCGCGTCGCCAGACGTCCATTCGGCGAAAGCGCCGACGGTATCACTGTTGCCGCCCGCGATGCGGTGACGGCCCGGAATGGTGCCGCTGAAGAAGAAATCCTCTTCGGTCCGACCGACCGTACGCCGCCAGTCCGCTCCGATGCGCAGCGGGTTCGCGCCACCGAACGCCGGGCGCAGCTCGACGCGCGCGCCGATCCCGGTCGCGGGTGCGCGCTGGAACAAGGCGGGCGCGACGCTGTTCCGCCCCGCCGAGACACTGGCAAAGCCGCTCTCGAAATCGCGTAACTGGATATAGCCGAGCGCGAGCCATTGCGTGCTGCCCGACGGATCATGGACGAAGCGAAGGCTTGCATCGATCCCGTCGAACTTGCTCCGCGTGAAGTCGGTGCCGCGGTCGCGCCGGTCCGAAAAGCCGCGAACACTCGCCTCGATACGGCTCGCGTCGCCGGCGTCGAAGCGCAGGCGCAGCCCCAACCCGCCTTGTTCATAGGGCGCGGCGCGATCGACCGCGCCGCGCTG
>NZ_DATMST010000091.1:0-7061 GCF_035565275.1 Sphingopyxis sp.
GGCGGCGGGGGTTTGGGCGCGCACGCGGCGACGCTCGCAAGCAGCCCGGCGACGATGATCTTACGCGACACATTCATGAAACCACTCCCCAACCGCAAAATCATGCGGATTCAACCCCGGGTGTGCAACGCCATTTCGGCCTGTTGCACCAAAGTTGCGATAATATCGGCAACGCCCTCTTCTTCGGATACCATACCGACAGATTGCCCTGCCATTAACGAGCCGTTTTCGACGTCGCCGTCGATCACAGCGCGGCGCAATGCGCCGGCCCAATAATGCTCGATTTCGAGCTGCGCCGCCAGCATGTCGATTTCGCCCGTATCGAGCTTGTTTGCGACCTCGCGCTGTTTCGCGGTAAAGGCCTCGGTCCCCGCATTTTTCAGCGCGCGGACCGGGATGACCGGCAGGCGCGGATCGATCTGGACGCTGGCGACCGCCTCGCGTGCCGAGGCGCGCAGAAAGGCTTTCTTGAAATTGGGGTGCGCGATGCTTTCGGTCGCGCAGACGAAACGCGTGCCGAGCTGGACACCCGACGCGCCCATTTCCAGATAGCCGGCGATCGCCTCGCCGCGGCCGATCCCGCCCGCGACAAAGATCGGCACTTCGTCCGCGAGCGACGGCAGGATTTCCTGCGCAAGGACGCTCGTCGACACCGGGCCGATGTGGCCGCCCGCCTCCATCCCTTCGATCACCAGCGCGTCGACGCCCGAACGGACGAGCTTTTTCGCGAGCGCAAGCGTCGGGGCGAAGCAGATGACCTTGGCGTCCGACGCCTTGATCGCCTCGAGGCTGCCCTTCGGCGGCAGGCCGCCCGCCAGCACGACATGGCCGACGCCATGTTTCGCGCAAACCTCGATCAGGTCGAACAACTGCGGATGCATGGTGATCAGGTTGACGCCGAAGTTGCGCGTCGCGAGGGCCTTGGTCGCGGCGATTTCGACATCGAGCAGTTCGGGCGTCATCGCGCCGCATGCGATCACGCCGAAACCGCCGGCGTTGCTGATCGCGCTGACCAGATGGCGTTCCGAAACCCAGCTCATCGCGCCGCAAAGGATGGCATGGTCGCTGCCGAGAAGTTCGGTCCCGCGGGCCATCAGATCTTTAATTTTGCTCATTGGAAAGCGCCTTTGCCAGCACTGGGACTCGCGCGCAATCCCTCGCGGCACGGCGCGTGTCGCCCGTCGTGCGTGGGACTCGTTTGGGCGCAGCAACCCAACCTTTCGGCGCAGAAAGCAAATCAATCATTGTCAACTAATTCAGTTGGCATATGCTTGCGCCACGAATCCAAGAGGGAAAGGAATTATCATGAGCGCTATCAACGAAGTCGCCAAAGGCGGCTCCGAAGAGGTGCCGCGCGCCATTCAGACGGTGCTCGAAGCCTTGGACAAGCTGAAGTTCGGTGCGATCCAGCTGACCGTGCACGAGGGGCGTCTGGTGCAGGTCGATGTGACCGAGCGGCACCGCTACCCCAGCTGATTCAATAGCTCCCAACGAGGGTTGATCCCTCCTCCTGCTGCAGACCGGACCGCCGGATGTGGCAATTTTCGTATGACTTCAAAGCAACAGGAAATTGTCATGACCGCAAAATATCCGTCTGTCCGTCGCCGTCTGTCGGCATCCGCTCTCACACTCTCCTTTCTGCTCGCGCTTGGCGCGACACCCGCCCTCGCCGGGGAAGCTGCTGCCGATGCGACCGCCGTCGCCGCCGGAACGGCTGATGCCGCCGACGAAGCCGACAATGGCGCGAGCCGAGGCGATATCATCATCGTTACCGCCCGCCGGCGCCAGGAAACCGCGCAAGAAGTGCCGGTAGCGATCTCGGTGATCAGGGGCGATTCGATCGAGGCGACCGGCAACTTCAACGTCGTGAAGCTTCAGCAACTCGCGCCGACGCTGCAGGTTTACACATCGAATCCGCGCAACACCTCGGTCAACATCCGCGGCCTCGGCGTGCCGTTCGGCCTCACCAGCGACGGCTTCGAGCAAGGCGTCGGCATCTATGTCGACGACGTCTATAATTCGCGCGTCGCCGCCGCGACCTTCGACTTTCTCGATGTCGAACAGGTCGAGGTCCTGCGCGGGCCGCAGGGCACGCTGTACGGCAAGAACACCACCGCCGGCGCGATCAATATCACGACCAACCAGCCGACCTTCGATTTCGAGGGTCGGGCGGAGGTCAGCGTCGGTAACCTCAATTACCGGCAGGCGAAGGCGGCGATTTCCGGCCCGCTGACCGACAAGATCGCGGCACGCATCGCCATTGCCGCGACGAGCCGGCGCGGTACGCTCTACAATGTCGTGAGCGACCGCTGGATCAACGAACAGGACAATCTGGGCCTTCGTGGCCAACTGCTCTTCCAGCCCAATGAGGATCTCAGCATCACGCTGGCGGGCGACTACAGCAAGCAGGACCCCGAAGGCTACGGCACCACCTACGTCCGCGTTGGCAGGACGCAGCGGGTGCTTACCCGCCAGTATGACGCGCTGGTCGCGGCCATCAACGCCGCCAACCCCGGCCGCAACTATGCGGTGCCGAGCACCAATCCCTATGCCCGGCTGACCGACCTCGACGCCAGCCTCAACGCCGGCAACAAGATCGGCGGCGTTTCGGCGCGGGTGAAGTGGGACGTCGGCCCCGGCACTCTCACTTCGATTACCGCTTGGCGCTTCTGGGACTGGAAGCCCGAGAACGACCGCGATTTCACCGGTCTTTCGATCGTCTCGAAGTCGCAGAACCCCTCGCAGCAGGACCAGTATAGCCAGGAGTTCCGTTACAATTACGAAGGTGACAAGGTCGATTTTGTCGTTGGTCTGTTCGGCTTCAAGCAGCGGATCGACACGCAGGGCACCGAACAGCAGGGCCCTGACGCGGTCAAATGGAGCCTCGCGCCTTCGAACGATCCGAACAATCCTTACAACAGGCCCGAAGTGCTGGCGGGCCTGACCGCCACCAATACGCAATATCTCAAGAGCACCAGCGCCGCGCTGTTTGGCCAGCTGAGCTGGAAGGTGACCGACGCGCTGACCATCCAGCCGGGTGCGCGCGTCAATTACGACAAGAAGTCAGGCTTTTATCAACGCGTCGTGACCAATGGCGAGGGTCAGATCATCAATTGCACCCCGGCACCGGGCACCAGCCTTTCCGCCGTGCTGGCGGCACAGTGCGGCGTCTATCAGCCGCAGGAGAGCGCGCCTTCAGACAGCGCATGGAATTTCACCTATGATTTCAACGTGAACTACAAGGTCGCGCCCGATATCCTGGCCTATGCGACCTATGCCAAGAGCTTCAAGACGCTGGGTATCAACCAGAATGGCTTGCCGCTCAACTCCGACAACACGGTCAATTATGACGCGAGCACGGTGAAGCCCGAGTCGATCGACCATTTCGAAATCGGCCTGAAGACGCAGTTCTTCGATCGCCGGGCGACGTTCAACCTGTCGGCCTTCCGCACCGACATCAAGAATTTCCAGGCAACCGTTAACGGCGGGCAGTTCGGGACGGTGCGCGGCTATCTGGCCAACGCCGACAAGGTCCGGACGCAGGGCATCGAAGCCGACCTCAAGCTCGTCGCGAGCGACCGTTTCACCGCCTATGCCAACGGCGCCTATACCGACGCCAAATACAAGAAGTTCGTCAACGCGCCCTGTCCGCCCGAATTGTCCGGCGGTACGCTTCAGCCGCCGGGCGCCGCGCCGGATTATTCGAATGCGGGCATTCCCAACACCGCCAGCCCGCGGCAGTGCGATATTTCCGGCCAGCGCCTTCCCGGCGTGTCGAAATGGGCCTTCTCCTACGGCGCCGAGGCGAATGCGCCGGTCACGCTGCTGGCGAAGGACGGGCAGGTCTATCTGGGTGTCGACGGCAATTATCGTTCGCACTGGAATTCGAACGCGTCGCCTTCGGCTTATACGGATATCAAGGGCTATGCGCTGACCAACTTCCGCGTCGGCTTTCGAAGTGAGGGCCTGGATGTTTTCGGATGGGTCCGCAACGCCTTTGACGTGGACTATATCGAACTGCTGCAGGTGGCTCCGGGCAACACCGGCCTGATCGCCGGGCAGGTCGGCGACGCGCGCACCTGGGGCGGGACGGTGAAGTTCAGCTTTTGACGTTACGCCCTCTGGGGTCGCGTCAAAAGCGCGCAAAAGAAAAGGGCCGCCCTCTCGGGCGGCCCTTTCTCATGCAGGCTGACGACGGTCAGCGCTGCTGCGGGTTCTGGCGGCCCTGATCGGGGCGCTGTTCGCTGCCGGGCTGGCGGTTCTGGCCGCCCTGCTGCTGCTGCTGGCGGCGCTGTTGCTCGTCGCGGTCAGCCTGCGGTTTCTTTTCGTTCTGCTGGTTGGGGTTGTTAGCCACTTTCCATCTCCTTTTGCCGCCAAAACATGTCGATGCGGCACTTCGACAACCCATGGGACGATACCGATGTTCCAGCTACTTCTGTGCTTTCGCCGGGGTGTGGCAGGTCTGCGATGAACGCGGCAAACATCTTGGCGGGTGCGGCGTTGTAATCGGACCACTCAATCACTGAATTCAGCTTATTCGTTTAGGTCGATCGGAAAGCCGGGCCTATCCTTCCCGGGTCACAGCGAAAGGATGACGGCATCGACTCGCAACGCACCCGCTTGACAGCCTTCCGGCGACACCGTGGTCGCCCGCACGTCATGCGCCGGTCATCAGGCCGCAGCATCAATCCCGGATCATAAAAGGCCCAAACCATAAAAGGAGAGACTGCATGAACGACCCCACCCCCATCGACCCCGCAGGCGGCTGTCCGGTCCACCAGCCCGGTGGCGTGCGCGCGCTGCTTGGTCGCACCAACAAGGACTGGTGGCCGGAAATGCTGGCAACCGAGATCCTCAACCCCAACGGTCCGTCGAATCCGATGGGCGAAGATTTCGATTATGCCAAAGCGTTCAAGTCGATCGATTATGACGCGTTGAAGGCCGATCTGACCGCGCTGATGACCGACAGCCAGCCGTGGTGGCCGGCGGACTATGGACATTACGGCCCGTTCTTCATTCGCATGGCGTGGCACGCGGCCGGAACCTACCGCACCGCCGACGGTCGCGGCGGCGCCAACAGCGGGCAGCAGCGTTTCGCGCCGCTCGACAGCTGGCCCGACAATGGCAATCTCGACAAGGCGCGGCGCCTGCTGTGGCCGATCAAGCAGAAATACGGCAACAAGATCAGCTGGGCCGACCTGTTTATCCTGACCGGCAACGTCGCGATCGAAAGCATGGGCGGTCCCGTCTTCGGTTTCGGCGGCGGCCGCGCCGACGTGTTCGAGCCCGAGCGCGACATCTATTGGGGCTCGGAAGACAAGTGGGTCAACGAGGGCGTCCAGACCCGCATCGCCCCCGAACATGGCATGCACGAAATCGAAGGCCCGCTCGCCGCGATCCAGATGGGCCTTATCTACGTCAACCCCGAGGGCCCGGGCGGCAATCCCGATCCTTTGCAGTCGGCGCGCGACATCAAGGAAACCTTCCATCGCATGGCGATGGATCATGAGGAGACCGTCGCACTCACCGCAGGTGGGCACACCTTCGGCAAGGCGCACGGCAATGGCGATGCTTCGCTGCTTGGCGCTGCGCCTGCCGGTGGAGATCTGGTTGCGCAGGGTTTCGGCTGGGTCAGCGGGCATGAGAGCGGTGGCATCGGCGAGCATGCCGTGACCAGCGGCATCGAGGGCGCGTGGGTCAACACGCCGACCGAATGGAGCGAGAATTATTTCCGCCTGCTGCTCGACTACGAGTATGAACTGGTGAAATCGCCCGCCGGCGCGCAGCAATGGCAGCCGATCGACCAGAAGGAAGAGGATATGGCCCCGGCGGCCTGGGATGCTTCCAGGAAGGTCCCGACGATGATGACCACCGCCGACATGGCGCTGAAGGTCGATCCCGAGCTCCGCAAAATCAGCGAGAAATTCCGGAATGACCATGAAGCGTTCAAGGACGCCTTCGCGCGGGCATGGTTCAAGCTGACCCATCGCGACATGGGACCCAAGGTCCGCTATCTCGGGCCCGAAGTCCCCGCCGAGGACCTGATCTGGCAGGATCCGGTTCCCGCGGGTACCATGCCGTCGGACGCCGACGTCAAGGCGGTGAAGGACAGGATCGCTGCGAGCGGACTGACCGTCAGCCAGCTGGTCAAGACCGCCTGGGCATCCGCGAGCACCTATCGCAAGTCCGACTATCGCGGTGGCGCCAACGGTGCGCGCGTTCGCCTGTCTCCGCAAAAGGACTGGGAAGTCAACGAGCCCGCGATGCTCGCCAAGGTGCTGGACACCCTCGATGGCCTGCGTGGCAATCTGTCGATGGCCGATACGATCGTCCTCGGCGGGGTTGTCGGGCTTGAAAAGGCGATCGGGGACGCAGGCTTCGGCGTGGCGGTGCCGTTCGTCGGCGGGCGCGGCGATGCGACCGACGAACAGACCGATGCCGACAGTTTCGCCGTGATGGAGCCGGAAGCCGACGCCTTTCGCAACTATCTCGGCAAAAAGAAGCTCGCGGTGAAGACCGAGGAGATGATGCTCGATCGGGCATCGCTGCTTGGCCTGTCGGTACCCGAAATGACCGTGCTGATCGGCGGGCTTCGCGTGCTCGGCGCCAATCACGGCGAACGGGGGCATGGTCACTTCACCAAGCGGTCGGGCCAGCTGACGAACGACTATTTCGTCAACCTGCTCGACATGACCAATGTCTGGAAGGCCGTCGATGGCTCCGACGATCAGGAATATGTTGCGACCGACCGCAAGGGCGGTGGCGAAACATGGCGGGCGACCCGCGCCGACCTGATCTTCGGCTCGAACTCGGAACTGCGTGCGGTTGCCGAAGTTTATGCCGAGAAGGGTCATGAGGAAAAGTTCGTCAAGGACTTCGTCAAGGCGTGGACCAAGGTGATGAACGCCGACCGTTTCGACCTCGCCTGATCTTCTGGCGCCGCTGTTCCCGCATCATGCCGCGGGACAGCGGCGGCCGTACAAGACGACGGGTCGCGACCCGCCTCCGGGGACATGGGCCTGGGGGCGGGTCTTTTTTTTGAGGCTTAAAGCGACAAAAGA
>NZ_DATMST010000092.1:0-3449 GCF_035565275.1 Sphingopyxis sp.
GATGTCGTTGCAGAAGGTGCCGTCGCCAAGCGGTACGGTGGTCTTGAGCGCGCCCGAGGTGAGGTCGTAGCTGCGCAGGACCGCTGCCTTGCCGCCCGCGCCGGCGAACAGGCGCGCGCCATGACGCACCGCCGCGGCAGCAAGCCCGCGGACATAGGCAAGCGGATTCAGGCTGCCGCCGTCCGCAAAGCGCAACGCGCCGCAATAGCGATCCGCCCCGAACAGCCGCTGCACCTCGTCGCCCGCGACGAAATCGACATCATGGCCGCGCGCGCGCCACTGGTTGGCATAGCTTCGCTGGGTGTCCGCCAGCGCCTCGGTGTGTGCAGGCGTATAAAAACCGTCCTGCCGCGCGTCGCAGTCGATATCATGACGCCTGACCAGATCGAAGACGCGCTCTCCCGACGTGCCGATCATCTGCGTCAGGCGCTCGCCGGCTTCCTGGCCAAGGGCCTGCCCGATGGTTTCGGGCGAATGGCGGATATAGTCGGGCGCGATGAGCCCCCCGCTCTGTCCGGTCGCGCCATCGCCGGGTTGGCCGGCTTCGACGAGCACGACGTCGGCTCCTCTTTCGGCGAGGTGCAGCGCGGTCGCGGTGCCCGCGATACCGCCGCCGATGACCAGAATATCGGTTTCGACGTGACCCGCGAGCGGCGCCAGAACGGGGCCGGGCGCGGCGGTCGCGGTCCACAATGGGGCCGTCACGCTGTCGTTGCGCGCGGCGCGGGAGATGGATCGATGCTGCATTACCGCTCCGTCGACCGGACGAAGGGGGAGGGTATCGCGACGAGGGGGAGCAACCCCGCCGCGACGCCCTCAACTCGGGACAATATCATATTCGAACTTTCCTGCTCGCCCGGTCGGTCGCCGGACTGTTGTGTTTCAGATCGTGGCGGGAGCCCCCTGCGCCGGCCGCCCCGTTCGCCGCGCGATGGCGACGAAAAGCAGCACGAAGCAGAGCGCGACGGGAGTGTTCATGATCATCGGCAGCGACATTTCGTTGTTGCCGACGATCGATACGGCGATGAAGATCGCGGTGCCTTCCTGCCGCATCAGATGCTCGATCCCGATCGCGACATTCTCGCGCCGGGTGAAACCGGCAAAGCGCACGATCGTCATCACCACCACGACCATGATGAGGTTGAGTGCGACGGTAATCCAGAACAGCGCGCCCAGATTTTCGCGCAGCACCGGCACCTGGTCGTAGAGGATGACACCGAACGAGCTGAACAGCACGATGGTCGCGGCATTTTTCAGGTAGCGCTTGAACCAGATCGCGAAATCGGGACGCCACGCGCGGACTGCGAACCCGACCGTCGCGGGCAGCACGGTGATCGAGAAAATGTCCCAGAAGAAGGACGCGAGCGGCACCTGCACGTCGGCCTCGAGCCCCATGAAGTGGAGCAGCGCGAAATGCGCGTAAAAGGGAACGACGAAGATGTAGATCATGCTGAGGATCAGCGTCATCGACATCGACAGCGCGAGGTCGCCCTTGGCCATGTCGGTGAACAGGTTCGACAGCATTCCGCCCGGCGTCGTCGCGAGCAGGACGAAGCCGACCGCCAGCGCCGCGGTCGGCGCCACCGTCAGCGCGAGCGACAGCCCGATCAGCGGCGGCACGATCAGCATCGAACAGACGCCGAAGATCAGCGCGCGCTTGTTGCGGAACACCTGACGGAAATCGTCGGCGGTCAGCGACAGCCCCATCGACACCATGATCGCGACCAGCGATCCCGGCAACAGCCAGTTCCCCAGCAAGGACATCAGATCGTCATAAGTCATGCGCGAATGTCCTCAGGCGGTTTCGAGCGAAAGGGTACAGGCGCCATTGCGGCGGATCGTGCGGCAGTCGGCCTGCGCCTTCGCCAGATCCTCGTCGACGATCCGCGCGCAGACATTGGCCTGGATCCAGCCGAACGGCATCAAAAGCCGCCCGCCACCGCCATAGAAGAGACCGATGTCGTAGAAGGGTCCGGGCGGCAGCCCCTTGGTGCTGCCCGCCGCCAGATAGGCGAGCACGATGTCGCCCGCGTCGGGATAGGATGTGGCGTTCTCGGCCGGGATCGCGGGCTGCGCCATCCCGGCCGGCAGCGTGCTGGCCGGCATCGGGACGGAGATTTCCGGACCGGTCCAGATCGCATGCATCGCCTCGAACCCCGCGCGGCGCTCGGCGAGATCCCACAGGAAAGCCGTCGATGCGGGCGCCGCCTCGTCGAGCAGCCGGCAGCGTGCCGAAAGTCCCGATTGCGGCTCGATCAATCTGATAAAACGCATGCCGCCCCCTATTTCCCGCTCACCATCGCCAGATACTCCTCTTTCTGGAGCGCGATGGGAACATTGCCGTTCTGCCAGAGATAATCGTGAAAGCGCTTGAGATCGAACGCCTTGCCCTCGCGCACGCGCGCTTCGGCGAGGAATTCCGCCGTCTGCATCTTGCCGATCTGGTAGCTGATCGCCTGCCCCGGCGACGCAGCGAAGAAGACCGCCTCTTCCTCGGCGGTCGCGCGGTCCATCGGCACCATCTTTTCCAGATAGTCGGCCGCCTCGGCGATGCTGAACTTGCCGAGCGCGAGCTTGACGTCGACCTCGACGCGCAGCGCACGCAGCCGCGCGAAATTATAGATGATCTCGCGTGTCTTGGGCGCATCGGCCCACAGCCCCGCCTGCAGCATCATCTCTTCGGCGTAGAAGCCCGTGCCCTCGTTCGCCCCGCTGTCGTAATAGTGGCGGCGCAGCGGGTTCGGGTGTTTCCAGCCGAGCGTCAGCTGGAAGAAATGCCCCGGCACGCCCTCGTGCACGATGATCGGCCGCGGGTCGCGAGTGATCGACAGATTGAAATAGCCGAGCTTGGGCGACGGTTCGGGAAGATAGACCGTCGCATCCTGTCCGACCCGCGCCTGACTGGTCAGGTCGAAGGTGCGCCCGAGCCAGCCGATCGGCGCGAGGTAGGCGGGGAACGGCTGCGCGTTATAATGCCCCGCCCAGTCGGGGACGGTGAGCAGATTCTTCTCGCGCAGGAACGCCCGGACCTTGAGTTCGTCGGCGTCGAGCTTTGCGGTCACCGCCTCGATCGAGCTGCCGATCGGTAATTCGGCGACGCCGGCGTTGCGGTTGCGCTCTAGCTCCTCGAACAGCACCGAACGCGCCCATTCCTGCCGCCCCATCACAAGCAGTTCTTCGGGCGAATAGGGATAGAGCGCCACGCTGCCGAGGAAATAGCGGTAAGCGTCGCGTCCGACCGCAGTCGTATCGGAAAGCCCGGTGCGCTTCGCTTTCAGAAACGCAGCGAAATCGGCAAAGGCGGCGACCGCCCTGCCCTTTGCGCTCTTCAGCTGCCGGCGCTGCGCGGGGGTCGCGTGCGGATCGATTCCCGCGACCATGCCGTCGAGGCTGGCCGGCACCTCGGCGATCTGGTGCAGCGCGGCGTCGACGAACGGGCCGCGCATGTC
>NZ_DATMST010000093.1:0-4053 GCF_035565275.1 Sphingopyxis sp.
CGTCGCCGCGACGCTCGCGGCGCCGGCGGTGTCGCACGCCGACAGGATGACGAGGTCGGCGTCGATCTTGAGGTCGAAGATTTCCTGGAAGGTCAAAAGCCCGTCCGAATCGGCGTCGCCGAACGAGGTGACGAGCGCCGGACGTGCGGGGCAGGCGGGACGCGGCGCGGTGACGAGGCCGTGCGTCGCGAAGTGGATGATGCGATAATCGCCAAGGTCGGCGCGGTTCTTTACCGCCGTGTCGGTGAACGCGCCCCCGGTCAGCAGCGTCGCGGCATCGCGGCCCATCGCGTTTTGCGCGGTCACCAGCTCGTCGGCCGAAATCGGCCGCGCCCATTGCGACACGTCCCACAGGCAATCGCCATCGACGTTGCCAGATGCCGCGCTGCGCGTGCCGGACGCGGGCAACCGCTCGCCGACAGGCAGATTTTCGCCGAGGCCGAAATATTGCCGGGTGGCCCGCGACGGCGCCGTCTGGCGCGCGTTGCGAAAGGCGAGGGTCGAGACCGCAGTGCTCGGCCGCGCCGTTCGTCCGAGCCAGGCGATCTGGCGCATGTCGAACGGATCGGCGTCGGGGTCGAGCAGCCGCTGTTCATAGGCGGCAAGGCCCGTATCGGCGGTGATGAGCAGGTTGACCGGCAGCCGCAGCATGCCCCCGTCGGGCTCGAAAATCAGGTGCGGAACCGCCGGCAGGCGCGCGGCGACCGGGCCGAAGAGCTGCCCGTAAAGCTTGTAGGATGCTGCGGCGTCGAACGGATAGGTGACGCGGCGTCCGTTTTCGACGATCGAGATCGTCGACCGGATCGCATCGACCGCGGTATCGAGGCCTGCCGCGCTGATGTCCGATTTCCACAGCTGTGCGCTGCCCTGTTCGATCAGCATCGCATAGACGCCGTCGCCGACGACGAGCATCTTCAGATAGGCTTCGTCGGGGCGCAGCACCTTCTGCAGTTCGGGAAGGTCGAGCTTGCCGGGGGCGACGACGCGATATTGCGGGAAAGCAGACAGCGCGGCGACGGTTTCCGCCTGCTGGAACGCCAGATTGTCGATCTGGGTCTTCACGTCGGCGCGCAGCGCGTTCACTTCGGGCGAAACCGGCAGCTGCGAAAGCCGTTCGTCCTCGATCCGCGCGCGTTCGATGTCGCGATTCAACGTCGTCGCCTGCCGGAACAGCCGCGCACCCTCGTCGCTTCCGCTCGACAATTCGCGCGCGAGTACCGCCTGCGTGTCGGCGACGCCGGGGCGGACCTGCAGCTGGCTGGCGACGAAGAAATCGCCGATCGCGGCGGGGTCGGTCGCCGCGCGGCTGGCGAGCAGCCGGTAATAGGGCGCCATGACGTTCGCCATGCCGGTGGTCGAGCGCTGCATATTCGCCAGCGCGGTGACGACTTCGCGATAGATGCCCATCGCCTTGTCGTCCTGACCGTGACGGGTCAGAAAGGCGGCGTAGCGCGCCCGCGCCGATGCGAGCGCGTTGGTTTCGGGATATTCGATCGCCAGTGCATTGACCGATTCGGTGAAGCGCGCGTCGGCGGCGCCGTTATCGCCAAGTGCCTCTTCGGCAAGTGCGAGTTCGCCAAGCATCTGCGAGCGCAGCCGGATGATCGAGGTCACGCGGCCTTCGCGAACGGCAAGCGCGTCCGCCAGACCCTTGAGCTGCGCCTCCTTGGCCGCCTGCGCATTTCCGCGCAGCCGTTCGACCGTGCCGAGCAGATGAACCGCCTGCGCGTCGATGATCCGGGCGCGTTCGTTGGGCGACAATCGCTCGCGGTCGTTGCCTTGACGGATCACGCGCGCGCTGTCGCCGCTGTTGACCCCGGCGACGATCTGCGGCGTCAGCGTCACGCCGTCATCCGCGACCGTCACTCCGGTAGCGAGCGGCGGGATCGACGCCCTGAGCATGGCTGCGGCGCCGTCATAATCGCGCTGGTTAAGCGCGTTGATCGCACGAAAATTGCGGCGCAGGCGCCGCTGGACGATATCGACCGTCGGGATCGCCTCGACCTCGGCGAACAGCCGCGCGGCCTCGGCGAACTCGCCAAGATTCGAGCGTTGTAGCGCGCGGTTCAGCGTGAATTCGGTGGGGTCGATGTCGGCGGCCGATTGTTCCTCGACCGCGCGGCGCGACAGCGCCTCGAAAAATTCGGCGGCCTCGGCATAATCGCCACTGTGGTTGCGGCGGTACCCCTCGGCCAGCGCCTTGTCGACGTCGATGGTGCCGGCAAGGGTGCGGGCGAAACCGTCGTTGCCGCCGATCGACGTCGTCGCGACCTTGATCACGCCCGGCACGATCTTGCGTTGCCGCACCGATTCGAGCGCGAGATTCAGCGCGTCGCCATAGGCCGCAAAACCTTCGACGCTGTAGACGTCCTTCCCGTCGGGCTCGATCCGCGTGGACCATACGACATTGCTGTTCCTGACGGTGCAGGCCCCGTCGACGGCGCAGGCGATCGTTCCGGCCCGGTTCTGGTCGATGCGGGTGCGGGCCTCGTCGGCTGTTGTCCTGAGCACGCGGACATATCCGACGGGCTGGCTGGCGTCGCGGCAGATGATCGTCCAGGCGCGTTCGAACATCCCCCTGACGACGCCGTCGCGGACGGTCGCCTGCACCTCGCACAGCGAGCCGCCCTGCTCGCCGATCGAGAAACTGTCGCGAAGCGTGGGATCGGTGACCTGCGCGTGGCCGGCCCCGGGCGCGGCAACAGCCAGCAGCGCCAGCACCGGCACAAGGTGCGAATGTCGAACCTTCATCCCCAATCCCCCAAACACAAACGTAAAGGCACCGTGCCGACGCGGTGTCGGCAAGGCGCGATCTTCATTGCTGTGGTACGACCCATCCCTTGGCGAGGAACCCTAAACCCTTCGTCTGAAAAAGGGAAGTGATCTGCCGCACAGGCGGCTTGCGCCGCCGGGGTGCCCGACCTATCTGCAGGAGGACATTCCATTCCGGTGAGGACAAGATGAGCGGATTCAACGATCGTGAACGGGCTTTCGAGGCAGAATTTGCACGCGACCAGGAGGTGCAGTTCCGCATTACGGCGCGGCGCAACCGGCTCGTCGGCGAATGGGCGGCCGAACGCATGGGGCTGACGCCCGAGGAAACCGACGCCTATGCCAAGGCGGTGGTACAGGCCGATTTCGAGGAAGCGGGCGACGAGGACGTCATCCGCAAGCTCGCCGGCGACCTGACTGCGGCCAGCGTCGAGATCAGCGATGCCGAAATTCGCTCGGTGCTGAATGACAAGACGGCCGAAGCGCGGCGCCAGTTCATGGACAGCCAGAACTGAGGCGATCCAGATGGGCATGCGCGAAGATGATTTGCGGTCGATGATCGAGGCGGCGCTTCCCGGCGCGGTCGTGACGATCACCGATCTCGCCGGCGACAACGACCATTATGCGGCGCACGTCGTCAGCGAAGCCTTTCGCGGCCTGACCCGCGTCGCGCAGCACAAGGCAGTCTATGCCGCGCTGGGTGGACGCATGGGCGGCGAACTTCATGCCTTGCAATTGACGACGGCCGTCCCTTCATAGGGGGCATGCATTATCGTGGCGCGACGGCGCGCCCGCCCCGGAGACAGACAATGACCGACCCGACCACCCAAGACCGCATTTCCAAGCTGGTTGCCGACCATCCGGTGCTCCTGTTCATGAAGGGTACGCCCCTGTTCCCGCAGTGCGGCTTTTCCTCGCGGGCGATCGCAATGCTCGACCGGCTCGGCGTCGAATATGACACCGTCGATGTGCTGCAGGACATGGAAGTCCGGCAGGGCATCAAGGAATTTTCGGACTGGCCGACGATTCCCCAGCTTTATGTGAAGGGCGAATTTGTCGGCGGATCGGATATCATGATGGAAATGTGGGAAGCCGGCGAGCTTCACACGCTGATGACGGATATTCCGGCGCGCGCCGAATAAGCGCCGCGTCTGGCAGATGCAAAAGCCCGTCGGCGCAATGATGCCGGCGGGCTTTTATGTGTCGGCTTCGGGGTGGAAAGCTGACGTTCGTTCCCTCTCCTTCGTCATCCCGGACTTGATCCGGGATCCATACGATGGT
>NZ_DATMST010000094.1:0-12294 GCF_035565275.1 Sphingopyxis sp.
CGAGGCACCAGACCGCGCGCGCGCGCGTCTCGGCCGCGAGCGCCGCAAGCCGGTCGAGCGTATCATGGCTGTCATAAGGCGGCAGCGGTTGGCCAAACGCCGCGAACCAGCTCGCCTTTTCCAGATGCAGGTCGGCGACGATCAGCGCCTCGTGGCGCGGCCAGAACAGCGCCCGGTCGGCCAGCATGTGAAACTGCTGGCCCGCAAAATCGAAGGTCGCGGCGGCGGACATGACGCCGCTATGGCGGCACGGTCGCCGCGCCGCAAGCCGCCTAACTGCCCCGCGCCGCCATGTTTGCGGCGAAGCGTTGCTTCGTTTCCCGGCTCGCGCCATCAGGAAGGTCGAACACGACGCGCTTGTTCGGAAAATCGATCTCGACCTTGTCGAACAGCGCGAGACTATCCATGCCGAGCAGCAGCGCGGGTCGCTTGCTCAACCCGAGCGCGCGGAACGCCTGGCTGTCGGCGAAACTGACGGGCAGGTCATTGACGTCGGCACCGTTGATCTTGATCCGGCGGATCGCGGTTCGCGTCGCCGGCACCGCTTCGCCCGAAACAGCGTTCAGCGTCGTCGGGAAAAACGGGAAACGGTTCTGGCGCCGGTCGGCAACCAGCTTCTGGAGCGCCAGATTGCCGACGCTCGTTTGCGCACCGGTGTCGACGATCACATCGACGCGCTTGCCGTCGATGCGGGCATCGGAAAGAATCAGCCGACCGGCCTGATTGCGCGCGGTAACGACGATCGCGTCGTCATCGTCGATTGTCGGCCTGCTGCGCCGGCGCGATTCGAGGATCGACATGCTTTCGGCACGAAAATCGATCAGAACACGACGATTTTCGAGCATGTCGATGCCGATCAGCCCCGCCGCGCCGATATGTCGGCCCGCGAAGGCCGGCGCCTCGAACGGCGCCATATGCAGATTGGTCATCGACAGCGCGGCGACGTGGTAGCTCGGCACCAGCGCCGAGCTGCCGATCGTCGCGAGCCGCAGCTTCTGTCCGTCGGCAAGCCCCAGCCGCTCGGCCAATTCGCTTGCGATTACCGTTCGCTCGGCGCCGGTGTCGACAAGAAAGGAAAAGGGACCCTTTCCGCCGACCATGACGTTCACCGCCATGCGCCGCGTCGCGTCGAGGTCGAACGGCTGGATAAAGGGGACAATCTCGCCGGTCACCGGATTGACGAGCAGGCCGGCAAGATGGGGGTCGGGCGCGGACGCCGGGCCGGGCGGAGTCGATGCCGGCGCAATTTGAGTCGGCGGCGCCTGGGTCGGCGGGGTCGATCCCAGCATCAGCGGAGTGGCGATGAGCAGAGCCCATAGCGGCGAACGCACGGCAACACGGGTCATGGCGGCATCCTCTTGTCTTTTGCCCGCACATTACGCTTCGTTGGGCGGGGCGGCAAGCCGTGGCCTAATCGGGACGCATCGCCCGTTCGGCGAGGGTGTCGGCCAGTTCGCCGAGCAGCGCATCGTCGATGTCGGCGGCGGCGACATTTTCGCGGCCGATGAGCACGAGCACGGGAATCGCGAGCGGGCTGATCCGGTCCAGCGCCCGGTGCACCATCGTCCCCGCGGCGCGATCGAGCAGGTCACCCAAACGTGCGACATCGGTCAGCCGCTCGCGCGCGTCGGCCCATGCGGCTTCGAGCAGCAGATGATCGGGTTCGTATTTCCTGAGCACGTCGAAGATCAGGTCGGTCGAAAAGGTCACCTGCTTGCCCGTCTTGCGCTTGCCCGGGTGCTGGCGTTCGATCAGCCCGCCGATCACCGCGACCTCGCGGAAAGCGCGCTTCAGCAGGTGCGAGCGCTCGACCCATTCGACGAACTCGCCCTCGAGGATCGCCGCGTCGAACAGCGCTGCGGGGTGCGTCACGGGTTTGAGCGACCAGATCGCGATCGCATAGTCGGAGGCGACGAAGCCCAGCGGCTGCAATCCTGCGCGCTCCATCCTCTTCGTGAGCAGCATGCCGAGCGACTGGTGCGCGTTCCACCCTTCGAAGGGATAGCAGACGAGATAATGATTGCCCTCATGCGGGAACGTTTCGACGAGCAGTTCGCCGGGGCGCGGCAGTACTGATCGCAGCGCCTGCATTTCCAGCCAGAAGCGTACGTCGTCGGGAAAGCGCTGCCAGCTTTCGGGGTCGGCGAGGAAACCGCGGACCCGGTCGGCGAGCCGGGTCGAGATCGCGAGACGCGCGCCCATATAGCTCGGGATGCGTGCGGGGCGGGTGGTCGCGCGGACGATGACGTCGGTGTCGCGGATCGCCTCGACCTCGAGGCTCAGGCCGGCGAATGCGAAGGTGTCGCCGGGGGTCAGCGTGCTCGCGAAATATTCCTCGACCTTGCCGAGCCGCCGGCCGTTCCGGAAGCGCACATCGGCCATCGGCGCCTCGACGATGATCCCGGCGTTGAGGCGGTGCTGCGCGGCGAGGCGCGGGTGCGCTATCCGCCAGCCCCCCTGCCCGTCGGGGGCGAGGCGGCGGAAACGATCGTAGCTTTTGAGCGCATAGCCCCCGTCGCGCACGAAACCGAGCAGCCGGGTGAAGAGGTCGGCATCGATCCACCGGTATGGCGCCGCGCTCTGTATCTCGGCGAGCAGTTCGGCTTCCCGGAACGGCGCCGCGCATGCGAGCGCCATGACATGCTGCGCGAGCACGTCGAGCGCGCCCGGGCGAAAGCGATCAGCGTCGCGTTCGCCCGCCTCGACGGCATCGAGCGCGGCGCGAGCCTCCAGATATTCGAAGCGGTTGCCCGGCACGATCAGCGCGCGACTCGGCTCGTCGAGCCGGTGGTTCGCGCGCCCGATGCGCTGGAGCAGCCGCGACGATCCCTTGGGGGCGCCCATCTGGATCACGCAGTCGACGTCGCCCCAGTCGAGCCCGAGGTCAAGGCTCGCTGTCGCGACGAGCGCACGCAGCCGGCCTTCGGCCATCGCCGCCTCCGCCCGCTGGCGCGCTTCACGGTCGAGGCTGCCGTGGTGGATCGCGATCGGCAGCGACAGGTCGTTGACCTTCCACAATTCCTGAAAGATCAGCTCGGCAAGGCCCCGCGTATTGCAGAAGATGATCGTGGTGCGGTTCTTCGCGATCTCCGCCATCACCTGATGCACCGCATAGCGCCCCGAATGCCCCGCCCATGGCACCGCGCCCGCGGGCAGCAGGATCCGGATATCGGGATCGGCGCCGGGCTCGCCCTCGACGAGCGTTACCGTCTCGCCGCGGCTGTCCGGGGCAAGCCAGGCGGCATATTGTGCGGGGTTGGCGATCGTCGCCGACAGCCCGACGCGGCGCAGCCCCGGCGCGATCGCCTGGAGCCGTGCTATCGCGAGGCTGAGGAGATCGCCGCGCTTGCCGGGCGCGAAAGCGTGAATCTCGTCGATCACCACCGTTCTGAGGTCGGCGAACATCGCAAAACTGTCGGGATAGGATAGCAGCAGCGACAGCGATTCGGGCGTGGTCAGCAGGATATTCGGCGGCCGGCTGCGCTGGCGTGCCTTTTTGTCCGACGAGGTGTCCCCGCTGCGGCTTTCGACGCTGATGTCGAGCCCCATCTCGGCGATCGGCCCCAGAAGGTTGCGCTCGACGTCGGCGGCGAGGGCCTTGAGCGGCGATACATAAAGCGTGTGGAGCCGGTCCGAGGGGTTTACGGTCAGATCGACGAGGCTCGGCAAGAACCCCGACAGCGTCTTGCCCGCCCCCGTCGCCGCGACGAGCAAGGCGTGCTCGCCCCGTTCCCCTGCTGCGAGCATGTCGGCCTGATGCCGCCGCAGCCGCCATCCGCGCACGGCGAACCAGTCGGTGAAGGGGGCGGGGAGGGGCATGGAGAAGATGTGGATGCCCGGGCGCGCGGGGGCAAGGCTTTCCCGGCCTTCAGCCGGAATCGTGCCCGGCTTCTGCCGGGTCGGGTACGGCTTTCGACCGGTGGCTGCCAATTCATTCAACGTCACCCCGGACTTGATCCGGGGTCTATGACTTCAGCGCCGCGGTGGATCCCGGATCAAGTCCGGGATGACGAATGTCCGCTTCCCACCCCAATGCCGTCGTTCGGCCGCACGAAAAAGGGCGGCTTGACGCCGCCCTTCTGGATCCCCGTTCTGCCGGGGTGATACATCGCTATTCCGTTCAGCGCTGCCGAACGGATCGATGCCTCACTTGATCTTGGCTTCCTTGAACTCGACGTGCTTGCGGACACGCGGGTCATATTTCCGCACCGACATTTTTTCGGTCATCGTGCGGGGATTCTTTTTCGTCACATAGAAAAAGCCCGTGTCAGCGGTGCTCACCAGCTTGATCTTGACGGTCGTCGGCTTGGCCATGGCCCTGTTCCTCGAAATATTGACGCATCTGCCACCAAGGCGGCCCATGCGGCGGGACCAGGGCCCCGACTGCTTGTGATGAAAAACATAGAGGGCCGCGCGCGTGCGCCGCCCCCGATATCCGGGCGCCTTTGGCGAGATTCGGGCATTCTGTCAAGCGAAAGGAACGGGCGGGCGGTATCGAACCGCCCGCCCCGGGGAACGCCCGGTCCGGGGTCTCAGCCGTTGCGGATCCGGAAGCGCACCGTCATCACCTTCCAGCTTTCCTCGGCCACGCCGCCGCGTGTCGCGGGCTTGAAGCGCCATTTTGCGAGCGCGCGGCGCCGCGTCTCCTCGAAAAATCCGGGGCTGTCGGCGCTGACCAATTCGACCGCCTTCACGCGCCCGTCGGTGCCGATCAGCACGCGCACGCGGACACTGCCCTCAAGCTCGCGCCGTTGCTCGCTCGCGGGATAGTCGGGCTGGAACGCGCCTGCGAAACGCGGGTCGAGCTCGGCGAGGACCAGCTTGGGCGGCGCCGGCGGATCGGCAGGCGGGACATGGACGTCGCCGCGGTCGGGGATAACGGGATCGAATGTCTTTGGACCGGTCTCCACAATATTGTCGTTGGATGTCGCCGGCACGACGGGAATTACGGTTTCGGTCGTCGATGCCGGTTTCGGTGTCGCTTCCTCTTGCGCTGCCGGCTTGGGCGGCGGGGGCTCGATCGGCTTTTCCAGTTCGACCAGCGTGCCGTGGATCGGATCGCTTTTGGGTGCGATCTCGACGATCATCGGCGACAGCGCGACCGCAACGACGAGCGCCACCGGCAATCCCACCGCGAACAAGGCCGCGACGGGATGGTGACGATGGCCGCTCCCATAGCTGTTGCGGGGAAGAAGCGCCGCTCCTCCTGCAGGTGCAGCGGCCGCCTCGGGCGCGGCGGCGATGGCTGAAATCAACGGTATCAGGGTCATGGCATCTCTCCTTGCCTTCATGACCCGGCCCCGCGGCATTCTGACCGTCGCCAACGGCCAGGTCACGATCAGGTGATATTATAACATTACTTATCTTGTCAAGCGGATCGGTAGGCAAGAATTTGTACGATGCCGCAGCGGGCTTCAGGCGGCGGAAAGCCGCGCTACCGCCTGATCCTTGGCGATCAGCGGCAGCAATTCGCGCATGTCGGGGCCATGGTCGCGCCCGGTCAGCGCGCGGCGCAGCGGCAGGAAGAGCGCGCGGCCTTTTGCCCCTGTCGCTTCCTTCACCGCATCCGTCAGCGCGTGCCACGGGTCGACTGCCCAGTCGATCTCCGGTGCCGCCGCTGCCGCGGCATCGAGCACCGCGCGGTCGGCCGTGTCGGCTGGCGGCGGCGCAAACGGGCCATCGAACACCGCTACCCAGTCGGCCGCCTCGGCGACCGTCATCAAATTCGGCCGGACCGCGTTCCAGCGCGCTTCGGTGATCGCGGCAGGAAGACGGTCGGCCACTGCCGCATGATCGATGTGGTGCAGTATCTTCTGGTTGAGCAACGCAAGCTCCGCCTCGTCAAAACGCGCGGGCGCGCGGCCGAAGCGCGCGAAATCGATGCCTTCGATCAGCGGCATCAGGCTCGCCACCGGTTCGACCGGATCGCTCGTTCCGAGCCGCGCGAGCAGCGCCGCAAGCGCGATCGGCTCGATCCCGTCATCGCGCAAGCTCGCCATGCCAAGCGAGCCGAGCCGTTTCGACAATTTCCCCTCGGTCCCGACGAGCAAAGCTTCGTGCGCAAAAGCCGGCGGCGCGGCACCAAGCGCGGCGAACATCTGGATTTGCGTCGCGGTATTCGACACATGATCCTCGCCGCGCACGACATGGGTAATCCCCATCTGAATGTCGTCGATCACGCTTGGCAGCAGGTAAAGCCAGCTGCCGTCGGCGCGCCGCACCACCGGATCGGACATGGTCTTGGGTTCGAAATGCTGCGGCCCGCGGACCATGTCGCTCCATTCGATCGCTTCGTCATGATCGAGCCGGAAGCGCCAATGCGGCGCCACACCTTCGGGAACCGGCGCGCCTTCGGGTTTCCGTTCGTAGACCGGCGGCAATCCGCGCGAGAGCAGGATCTTGCGCCGGATATCAAGCTCTTCGGGCGTCTCGTAACAGGCATAGACGCGTCCGGCGGCTTCGAGCTTCGCAAATTCCGCCTCATAGAGCGCGAAGCGCGCCGACTGACGTTCCTCGCCATCGATATCAAAGCCGAGCCAGGCAAGGTCGGCGCGAATCGCCTCGACATATCCCTCTTTCGATCGTTCGAGATCGGTGTCGTCGATACGCAGCATGAACCGGCCGCCATGCTTTCGCGCCCACAGCCAATTATGGAGCGCGGTACGGACATTGCCGACATGCAGGATGCCGGTCGGCGAGGGGGCGAAGCGGGTCACGACGGTCATGGGCGGCGCCTATAGCCGCATTGTCGTCGCCGTGGCGACCGCCAACTTGCACCGCCGTTCAGTTCGCCGCCTCCTCGCGGATCTTGCGATTCTGGATGATATGCGCCGCCCAGCGCAGCGCCATACCGATTACCGACAGCACCGCCCCCGCGATGATCGCCCCGACCAGGCCGCGATCCTCACCCGGCTCGGGCCATGCCACCCAGGCCAGCAAGACCACGCTGACGATCGACAGCGCATAACCGATACCGGTCAGCCAGTTTGCCATGCGATCATCCCCGTCGCCAGCGCGTCGGCCACCAGGCCCAGGCGATCGCGAGCAGCGCCGCGATCAGCAGCACGCTATATTCGACGCCATTGCGTCCGGCACCGACGACGAACCATCCCGCGGGCAGGTGAACGAGGATCAGTCCGAGCGTCAATATGCCTGCGTGACCGAGAGCAGCGAAGCTCGTCCAGCGGCGCGCGAGCATCAACAGCGGGCCCGCGAGTTCGTAGAGCGTCACCGCCATCGCCCAGCCATAGCCGAGGGGAAATCCCAGACTGTCGAGCCAGATTCCGAAGGGTTCGACCAGCCCCATCGTCAACCGGTAGACGCCGTGGATCAGGATGAGGATCGCGACGATGATCCGCAGCGCCTCGAGCGCCAGCGCGGCACGCGGCTCTGGCGCCGCGGGTCCGGTCAAAGCCATTCCCCTCCCCTTCCTATCCCGTGCGGAACCCGTGCGTGATCGGATAGCGCCGGTCGCGCCCGAAATTGCGCGTCGACAGCTTCACTCCCGGTGGCGCCTGCCGGCGCTTGTACTCGGCAAGCATCAAAAGGCGCTCGATCCGCGCCACCGCGTCGCGATCGAAGCCGTAGCGCGCGACAACATCGTCGACGCTCGCTTCTTCCTCGACGAGCATGTGCAACATGCGGTCGAGGTCGGCATAGGGCGGCAGACTATCCTCGTCCTTCTGGTCAGGGCGCAGTTCGGCGCTCGGCGGCTTGGTGATGATGGTATCGGGCATCACCGGGGTCACCGGGTTGCGCGACAGGCGCGGGACATTTTCGTTGCGCCATTTCGCGACGGCGAACACCGTCATCTTGTACGCGTCCTTCAGCGGGTTATAGCCGCCCGCCATATCGCCATAGATGGTCGCATAGCCGACGCTCATCTCGCTCTTGTTGCCCGTCGTCAGCAGCATCGGACCGAATTTGTTCGACAGCGCCATCAGCGTCACGCCGCGGATGCGCGACTGGACATTCTCTTCGGTGATATCGACCTCGACATCGGCAAAGCTGCCCGCAAGCATCGCATCGAACGCTTCGACCGCCGGAACGATCGGGATCGTGTCGAGCCGGCACCCGATCATCGCCGCACAGCCCGCGGCATCGTCGAGGCTCGCCGCGCTGGTGAAGCGGCTCGGCAACATCACGCACCACACCTTGTCGGGACCGAGCGCATCGGCGGCGATCGCGGCGCAAATCGCCGAATCGATTCCGCCCGACAGGCCAAGCACCACGCCCGGAAAGCGATTGCGCTCGACATAGTCGCGCAGGCTCACGATCATCGCGCTGTAAATGTCAGCGGGGTGTGCCTCCCATTCGGCGATCGCGCCGGCCTCGCACGTCCAGCCGCTCCCGCCCTTCGTCCAGCGGGTGACACGCTCCTCGCTCTCCCAGTCGGTCAGCCGGTGCGCGGTCGATCCGTCGGCATCGAGCACGAACGAGCAGCCATCGAACACGATCTCGTCCTGCCCGCCGACGCGATTGAGGAAAATCAGCGGCAGTTTCGTTTCGGCGACGCGGCTCGCGAACACCTGCGTCAGCCGGCGCTCGTCCTTGTCGATCTCGTACGGGCTGCCGTTGACCGAAATCAGCAACTCGGCCCCCTGCCCCGCGAGGTGCTGGCAAACTTTCGGCAACCAGCCGTCTTCGCAGATCGGCAGGCCGAGCTTCACGCCGCGCCATTCGACGACATCGGGAAGCGGGCCGGGAACGAAGACGCGCTTTTCGTCGAAGGTCCCGTAATTGGGGAGCTCGTGCTTCCGGCGTGTCGCGACGATCCGGCCGCCGTCGAGCAACGCGACGATATTGTAGAGATCGGGTCCGTCGCGCTCGACCGAACCGACGAGCATCGCCGGGCCGCCGTCGGCGGTTTCCGCGGCGAGCTCGGCGAGCAGCTTTGCCGCGCGCTCCGCTAGCGCGGGCTTCAACACCAGATCCTCGGGCGGATAGCCGATCAGCTGCAATTCGGGATACAGGATCAGGTCGGCCCGGGGGTGCCGCGCGCGAACCGCGCGCATCGCTTCGGCGTTGGCGGCAAGGTCGCCGACCGCCTGCGTCATCTGCGAAAGGACGATGGAAAGCTGCTGGGTCATAAGGGCGGTTTAGGACCAACCGGCCGCCCCGTTCAACCGGAGAGACGCACCAATTGCACGCGACGCGACATCGCCCCGCCGATATTGCACACCGCGAGGTGGCTTTAGGGCCTTCCCCTATCGGTCCGTGCTGGCTAAGGGGGCGCGCAATCCCACCCCGCGCGAAAGGGCTTCGCACCCCATGAAACTCATCTCCGGCAACAGCAACCTGCCGCTGGCCCGCGCGATCGCGGACTATCTGGAACTGCCGCTGACCGATACCAGCGTGCGCCGCTTCGCCGACGAGGAGGTCTTCGTCGAAATCCACGAGAATGTCCGCGGACAGGATGTGTTCGTCGTCCAGCCGACGAACTTTCCCGCGAACGACAATCTGATGGAACTGCTCATCATCAACGATGCGCTGCGCCGCGCCTCGGCGAAGCGCATCACCGCGGTCGTCCCCTATTTCGGCTACGCCCGCCAGGACCGCAAACCCGGTCCGCGCACGCCGATCTCGGCGAAGCTCGTCGCAAACCTGATCACCACCTCGGGCGCCGACCGCGTACTCGCGATCGACCTCCACGCCGGGCAGATCCAGGGCTTCTTCGATATCCCGACCGACAATCTCTATGCCGCACCGGTGATGAGCGCCGACATCCAGGCGCGCTTTGGCGGCAAGAATCTGATGGTCGTCTCGCCCGACGTCGGCGGCGTGGTCCGCGCCCGCGCACTCGCCAAACGCCTCGACAACGCCCCGCTCGCGATCGTCGACAAGCGCCGCGAGCGCGCCGGCGAATCGGAAGTGATGAACATCATCGGCGACGTCGCGGGCCGCTTCTGCATCCTGATCGACGATATCGTCGATTCGGCGGGCACGCTGTGTAACGCCGCCGCGGCGCTGAAAGCGGCGGGCGCCGAAGGCGTCGTCGCCTATTGCACCCACGGCGTGCTGTCGGGCGGCGCGGTCGCGCGCGTCGATGCGAGCGAACTCACCGAACTCGTCATCACCGATTCGATCATGCCGACCGACGCGGTGAACGACAGCGGCAAGGTCCGCGCGCTGACCGTCGCGCCGCTGCTCGGCGAGGCGATCAAGCGCATCGCCGACGAAACGAGCGTCTCCTCGCTCTTCGACTGATGCCGCCTCAGCGCGCGACGAGCGCGCTGGCGATATGATCGAGCTGCCGCCAGAAGGTCGCGTGATCGGGCACGGCATGGACCAGCCCGCGCGCGGTCCAGCATAAGGCCTGCGCCATGCTGCCCGCGCGCGATACGGCCGAGCCGGGGCCGCTGAACCGGATCGCCTCGGCCATTGCGGCCACCAACCGCCGCTCCGCCGCGCGCACCGCTTCGGAAGGCTCGGGGTGGAGCATCGCCACAATCTCGCTGCCGTGCGGCGAGGCATGCAGCGCTTCCATATGCCGGCCGGCCCACGCATCGAGCGCACCGGTCAAGCGTTCGACAAGCGTCCTCGCGGGCTGGTCGATACTGGCGAGCGCGGCGACCAGCGAGCTGTCGATCAGGCTTCGGGTCGCCCAGTCGACGAGCGCGCGCTTCGAGCCATGCCGGTTGTAGAGCGCCTGACGCGATACGCCGAGTGCGCGCGCAACATCTTCCATCGATGCCTTGCGCACCCCGTAGCGCGCGAAGGTCGCAACGATCGGATCGAGAGGAAAGTCACCCGGCATCTATCCCGATTTTACAGTTTCGACGATATTTGTAAAATTGATAAAAAGCGCCTCGGCCGGAGCGTAATAGCCTTGCACGGACTGGCGGCCGGGACCGGGCTGCGCTAGCGGAGGGTCATGTCGATCACATCTGACCTCGCTCTCGCGAACCGGCTCGCCGATGCCGCCGGTGAAGCCATCCGTCCGCTCTTCCGGTCCAACTGGTCGCACGAGTCCAAGGCCGACGCCTCCCCCGTGACCGAGGCCGACCGCGCCGCCGAAACCGCGATGCGCCACCTGCTCGATGCCGAGGCACCGCGCGACGGAATCATCGGCGAGGAATATGGCGCCGAACGCCCCGAGGCGTCGCGCCAATGGGTGCTCGATCCGATCGACGGCACGGTCAGCTTCATGGCCGGCCGCCCGATCTTCGGAACGCTGATCGCGCTGCTCCAGGACGGCTGGCCCATCCTCGGCATCATCGACCAGCCGATCGCCGGCGAACGCTGGATCGGCGCGCTGGGACAGCCGACCTTGTTCAACGGCCAGCCGGCGCGCACGCGTAGCTGCCGCAAGCTTGCCGAAGCGGTGCTCGCCACCACCGGCCCGCAATATTTCAGCGACCATGACGGCGAGCATTTCATGGCGCTTGCCGCGAAAACCTCGCACAAGCGGATGGTCTTCGGCGGCGACTGTTACAATTATGGCCTGCTCGCGAGCGGCCATATCGATCTGGTCGTCGAAGCCGGGCTCAAGCTTCACGACTTCGCCGCGCTCGCTCCGATCGTCGAGGGTGCCGGCGGGACGATGTGCGACTGGAACGGCGATCCGCTGAGCGCCGACAGTTCGGGCCATGTCATCGCCCTCGGCGATCCGGCGCGGCTCGAGGATGTGATCGAGGGGCTCGCCTGCCACCATTGACGGAGAGGAACGGACATGGCGTTTGAGGGAAGCTGCCACTGCGGCGCGGTAAGCTATACGGTCGAAGGCGACATCCCCGACACGGCGATGAGCTGCAACTGTTCGCATTGCCGGCGCAAGGGCTTTCTGCTCGCTTTCGTGCCCATCGACCGGTTCCGGCTGACCAAGGGCAATGACAAGCTCGAATCCTACAAGTTCAACAAGCATAATATCGATCATCAATTCTGCACCGACTGCGGGTGCCAGGGCTTTTCGGTCGGTACCGGCCCCGATGGATCGAAAATGGCGGCCGTAAATCTGCGCTGCGTTCCCGAAGCCGATCTCGACGCACTCACCATTCACAAGGTCGATGGCGCGAGTTTTTGAGCGCTTGATTGCGGCAAGGGGCAAAACCTCCCCGAATCGCTTGCCTTCCGGCGCGAATCCCCCTAAGCGCGCGCCTTCCGATTGTGTCGGCTGGCTGAAAGGGCTGCCAGGCCGATACGCAAACGGACTTCCAAAGGAGACCAAAATGCCCAAGATGAAGACCAAGAGCGGTGTGAAGAAACGCTTCAAATTCACCGCCTCGGGCAAGGTGAAGCACGGCGTCGCCGGCAAGCGCCACCGCCTGATTTCGCATAACTCGAAATATATCCGCA
>NZ_DATMST010000095.1:0-2015 GCF_035565275.1 Sphingopyxis sp.
CGACGCGCGGCACCGGGAAGAAACCCGGGTCGCCGTCACCAAGGGAAACCGCATCGAGGAGTTTGATTTCGAGTCCGCCGAGCACAAGCAGCTCAAGGGCAATATCTATCTGGCCAAGGTTACCCGTGTCGAACCGTCGCTTCAGGCGGCGTTCGTCGAATATGGCGGCAATCGCCACGGCTTCCTCGCGTTCAGCGAAATCCACCCCGATTATTACCAGATTCCGAAGGAAGACCGCGACGCGCTGCTGCGCGAAGAGGCCGAGCATGCCGCCGCCGCCGCCCAGCGCGCCGAGGAAGACCTCGACGAGCTCGAAGGCGATGTCGCCGACGTCGAATATCACGACGAGGACGAGAATGGCGAGGGCCGCGCCGATCGCGACGACGACCGCGACGATCATGATGACCATGAAGATGGCGACGACAATGGCGATGCCGGGAATGGCGACGCCGAAGAGGGCGGCGAAGGGTCGGAAGAAGGCAAGGATGGCCGCGGCGACCGTCGGGGCCGCGGGCGCGGGCGCGGCAACAACCGCAAGGGCGGCCGTGGCCGCAGCCGCCGGGGCGACGACGAAGACGGCGAAAACCGCATGTCGCTGCGCCGCCGTTACAAGATTCAGGACGTTATCCGCCGCCGTCAGGTGATGCTGGTGCAGGTCGTCAAGGAAGAACGCGGCAACAAGGGTGCCGCGCTCACCACCTATCTGTCGCTCGCCGGCCGCTATTGCGTGCTGATGCCGAACACGATGCACGGTGGCGGGATCAGCCGCAAGATTTCGAACGGCGCCGACCGCCGCAAGCTGAAGGCGATGATCGACGAACTCGCGCTGCCGCCAACGATGGGCTGCATCGTCCGCACCGCAGGGATGAGCCGCACCAAGGTCGAGATCAAGCGCGACTTCGACTATCTCGCGCGCCTGTGGGACGAGATTCGCCAGAAGACGCTCGAATCGAGCGCGCCGGCGCTGGTCCACTCGGACAGCGACCTCGTGAAGCGCGCGATCCGCGATATCTATCATAAAGATATCGAGGAGGTGCTGGTCGAGGGCGACGAGGGCTACAAGGCCGCGAAGCAGTTCATGAAGCTGCTGATGCCCAGCCACGCGCGGCGCGTGAAGCAATATGCCGATCCCGTCTCGCTCTATCAGCGCTACGGCGTCGAGGACCAGCTTGCGGGGATGCTCAATCCCGTCGTCCAGCTGAAATCGGGCGGCTATCTCGTGATCAACCCGACCGAGGCGCTGGTGTCGATCGACATCAACTCGGGGCGTTCGACGCGCGAACATAATATCGAGCAGACCGCGCTCAGCACCAACCTCGAAGCCGCGCACGAAATCGCGCGCCAGCTGCGCCTCCGCGACATGGCGGGCCTTGTCGTGATCGACTTCATCGACATGGATCATGGCTCGAACGTCCGCAAGGTCGAGCGCGCGATGAAGGATGCGCTGAAGAACGACCGCGCGCGCATCCAGGTCGGCCGCATCTCGGGCTTTGGCCTGATGGAGATGAGCCGCCAGCGCCTGCGCACCGGCGTGCTCGAGGCCTCGACGCGCCCCTGCCCGCATTGCGAAGGCACCGGCCTCGTCCGCACGGCCTCGTCGGCGGGCCTCAGCGCCCTGCGCCTGATCGAAGAGGAAGCCGCGCGCGGCAAGGGCAACAAGATCACCCTGCGCGCGAGCCAGGAAGCGACCTTCTACCTCCTCAACGAAAAGCGCCGCGAACTGCGCGAGATCGAAGAGCTTTACGGGGTCACGGTCGAAATCCTGCCCGACGGCGAGACCGAAGGCGCGCGCATGGCGGTCGAGGTCAGCGGCCCGCCGCCGATCGCGCGCCGCAGCTTCGCCCCGATCGCGCCGATCGAGGATGACGACGACGACTATCCCGAGGACGAGGAAGAAGAAGCCGAAGAGGAAGTCGCCGACGAGCGTCCCGCGCGATCGCGCGATCGCGAAGAAGGCGGACGCGACCGCGAGGACGGCGAAGGCGATGGCGACGGCCGCAAGCGCCGCCGCCGTC
>NZ_DATMST010000096.1:0-2451 GCF_035565275.1 Sphingopyxis sp.
GCAACGCGCCGCGCAAAACCCCCGACGCCGGCTCGCGCGCCATCGCGCCTTCGCGTCGCTTCTCGACGCAGCCGCCGACCCGCGCGCTTTCTTTCCCGCGCCGGACAGCGCGACGATCGTCTGCCGCTGCGAGGATGTCGAATTCGGAACGCTGTCGGAACGGGTATCGGCGGACGGATCGGCCAATGCCGTGAAGCTGGCGACGCGGTGCGGCATGGGCGCTTGCCAGGGACGCAACTGCGAACCGACGCTGCTCCGGATGATCTCTTCCGCAGGTGGACGCGACGATGCCGGCTTCACCGCGCGCTTCCCCGCGCGGCCCATATGCATCGCCGATATTCTGCCTTCCGGCTGAACGTTGCATTGCGGGCAACGATTTTTGCGTTTCGCTCGCGTTGCAGGCACGCGCCGGACCGCCCAAGATGGCGGGCCATCGCACGGAGTTTCGCATGAACGCAGCACCCGAAAAGCCCGTCTTCCTGTCGGTCGATCACATCTCGTGGACCGTCCCCGACCTTGAGGCGGCGCTGGCCTTTTACCGCGACGTCATCGGCGCCGAAGAGCTGTTCCGCATGGGACCGCTCGACGCCGCCGACATGCCTGTCGATGCGGAGGGCCGCGACTGGATGGAAACGCATGTGGGTGTGCAGGGCGCGCGGCTGACGCTCGTGATGATGAAGCTCACCGACAATATGAACTTCCAGCTCGTGCAATATGACAAGCCCGCCGATCGCCGGCAGGACCTGCCGCGCAATTGTGACCGCGGCGGCCACCACCTCGGGTTGAAAGTCGACGATGTCGACAAGGCGCTCGCCTATCTCGCCGCGCATGGCTGCACGCCGCTGGAGACGATCCACATCGACGCCGGACCGCTTGCGGGCAAGAAGAATGTCTATGTACTCGACCCCTTCGGGCACCAGCTCGAAATCGTCGACTGACCCACGAAAGGAAGTTTCATGCCGAACAGCAAGATCAATCCCGCCGGGCTTTATGATGCCGTTGGTTACGGCTTTTCCCATGCCGCGCTGCAGGATGGCGGGCGCACGCTGCATCTTGCGGGACAGGTTGCGTGGGACAGGGACTGCAACGTCGTTGGCGGCGGCGACCTTGCCGCGCAAACCCGGCAGGCGCTGGCCAATCTGAAGGCGGTGCTCGCCGAAGCGGGAGCGACGCCCGCCGATGTCGTGCGGCTGCGCACCTATGTTGTCGACCATGATCCGGACAAGCTCGGCCCCGTGCTGGCCGAGGTTGGCGCCTTCTACGACGGCGCGCTTCCGGCGCCGAACACGTTCATCGGCGTGCAGGCGCTCGCCCTGCCCGACTTTCTGGTCGAGATCGAAGCCACGGCCGTCATCGGATAGGCCGGGCGGCCGCGACGCTAGCGCATGCCCCTGATCTCGTCGTCGCGGCCCGTCATTTCCCAGCGGATGAGCGATATCGGGATCGACCCGGCGGCGCGAAAGCGGTCGTGGAACGATTTGATGTCGAACTTTTCGCCTTCCTGCATCGCCACGTCGGCGAGCAGCTTTTCCAGCTCGACCTTGCCGATATAATAGCCGATGCCATAGCCCGGCTGGCGCAGGTAAAGTTCGATATCGAACTGCGCCACCGCGTCGCCGGCTTCCATCCATTTGGGCGTGCGCGCGATCAGCGAGGCATTGGCCTGTTTCCACGTCCATTCATTCGCCTGCATCTTCAACTCGGGCAGGATCCGCGCGGCGCGTTTCGCGCCCAGTATATAGTCGATCTCGCGCGTTTTCGGCCGGTCTTCGAGCATCCCCGCCTGAAGGATCATTTCCTCGAGATAAAAGGCCCAGCCCTCGTTGCGCAGGCCGTTGACGAAGAACAGCCGCGACGCGCCGCGAACCGGGCGCGTATCGCGCGCCGCCTGCAACGCGTCGAAGGCGTGGCCGGGCAGATTGTGCGCGCGCAGCGGCCGCCCGTCACGAAATTCGGCCTGGAAAAAGAAATGCAGATGCAGCGGCGGGTCGAACAGCCCCGGTTTCGAAGGGTCCTTTTCGAAGGGGAATTGATACGGCCCCTCTTCGGGATCGTGCCGGACATAATCGGGGATCGTCACCCAGTCGCCGTCGCGCAGGAATTTGAGCAGATCCTCGTCCTCGGCCTTGCGCTTGGCGTCGAATTCGGCGCGCGTCTGCACCGGTTCGGGCATCGCGATGCCGCGGTTGCGATGCTCCTCGATCTTCAGGAACGCGATCTGGCGCTGATACTCGCGCTCGCCGATCACCGCGATTTCCTCCGGCGTATAGGGAAGCAGCAGGACATTCTTGAGATACCAGGCGTAATTTTCCCGGCCCACTCCGCCGTGCGCCGGAAGACCGGCTTCGATGCTTTCGAGCCAGGCCTTGAATCCGGCGGCCGCCGCCTGCGCGCGCTTCGCCGGCAGGGCGAGCGCAGGCTGGACCTTCGCGGCGCGCGCGGCGAGTTCGC
>NZ_DATMST010000097.1:0-4284 GCF_035565275.1 Sphingopyxis sp.
CGGCGTGGCCGCCCGCGCCGGCGGCGACGGGGATCAGGCCGTCGGCGCCCTTTTCGACCGCCTTGCGCGCGAAACGGTCGTCGATGACGTCGTGGAGCGTGATCCCGCCCCAGCTATGGACCGCCTGATTGAGTTCCTCGCGCGCGCCGAGCGAAGTGATCGTGATTGGCACCTTCCATTTGGCGCAGGTCGCGATATCCTGTTCGAGCCGGTCGTTCGACTTGTGAACGATCTGGTTGACCGCATATGGCGCCGACAGCCGGTCCGGATTGTCGCGATCCCATGCGGCGAGTTCCTCGGTAATCTGGTGCAGCCATTCGTCGAGCAGCGACTGCGGGCGGGCATTGAGAGCCGGGAAGCTGCCGACGACGCCCGCCTTGCACTGTGCGATGACCAGTTCGGGGCCCGATACGATGAACAGCGGTGAACCGATGACGGGCAAGCGCAGGCGGTCGAAAATCGGGGGAAGGGCCATGAATCAGTCTCTCCGGTTGCCAATTGCAACTGACCTTAACGTAAACGGAAGCCTGCGCAAGACGTTCAGTCGAATGCGGGGCCCTTGAGCTCGACGATATTGCCCTCGGGATCGCTGATGTAGATCGAGGGCCCTTCGCCCTCGGCGCCGTAGCGCGGGCCGGCCTGTTCGACCCGGACGCCGTGCCGGTCGAGATGCGTGCGGATCGCCGCCTCGTCGAACGGGGCGATTGTGATAGCGAAATGGTCGACATTGCGGCCTTCCGGTCCCGGTGCCGCGCCGCCCATCGCGCCAAGCTTGCCGTCGATGGTGACAAGGTCGATCAGCGAGCTGCCGGCGCGCAATTGATAAAGCCCTATTTCGGATTGCGTGCGTTCGTCGGTGCAGCCGAGGACGTCCTGATAGAAGGCGACCATGCGGTCGAGATCGACGACGCGCACCACCACATGGTCGATTGCGCGAAGGGTAAAGGGGGGTGTGTTCATCGCGATCGCTCCTCGAATTTCCGGCAGATGGACTTCCTAACCGGTGCGTGCACCCGCTGTCCATCGAGCGGAGACGGGGGTTGGTCCGGCGGTTGTTGCTGCGAACCGTCGGACGCGCCAATATCGGGCGATGCAGTTGCTCCAGCCCAGCCTGTTGCCCGCCGCGGCCGACATCGCGCGGCACTACCACCGCGAACCCTATGCGACGGTGGTGCTGGCGGGTGCCTATGAAGAGGCGGGCGATGCCGGGCGGATGGCGGCGCGGGCGGGCGAAGTGCTGCTTCACGGTCCGTTTTCAGCGCACCGCGACCGGATCTCGGCAAAACGGACGGTGGTGCTCGACCTGCCGCTGCCGTTCGACGGCCGCAACTGGCCGGCGCGCGCGCGGATCGCCGATCCCGACCATATCGTCCGGCTGGCCGAACGCGACGCGGTCGAGGCGGTCGCCGCGCTGCTCGACGGGCTCGCATCCGCCCCGACAGACGAAGAGGACGACCTGCCGGACCAGTTGTCGGCGGTGCTGCGCACGTCGGCATCGCCGCGGATCGGCGAATGGGCGGCGGTGCGTGGCCGGTCGCGCGAACATGTCTCGCGCAGTTTCGAAAAACTCTATGGCGTCTCGCCCGCCGCCTATCGTGCCGACTGTCAGGCGAAGCGCGCATGGCGGATGATCGTCGCGGGCGACGACAGCCTTGCCGGGATCGCGGCGGATGCCGGCTACGCCGATCAGGCACATATGACGCGTGCGGTGACCGCGCTGACGGGCCTGTCGCCGCGGCGCTGGCGGGTAGCCGGGCGGCAGCCGGTCTAAACGGTATCGAGCGACGCCCGGATCGCGTCCCAGACCTGCGCCAGTTCCTCCGCCGTGATGCAATAGGGCGGCATGACGTAGACGGTGTTGCCCAGCGGGCGGAGCAGGACGCCGTGGTCGCGATAGAAAGCGATGAGGCGCGGGGCGAGGTTCGAGAGATAGCCCGAGTCAGGAACGACGATGTCGAGCGCGGCGATGGTGCCGAGGCGGCGCGGGTTGGCGATGCGCGGGTGCTGGCCGAGCAGTGACAGATGTGCCGCCTGCGCGTCGGCGAGCGTGTCGATGCGCTGCTGGACGGGCTCGTCGCGCCAGATTTCGAGATTGGCGTTGGCGGCGGCGCAGGCGATCGGGTTCGCGGTGTAGCTCGACGAATGATAGAAGGTCTTTGCGCGGTCGGCCGAAAAATGCGCTTCGAAGACCGGTTCGATGCAGAGCGTCACCGCAAGCGGGATCGCGCCGCCGGTGAGGCCCTTCGACAGGCAGACGATGTCGGGGATGACGCCCGCCTGATCGCAGGCGAAGCGCGTGCCGGTGCGGCCCCAGCCGGTCATCACTTCGTCGGCGATGAAGAGGACGCCGTGGCGCGCGCAGATCGCGCGCATCTCGGCGAGCACCCATGCGGGGTAGATAAGCATGCCGCCGGCGCCGAGGATCAGCGGTTCGACGATGAAGGCGGCGGGTTTTCGGGCGCATGCGGCTTCGAGTGCGTCGAGCGTGGCCTGTTCCCGTCCTTCGCAAGGGAAGGGGATGGTGTCGACGTCGAAGAGCAAAGGCTGCCAGGCGCGGTTGTAGACGCCGCGCTCGCCGACCGACATAGTGCCGATCGTGTCGCCGTGATAGCTGTGTTCGAGGACGAGGATACGGCTGCGCGGCTCGCCAATGTTGTACCAATAGCCGAGCGCCATCTTCAGCGCGACCTCGACGCTGGTCGAGCCCGAGTCCGAAAAGAAGACGCGGGTGAGCGGGGCAGGGGTGATGCGCACCAGTTCGGCGGCAAGGCTTTCGGCGGGTTCGTGCGTCCAGCCGGCGAAGATGATCTGGTCGAGCTTTTCGGTCTGGGCGCGTACCGCTGCCATGATGCGCGGGTGTGCGTGGCCGTGCGTCGTGACCCACCAGGAGGAGATGCCGTCGATCCAGCTCTGGCCGTCGGCGGCGTAGAGTTTGGCGTCTTTGGCGTGCGAAATCAGCGGGATGGGGTCGCCGAGGCCGTGTTGGGTGAAGGGGTGCCAGACGGGGGAGGTCATGCGAAATCCCTGAGGGCGAAGTTCGCTTTGAATGCTTCTGCGAGCGTTTCGCCGTTCAGCGGGTCGATGATCGGCAGGCGGCCGAGGCGGCGGACGCCCGAGATTCCGGAGATGATCGCCTCGCTGTCCTCCGCCGCATCACCGAGGAAGGCGAGGCCGTGGATCGGGACGCCGCGGGCGCGCAAGGCCTCGATCGTGAGCAGGCTGTGGTTGATCGTGCCGAGCGCGGTGCGCGCGCAGACGATAACGGGGATCTGCCAGCGCGCGAACAGGTCGGCGTAGAGCGTGGTGCGCGTCACCGGGACGAGCGCGCCGCCGGCGCCTTCGACGATGAACTCGCCGGGCGGCGGCGCGAGCGTTTCGACGTCGATGTTAACATTGTCAATTTCGGCGGCACGATGTGGCGACGCAGGGGTGATCAGGCGATAGGTTTCGGGGCGGACCGGCACGCCGGCGAGGCGCGCGACGGTTTCGCTGTCGGTCTCCTCCTCGAGACCCGACTGGATCGGCTTCCAGTAAGGCGCGCCGGTCGCCTGTGCTAACGCCGCAGAAAATATGGTTTTTCCGATGCCGGTATCGGTGCCGGTGACGACGAAGCGCGTCATGCCACCGCCATTGCCTGTGCGAGCGCATCGGCCATCGCGTCAATGTTGTCTTCGTCAACATTGAGCGTGATCGCGATGCGCAACCGCGCGGTGCCGTGCGGCACGGTGGGCGGACGGATACCGCGGACGTCGAAGCCGGTCGCCTGCAGCGCGGCGGCTATACGCATCGTGCGCGCGTTGTCGCCGATCACGACGGGCAGAATCTGCGAGCCGCTGGCGGGCAGGTCGAGCGCGCCGAGGCGCTTTTCGGCGTGACGGACGAGCGCGGCGAGGCGCGCGGCGCGTTCGGGCTGGTTCGCGACGATTTCGAGCGCCTGACGGACAAGCCATGCCATCAGCGGCGACGGCGCGGTCGAGAAAATGAAGGGGCGGCCACGGTTGACGATGAAGTCGCGCACGATCTGCGGCGCGCAGAGCAATGCGCCTTCGCAGCCCAGCGCCTTGCCGCAGGTGTGGAGCGTGACGAGGTTCTCGCGGCCCGAAATCGCGTGCGCGAGCCCTTGGCCTGCGGTTCCGTAAACGCCCGTCGCATGCGCTTCGTCGACGACGAGCACGGCGTCGTGGCGGTCGGCGACGGCGGCGAGATCGGCGAGCGGCGCGCGGTCGCCGTCCATGCTGTACAGGCTTTCGACGGCGATCCACGGCGTGCCCGTGCCGCCGCCGG
>NZ_DATMST010000098.1:0-8492 GCF_035565275.1 Sphingopyxis sp.
GGCCTGATGCGCGGCGACCTTGTCGAAAGCTTCGCCAAGGGCGGGCAGACGGTGACGCGCGCGATGGAGGCCGACCGCGAATGGACCTCGCCGTCGGGCGAAGCCTTCACGCTCCACGGCCGCAGCGTGATGTTCGTGCGCAATGTCGGTCATCTGATGACGACGCCGATGATCCGCCTCGCTGACGGCGCCGAAGCGCCCGAGGGGCTGTGCGACGCTGTGATCACCAGCCTCTGCTCGCTCCACGATTTGAAGGGTCTTGGCACGCTCGGGAACAGCCGCGCGGGCAGCATCTATATCGTCAAGCCCAAGCAGCACGGCCCCGAGGAATGCGGCTTCACAAACCGCCTGTTCGACGCGGTCGAGGATATGCTCGGCCTCGCGCGCCACACGATGAAGGTCGGCGTGATGGACGAGGAGCGCCGGACCTCGGCCAACCTCGCTGCGTGCATCCACGCAGTGAAGGACCGCATCGTCTTCATCAACACCGTCTTCCTCGACCGCACCGGCGACGAAATCCACACCTCGATGCGCGCGGGTCCGATGATCCCGAAGGGCGAAATGAAGGCGAGCGACTGGATCGCCTCCTACGAGGATCGCAATGTCCGCATCGGCCTTGCCTGCGGTCTCAGCGGCAAGGCGCAGATCGGCAAGGGCATGTGGGCGATGCCCGACCTGATGCGCGCGATGCTCGAAGCGAAGAGCGGCCATCCGAAATCGGGCGCGAACACCGCATGGGTGCCGTCGCCGACTGCCGCGACGCTGCACGCGCTGCACTATCATCAGGTCGATGTGTTCGCGCGGCAGAAGGAAATCGCGGGCGAGGCGGTGCCGTCGCTCGACCGGCTCCTCAACATCCCCGTCGCCACCGGTCGCAACTGGAGCGAAGCGGAGATTACCCGCGAACTCGACAATAATTGTCAGGGCATCCTTGGTTATGTGGTGCGCTGGATCGACCAGGGCGTCGGATGTTCGAAGGTGCCCGACATCGACGATATCGGCCTGATGGAAGACCGCGCGACGCTCCGCATCGCCAGCCAGGCGCTCGCCAACTGGCTGCTCCATGGCGTCTGCACCTCCGAACAGGTCGATGCCGCGCTGGCGCGCATGGCGGCAAAGGTCGACGCGCAGAATGCAGGCGATGCGCTCTATGAAAAGCTGACGCCCGACGGCATCGCGTACCAGGCCGCGCGCGCGCTGATCTTCGAAGGCGTGACGCAGCCTTCGGGCTATACCGAACCGCTGCTGCACCGATACCGGCAGGCGAAGAAGGCGGCCTGAGCGATCGGCGGGGCGTTTGCTCCCGCCATCGATTGAAACCGCGCCGCTGCTCCGATAGGATCGCCGTGTCAGAAAAGGGCAGGTCGGTGCGGTTGGCCCGACCCCCGCATCCGCGGGTCCTGGCAGCCGCTTCGGCGGCGAGCCCCATGGCCTGAAACGGCGGCGCATTTCCGCGCCGCCGCATCGAAAGGTCGTGTCGTGCAGCAACAGATTTCGGTCATCACGCTCGGTATCGCGGATCTCGCCCGGTCGCGGCGCTTCTAGTCGACGGGTTCGGCTGGACCCCGGTGTTCGAGAATGAGGAGATCATCTTCTACCAGATGAACGGCCTCATGCTCGGCACCTTTGCGCAGGCATCGCTCGAGGCCGACATGAATCGCGGCGGACTCGTCCGGCCGGGAGCCTTCGCGCTCGCGCATAATGTCGAAAGCAAGGCGGCAGTCGACGCCGCGATCGCGCGGCTCGTCGGGGCGGGCGGGACCTCGCTGCGCAAGCCCGACGTGCCGCCGCCCGGCGGCTATCGCGGTTATGTCGCCGATCCCGACGACCATGCGTGGGAAATCGCGTGGAATCCGGCATGGGCGATCGATGCGGAGGGGCGGGTGACCTTCGGCCTCTGACCGGCAACAAGCGGTTGCCACGCGGCGGGAAATGGATAGAACCAATCGGGAACATTGCGGAGTCGCGCCTCTGTCTGTCGCCGCTCCGGGTTGAGGATATCTTCGAAGGCGTTGTACAGGCGCGGACCATTTTACGGCCATTGTTACGGGAGTTTTGACGTGCAGATCGCGGTGCTGACCTTTGACGGTTTCAACGAGCTCGATTCGTTCGTCGCCGCGGCCATCCTGAACCGGCTGCGCGGGCAGGGCTGGATGGCGCACATCACCTCGCCGACGCCGCGGGTGACATCGATGAACGGCGTGACGATCGATCGGCAGCAACCGCTCGATTTCGCGGCAAAGGCCGACGCGGTGATCATCGGCAGTGGAATCAAAACGCGCGAGATCGCGGCCGATCCGTTGATGCTCGGCCGCATCCGGCTCGACCCGTCGCGCCAGTTGATCGGCGCGCAATGTTCGGGAACGCTGCTGCTCGCGAAACTGGGGCTGATCGGCGATCTTCCCGCCTGCACCGACCTCACGACGAAACCGTGGGTCATCGACGCGGGGGTCGAGGTGCTCGACGCGCCCTTCGTCGCGCACGGCAACGTCGCGACCGCGGGCGGCTGCCTCGCATCGCAATATCTCTCCGCATGGATAATTGCGCGGCTCGCCGGAACGGCCGAAGCCGAAGAGGCGCTCCACTATGTCGCGCCCGTGGGTGAGAAGGCCGACTATATCGAGCGCGCGATGGCGGCGGTACGGCCGTTCCTGCCGGCGGAGACCCTCGCCCGCACCGCATAACTGGCGATCCTGTACAATACAGCTTGCTCCGGCCGCCTATAACGCGGCATTTTGCGCACGCGGCAAACAGGGGGCAGGGCGATGACGGCACCGTTCAATTTTGGGCAACTCAAATTTCTGAAGGCGCTGACCGAGGCGCTGTTCCACGATGCCGAGATGGTGATTTCGGCCGATCAGGTCGTCGCCAATGCCTGCGAGTTGTTCGCGAAGGTCGGCGGCACGAAGCTCGACGAGATCCGCCTGTCGCTGACCGCGACCGAACTCGTGCTCGGCGGCCCCTTCTTTACCGAAAATGATGTCGCAAGCCGCGTGGAACGGCTGACGGACCGGCTCAAGAACAGCCAGATCGACCTGTTTCAGGACATGGCGCGGCTGCGCGGCATCGTCTACGCCTGCTATTACGGCCATTGGCAACCCGGGCTCGAACCCGGCGATCAGGACGCCAACATTGCCAATCCGGTGCACCGCCAGATCGGTTTCACCCTCCCTAAATTCCGCCAGCGCGGTGCCGGGGACGTGCCGCTGTCGCTCGTCGGCGACCGCGAGATCGACCCCGTGCATATCCTCGATGCCGACAGCCTTGAGGACGAATATGACGTGATCGTCATCGGGTCGGGCGCGGGCGGCGGCGTCGCGGCGCATAATATCGCGGCGCAGGGTTACAAGGTGCTGGTGGTCGAGGCGGGCCCTTTCTACCCCAGCCACGCGATCACCCATCACGAACTCGACATGATCGCAAGGCTCTACAAGCATGGCGCGCTGCAAACCTCGACCAACCGCGATTTCGTGGTGTTTCAGGGGCGCTGCGTCGGCGGGTCGTCGACGATCAACAACGGGATTTGCCTGCGCGTCAACGAACCTGGCCGCACGCACCCCGACGCGCAGGACGTGCTCGCCAAATGGGCGAGCATAGGTGCCCCGATCGACGCCGCCGCCTTTCATGCCAGCTATGACGCGGTCCGCGACCGGCTGGGGATCGCGCCGATCGAGCCGCGCAGCGGGCGCCACAACGGACCGCACCTGATCAACGGCTGGACCAGCTACGCCGCCGCTTCGACCGATCCGCGCGACAAGCGCGCGGTCGCCGACTGGTTCGCAAAGAATTTCGGGCCGCCCGAAACGGTGAGCGCCTGCGCTTATTGCGGCTATTGCAATTCGGGCTGCGCCTATGGCCGCCGGATGGGGATCGCGCAGACCTATCTGCCCGATGCCTGCCGCATTCACGGCGCGCGCATCCTCCCGAATACCAAGGCCGACCGCATCGTCTGGCAGACGACCTGTGACGGCCGGCGCGAGGCGGAGGCGGTGAAGCTGGTGCTGCCGGGCGGATCGAAGACGCTGGTCCGCGCGCGCGTCGGCGTCGTCGTTGCCGCAGGCACGATCGCGTCGTCGAAGCTGCTCGATCGCAGCGACATATCGGGCACGGGCTATCAGGTGTCGCTCAACGTTGCCTCGCCGGTCGTCGCGCTGATGCCCGACGGCGTCGGCGGCGATGCGTGGGACGAAGACCAGATGTCGAGCTATGTCGATTGCGGCGACTTCCTGCTCGAAAGCCATTTCCAGCCGCCGATGTCGATGGCCTCGCTGATGCCCGGCTGGTTCACCGACCACGCGGCCCGCATGAAGAATTTCGGTCGTGTCCATTCGGCGGGCATATTGTTCCCCGCCGATCGCCGCGGACAGGTGAAGGACGGCAAGCTCCAGTTCCGGCTCGACGCGCAGGACGATCTGCCGATGCTGCGCCGCGCGATGGCGACGCTGACCAAGGTGCATTTCGCCGCGGGCGCGATCGAATGCTATCCGGCGCTGGCGAAGGGGCAGGTGATCACGCCGGGCATGGACGTCGACGCCTTTTTTGATGGCGCGATCCGCGAACAGGACGACGTCACCCTGTCGAGCAGCCATCCGCACGGCGGCAATGCGATCAACGAGAATCCGCAATATGGCATCGTCGATCCCGATTGCCGCGTGCACGGGACGACCAATGTGCTCGTCACCGACGCGAGCACGTTCCCGAGCTGTATCCGCGTGAACGCGCAATGGACCACGATGGCGATGGCGCAATATGCGACCGGGCGCGGCGATCCCTTCCGCTAAGGCACAATCGCGCCTACATGGCGCGCGCATGTTCCAGGTTGCTGCCCTCTATCGTTTCGCGTCGTTCGACGATCCCGCGGCTCTGCGCCAGCCGCTGATCGATCTTTGTGTGGCGGAGGGTGTGATGGGTACACTTCTCCTCGCCCGCGAGGGCATCAACGGAACGATCGCAGGCAGCGAGGACGGCATCGCTGCCGTGATCGGCCATATCCGCGCGCTCCCTAACTGCGCCGGACTCGACGTCAAATATTCGACCGCGGCCGAAATGCCATTCCAGCGCATGAAGGTGCGGCTGAAAAAGGAAATCGTGACGATGAAGGTCGCGGGGCTCGACCCCGCACGTGACGCGGCGCCTTATGTCGACCCCGCCGACTGGAACGCGCTGGTCGACGATCCCGATACGGTGCTGATCGACACGCGCAACGGTTTCGAGGTCGGCTATGGCAGCTTTGCCGGTGCGGTCGATCCCGAAACGAAAAGCTTCGGCGAGTTTCCCGACTGGTGGCGCGCCAATGCGGAGCGTTTCGCAGGCAAGCGCGTCGCGATGTTCTGCACCGGCGGCATCCGCTGCGAAAAATCGACCGCCTTCCTGCGCCACGAGGGTATCGAGGACGTCGTCCACCTCAAGGGCGGCATCCTCGCCTATCTCGAACAGGTGCCGGAGGCCGAAAGCCGCTGGCAAGGCAGCTGCTTCGTCTTCGACGAGCGCGTCAGCGTAGGGCACGGGCTGATCGAGGTCGGCGAGAAGAAGTAGGACTCGACGTCGGCTTCGGGGCGGATTCCTGACTCGTCGCTCCCGCGAAGGCGGGGGCCGCAATCGGCCTTGCGCTATGCTTCCGGCGGCCCCCGCCTTCGCGGGGGCGACGGCCAATATCGGCCGTCAGCTGACCGTCAGCGTGTAGGTCACGCGGTAATCGCTGGCATCGCCGTCGAGCGTCTTCGTGAACGTCCCCGCCGTCTCGCCGATCATCCATCATCTCGGTCTCCTCCGGTCAGGAAAGCAGCCGGGCGGTTCCATATTCGACCCAGCCAAAGGGTCGCGGCGTCTTGGGCATATAGGCCGCGGCCTGCCGGTCGACCGCAAAACCCGCCTGTTCATAGGCGTCGCCGATCGGGCGCGTGAGGTGGCAATTGCCGCCGATACGTTTCCACACCGGCTCGATCCGTCGTTGCCATTTCGCCACCCCGGCATCGGGCGCGGCGCCATGCTCGAGGAAAAGCGCGGTCCCGCCGGGTTTCAGTACCCGGCGAATCTCGCCCAGCACCGCTGCCTGTTCGGCGACCGAACACAAGGTGAAGGTGGTGACCACCGTATCGAAACTGCCGCTTTCGAACGGCATCGCCTCGCCGACGCCGCCGCGGATATCGGCGTCCATCCCCCGCGCCGCCGCCGCAGCAACGCTCATCGCGAGCAATTCGGGCGAGGGATCGAGCCCGCTGAAACTCTCGATCTGCCCGGGACGATAGAATTCCATGTTGATCCCGCCGCCGCAGCCGAGCTCGAGGACATGGCCGCGCGCATGCGGCACGACCTTGCTTCGCAGCTTCATGATCTGCCCCTGCGAACAGGCGCATCTGATCAGGCGCGGTACTCCGTGACGTTCCCACCAGTTCGCCATTCGCCAGTCTCCCCTTGGCGCGGAAGGTGACCCTTGCTAGCGCGGTTGGCAACACCCATCTGTGCGTGTCCGCACAGCCCCGAAATGGTGCCCTTCGCACCGGCCAACGAAAGATCGCCATGCCCGCCGTCCACCACACCAAGATGCTTATCCTCGGTTCCGGCCCCGCCGGGCTGTCGGCCGCCATTTATGCGGCGCGCGCGGGCATGATGCCGATCGTGGTGCAGGGGCTGCAGCCCGGCGGCCAGCTGACGATCACCACCGATGTCGAAAACTACCCCGGTTTCGCCGAGGTGGTGCAGGGCCCCTGGCTGATGGAGCAGATGACGGCGCAGGCGATGCACGTCGGCACCAGCATGATCTGGGACACGATCGTCGACGTCGACCTGTCGCGCCGTCCGTTCAAGCTGACCGGTGACGGCGGCGACGTCTATATGGCCGAAACATTGGTGATCGCGACCGGCGCGCAGGCGAAATGGCTGGGCGTTCCGGGCGAGCAGGAGCTCGGCGGCAAGGGCGTTTCGGCGTGCGCGACGTGCGACGGCTTCTTCTATCGCGGCAAGAAGGTGGTCGTGATCGGCGGCGGCAACACCGCGGTCGAGGAGGCGCTTTACCTCACCAACCACAGCGAGGATGTGACCCTGATCCACCGCCGCGACCATCTGCGCGCCGAAAAGATCCTGCAGGACCGCTTGCTGATCAATCCCAGGATCCGGACGCTCTGGAACAAGCGCGTCGAGCGCTTCGTCGCGGGTGAAGGCACCGCGGGACTCGTCGGCGTCGACCTGATCGACACCGTAACGGGCGAGGCAAGCCACGAGCCCACCGACGGGGGCTTCGTCGCGATCGGCCACAGTCCCTCGACCGAACTCTTCAAGGGCAAGCTGCCGCTCGATGCCGACGGCTATCTGGAAGTGACGCCGGGCACGTCGCTGACCTCGATCCCCGGCGTCTTCGCCGCGGGCGACGTCACCGACAAGATATACCGTCAGGCTGTGACCGCGGCGGGCATGGGCTGCATGGCTGCACTCGACGCCGAACGCTTCCTCGCCGAGGCCGAATATCACGCGATGGCGACCGCCTAGGCGGCGAGAACGGCCAAAATCCGTTCGGCGAGCCACTCGCCATCGTTGCCGGCAAAGCTGTGCGAGGGGCTGACGAGGCGCTCGACCGGGATGCGGTTCAGGGCCGAAGGGCAGTTCTCGACGAAAGCCTGCGCGGTCCGGTCGCCGGTCGCGAGCAGGATCGTCGCGGGGGTTGCCAATCCGGCGATCGCACCGTCGATCCGCGCCGCAAGGCTGTCGGGCGCGGCGGGCGGTACGGGTGCCTTGAGCGCCGCAAGGCCGCGAAACAGCTTCCGCAGATCGATCTCGCCCTTGAACAGCCGCAGCAGGCTTTTCGGGTCCTTCAGCCGCGACAGATAGCGCGCCCGGATCGCGGCGGCGGGGGGCAGCGCGGGCCCGCCCCTTTCCTCGACATCACCCTCATAGGTCCACGGATTGGCGAGGATCAGCGCGTCGAGCGCCAGCGGAGGGTGCAGCAAAAGCGCGCTCGCGGCATCGCAATTGCCAAAGGCGACGACGCGCGTAATCTGCGGAGCGGCCCTGCGAAACGCCTCGATCGCGGCGGCGATGTCGCGACCGCTGGTTGCAAACCCGCCATTTTCGCCTTCGCTGTCGCCGATCCCGCGCCGGTCGAAACGGAACACCGGAAAACCGGCCGCCGCGACGCGCTGCGCCAGCGTCGCCATGCCGCGATGCGCGCCAGCCCGTATCTCGTTGCCGCCCGACACGATCAGCAGCCCGGTGGTGCCCGGGGCCTCGTCAAGGCTCGCGGCAAGCGCCGCGCCATCGCAGTCGAAATTCAGCCGATGCCGCATGTCTTGCTCCACGCCGCGATATCGACTGCGATTGCATAAGCCATCGCAGCATCCTCCCCCGGCTCGGCGCGCAGCCATAAGGGTGTTCCCGCGATGCCGTCGGCGCCAAGGGAGATGCTGCGCACCGGTTCGACGGGCTGCGCCTCGGCGGCGCCCAGCTGCGCGACCATCGCGGGCGACAGCGCGTTGCCGGCGAGCAGCACGGCTTCGGAC
>NZ_DATMST010000099.1:0-22620 GCF_035565275.1 Sphingopyxis sp.
CGCGGCCCAGGAGTTCGTCGGCTCCGAGAAGTGCGAACGCGATCGCGCGCGGACTTTTGAGGTCGGCTGCCAAGGGGGCGGTGCGCGCAAATAGTCCCGCGCACCAGGCGCGGAGTTCCGGCGTGCGCGCGTGCGCTGCGCCATGGCCGAGCGCCCAGAGCGTGCGCCCGTTGCTGTCTTCAGACCCTTCATCCTCGAGCCAGCGCCGGTCATAGGCCATGAAGTTGCGGAAGCGCCCGCGATCGGGGTTCCAGCCATGGTGAAGGAAGGCGGCGTAGCGCGCGAAGAGCAGGCCATATTCCTCCTCGCCGAGCGACGGGCTCGCATTGACGAGCATCAGCGCGCGCGCATTGTCGTCGATGCAATAGCCGTGATTCCGGTCGGGAATGAGCCCCGTCCCGTGCTGCAATATGCCGACATCGTCCGAGAGCGCGCGGATCGCGGCGAAGGAGGGGAACATCCGCCGGGGCTCGCGCCGCGCCGGCACGGCCGCGACGTTTTCGATCAGCGATGCAAAGCGCGCCGCGATGACCGGCCAGGCGGTAGACCGGCCGCGCGCATAGGCGCGCTCCTGGAGCGCGCGCCGTTCGCCGGGGTGCGCGAGCAACAGCAACACCGCCTCGGCGATCGCGTCGCTGTCGGCCCCGCCGAGCAGGATGCCCACGTCATCGGCGAGCAGTTCGCGCGCATGCACGAAGGGCGTCGATACGACCGCGCGGCCGAGCGCCACCGCATAGGCGAGCGTACCTGAGGTGATCTGCGCGAGATTGGGATAGGGCGCGAGATAGATATCGCATAGCTCGATCTGTTCGAGGAGTTCGGGCAGGTCGAGAAAGCGGTTCTCCCAGGCGATATTGTCCGCGACGCCGAGCTCCTCGGCGAGGTCGGCAAGGCTCTGCCGATAGGCTTCGCCCTCGGCAGCGACGAGATTGGGATGGGTGGCGCCGACGATCCGATAGAGAATGTCGGGATATTGGGCGGCAATCGCCGGCAGCGCGCGGATGGCCGCTTCCAGCCCCTTGCCCGGCCCGAGGAGGCCGAAGGTCGAGACGACCGGACGGCCCGCAAGGCCGAGCCGCTCGCGAAGCGGCGAACATGCCTCGAAGGCCCGGTCGGGGGTGCCATGCTCGATCAGTTCGATGCGCTCCGCCTTCGCGCCATAGATGCGGATCAGCGTCTCGCGGCCGAAGGCGCTCATCACGACGAGCTTCGCCGCCTTCGCGACGAGATGCTCCATCACGCGCCGCTGGTCGGCGCTCGGCTCGGCGAGGATGGTATGGAAGGTGACGATCAGCGGCGCCGCAACGCGGTCGACGAGCCCCAGTATCATGTCGCCTGCGGGACCCCCGAAAATCCCGAACTCATGCTGGAGCCAGACCGCGTCGGCACCGCTTGCGTTGATCGCCTCCGCGGCAGCGCGATATCCATCGGCATCTTTCTCATCGATGCCAGCAACGGCTGCGGAATCGCTCGCATCGCCCGGCCTGGCTGCCATCGCATAGACATCGATCGCCATGTCGGGACGCGCGGTCGTCAGATGGTCGTAAATGTCGGCGGTGAAGGTCGCGATCCCGCACTGGCGCGGCCGGAAACAGCCGATGAGCGCGAGGCGCCGGGCGCGCGCGGCAATACCGGCAACGGGCCCGCCGTGGCGGCTCTCTTCATTGTCGAATGCGGTAAGGAAGCTGGTCTCGCTGTCGAATTTCATCGTTGTGCCTTCTGTCCGGTCCCCCCGCATGAAGAACAGGCGCGCGCATCGACCTTGCCCTTCTTCCCCTCGAGACGGGATTCAGTGGAAAACGGTCGAGCCCGAAGGGCGCGCCCCGCTCTGGCAGGAGATGCGTCATCGCCTGCTTCCCCAACGCGCCCCCGCGCGTGCAGTTGCCGACCCGCCGGCAACAATCGCCATGATCCAGGTTAACTCCGGCAACCGGGCCCAGCCGCTCGCGTTGGCATCTGCAGGACCCAACCCAAGGACAAGCATGCCGCGCTTCCCCCTCTCCCCTCCCGGCCCCATCTTTTCGCGCGCCCCGGCTCGAACCGCGCCCCTCGACCGCGGCAACCGGTCGCTGCCCCCTGCAAGGCCGGCGCATTGAGTTCCGCCCAGCTGCGCGTGCTCGAACGCTCGGTCTATAACGGCCCCAACCTCTACAGCCGGCGTCCGATGATCCGGATCCGCGTAGATCTCGGGATCCTCGACGATGATCCGAGCGACCGCCTCCCGGGTTTCGACAATGCCCTGCAATCGCTACTTCCCGGCCTCGTGGACCATGGCTGCAGCTATGGCGCGCCTGGCGGCTTTCTCCGCCGGCTCGCCGACGGAACCCGCCTCGGCCATATCATCGAACATGTGGCGATCGAGCTGCAGACCAGCGCCGGGGCCGCGGTCACGAGGGGCAAGACGCGCAGGGTGCGCGGCAAGCCCGGCCAATATGATATTCTCTACTGCTACGCCGATGCGCCGAGCGGCTTAGCCGCCGGGCGGGCAGCCATAGAACTCGTGAACGCGCTGCTTCCGACTGCGATGCAGGGTGCCGAAGGGCTCGATCGTATCGCCCCGGAGCTCGACGGCAGAGCGACCGATACAGACACGAGGGTGAGCGCGCTTCGAGCGATCGTCCGCAAGAACGGGCTCGGCCCCAGCACCGCGGCGCTCGTGGCCGAAGCGCGGCGCCGGCATATCCCCGTCCTGCGGCTCGACAAGGCAAGCCTCATCCAGCTCGGCACCGGCCACCGCCAGCGCCGCATTCGGGCGAGCGTGACCGGCGCGACATCGCTGATCGGCGCCGAACTCGCCGCGAACAAGCAGGCGGCGAAAGAGATGCTCACGAGCATCGGTATCCCCGTACCGCGCGGCGAACTCGTGCGGACGGTGTCGGATGCGGAACGCGCTGCCGCGAAGCTCGGCTGGCCGGTCGTTGTAAAACCGCTCGACGGCAATCAGGGCCGCGGTGTCACCACGAGCGTCGCCGACGATGGAACTCTTTGCGACGCCTTCGAGCGAGCGCAAGCCATCGCACCGCGTGTCATCGTCGAGCAGCAGCTCGTCGGAGCCGATCACCGCATTCTCGTCGTCGGCACAGCCGTGGTCGCGGTCGCCGAGCGCGTCGCCGCGCATGTGGCCGGCGATGGCAGGAACAGCATCGCGGATCTGATCGAGGCGGTTAACAACGATCCACGCCGCGGTGTCGGGCATGAGGCCGTTCTCACCCGGATCCGCATCGACGCCGCGCTCGAGGCCTTTCTCGCCGAGGCGAACTTCACTCTCGCGAGCGTGCCCAAGGCAGGCGAGATCGTGACGCTCCGCGGCGCCGCCAACCTCTCGACCGGCGGGAGCGCGATCGACCGGACCGATGTCATTCATCCCGAAAATGCGGCGATCGCGATCGACGCCGCCGCCGCGCTCGGACTCGACGTCGCCGGCATCGACATGATCGTCCCCGATATCGCGCAAAGCGTCCGTGCGTCGGGGGGCGGCATCGTCGAAGTCAATGCCGCGCCCGGGCTTCGCATGCATCTTGCTCCATCGGAAGGGACGCCGCGCGACGTTGCGCGGCCGATCATCGCCTCGCTCTTTCCGAAAGGCCAAAAGAGCCGTATCCCCATCTTCGCGGTGACCGGAACGAACGGCAAGACGACGACGGTGCGCATGCTCGCGCGAATCCTGGAACACCATGGCCTCACCACCGGCTTCACCTGTACCTCGGGCGTCTATGTCGGCGAGACCCGCAGCGCCGGGGGCGACGCGAGCGGTCCCAAGAGCGCGCGCATGCTGCTGCGCCACCCCCGCGTCGAAGCGGCAGTTCTCGAGACCGCGCGCGGCGGAATGCTGCGCGAGGGCCTCGCTTTCGACGCGTGCGACGTCGGGGCAGTCCTTAATGTCACGCCCGACCATCTCGGCCTCAAGGGCATCGAGACGCTCGCCGACCTGGCGCGCGTCAAAGCGATCGTTGCCCGCAACGTCAAAAAGAGCGGCGCCTGCGTTCTCAACGCCGCCGACCCGCTCACCGTGCGGATGGCACGCCGAGCCCGCGGACGGATCGTCTGGTTCACCGGCGGAGCGGTAGCGGACGCGTTGGCACCGATCCAAGCGCATCTCGATAGTGGCGGACTGGCGGTAAGCGGCGAGCGCGGAACGCTCATGCTGCACCGGGGCAGCGAATCCATGCCGATCATTCCTATCGCGAATATTCCGGTGACGCTGAACGGCGCAGCCCGGTTCAATGTCGAGAATGCCGCCGCGGCCGCGGCGATGGCCGCCGCCTACGGGATTGCTCCGGGTATGATCGCCTCGGGCCTCGCATCCTTTCGCCCGAGCTTCGAGGATTCGCCTGGGCGTCTCAGCCTTGCCGAGGCGCACGGGGTGCGGATCGTCGTCGATTATGCCCATAACCGCGCCGCGCTCACCGCGCTCGCCGAGTTGCTCGGCTCGATGCGCGGCGACAGCAATGTCCGTGTGATCGGAATGATCGGCATCCCGGGGGACCGGCGCGATTGCGATCTCGTCGATATCGGCGCTCTCTCGGGCGCGATGTTCGATGTCCTGATGCTGCGCGAGAATGTTGACCTCAGGGGACGCCCACCCGGCGAAGCCAATGCCTTGATGCGCAAGGGCGCCCTCGCAGCGGGGCTCGATGCGGCCGCGATCGGTATGCACGATGGTGAGTATGACGCTGCCTCGGCTTGCCTTGCGGCCGCGCGCCCCGGCGATATCGTGGTGCTCACGCCGACCGACGTCGACGGGATATGGAGGATCGTCGAAGCCTGGGCGGCGGGCACCGGTCCTGAGGACGCCCGGTTGCTGGAGGCGGCGCATGGCTGACGGACGTTGGGCGATCGCGGTCCACGGCGGAGCGTGCCGGATCCCGCCGGCACTGCAGGCGCCGCGCCGCGAGGGGTGCGCGGCAGCCTTGGAAGCCGGCAGGATGATATTGGAGCGCGGCGGCGGCGCGCTCGAGGCGGTCAAGACCGCGGTCTGCCTGCTCGAGGACGATCCGCTGTTCAACGCCGGCCGGGGATCGGTGGCGAATGCAGACGGCGAGGTCGAGATGGACGCGGGTATCATGGATGGCGCCACGCTCGACGTCGGCGCGGTTGCTTGCGTGCGGTTCCTCTACAATCCCGTCGAAGCGGCGCATGCCATGCTTAGGGAGCCGCCCGTGCTCCTCGTCGGTGCCGGCGCCGAGGCTTTCGCACGAGCGAGCGGCATCGCGGAACCCATGGAAGCCATGCGCCCGGCGACAGCGGGCGAGAGCGACCATGATACGGTTGGCTGCGTTGCGCGCGACCGCGCAGGACATGTTGCCGCGGCTACATCGACCGGCGGACTGGCGGGCACGCTCGCCGGGCGCGTCGGCGACGCACCGCTTCCCGGCTGCGGCTTCTATGCCGAGGACGGCGTCGGCGCGGTGTCGCTTTCGGGCGACGGTGAGGCGATCGCACGGACGCTGCTTGCCGCGCGCGTGATGCGCGCGCTCGAGACAACGGGCGCCAGCGCGGCGGTTACAACGATTTTCGAGCCGATGGCGCGCCTCCGAGCCGAGGCGGGCGTCATCCTTCTCGACCGCGACGGCGCGATCGGCATCGCGCACAATAGTCCGCATTTCGCCGCCGCCTATGCCCGCGAGGGAATGTCCGCGGTTTCCGACATCGTCTGGGAGGATGACCATGCCCATTAATCGCGGCCCCCTTTTCGTGATCGGCGGCCATGAAGACAAGGATGGCAGCCGCAAGATACTCGGTGCAATCGCTGCTGAGCTGGGCCAAGGCACGCTCGTCATTGCCACTATCGCCAGCGCGAAGCGCGATGGATATTTCGAGGCCTATTGCGAGGGCTTTGCGCCGCTTGGGATCGGCCGGCTCGTCGAGCTTTACCTCGACGATCGGGATCAAGCCCGGGATCCGGCGCGCGTATGCATGATCGACCAGGCCGACGGTATCTTCTTCACCGGCGGCGACCAGTCGCGCCTCGTGAGCCTCACCGGAGACACGCCCATCGAGGCGGCCATTCACGCGCTCCACGATCGCGGGGGACTTATCGCGGGAACGTCGGCGGGAGCCTCGGCGCAGGGCGAAACGATGCTCATCGGCGGAAGCGGCGAAGAGACGCCGCGCATCGACGACATCGAACTGGTGCCGGGGCTTGGCCTCATCCCCGACTGCATCATCGACCAGCATTTCGCGGAGCGCGGGCGCATCGGGCGGCTTCTCGGCGCGGTCAGCCGTCGTCCCGACTGTCTCGGAATCGGGATCGATGAGGACACCGCGCTCCGGATCGAGGCCGGCACCGCGCGGGTGATCGGAAGCGGCGGCGTCACGATCGTCGACGCGTCGCGGGCGAGCCATTCCGCCGCGGCGGGCGCCTCGTCCGGCGGCATCGTATCGCTTCACGGCGCGACGCTTCACGCGCTGCGCGATGGGGAGAGTTTCGACCTGGCGCCGCGCCGCCCGGCAAAATAGGCTGCGCAACGGCGCTCAGGGCGCCGCGTTACGTCCGGAGAAGGGACACCGCCAATCGGGTCCGACAGCCCGCCCCGAATATTGCCGTGCCTCCGACACGTCGCCGTGACGGGCAAGCATGGGGTTCGCGCTTCCGGCCAAGGCGATGTCGCGTGCGATGATCTTTCCGCGCATCGTCTCATAGACCTCGGTCTCGCGCAGCTTCTCGAACTGGTCGTGGAGGTTGAACACCAGTGCGGGGCGTTCGAAGCGGCGCGCGGGACGGCTGGCTCGGGGGTGGAGGCCGACGACGAAAAAGGCCTCGCCGCCGAAGCTCAGCGAGAAGTGCGGATCATCAGGGCTGTGACTGACGCGCGGATCGGGCGGCTGGCCTGCCCAGTCGTCCTTCCGGCTCAGCGAGTCGATACGCTCCCACAGACATGTCTCGAACGCTTGCTCGTCGAGCCCGCCATCCTCCTCGAAGATCACCACGAGCGAATGGAATAGGCTCGGCGAGCGCGCATAACTCCAGGCGAGATCGAGGAGATTGGGGTAGATGCGCAAATCGTCCCAAGCCGAGCGCATGTCGCGGCCGACGACGAAGCGGATCTGGCTTCGCGCAAGCGCGGACTTCGCTCCGACACAGGGAAAATCCGTGGCGCGGATGAAGTCCCGGAAGCGTTGAGCCAGAGGATGGGAGCTGTCGTCGGTTGGCGGTAGCATGCTGCTGAAACCGACCTCTCTTGCCGCGGTTGCAGCGAGTTAACCTGGGTTGCGTCGATTTTTCGGTCGCCTCGCCTCCGCTCATTTTCGATCGGTGGCCTGCAGCCGTAGTGTAGAGCTTAGCCCCTCTAAATATCTCAAAGCCCGGTTATTCCACGCAATCGAGGGGCGCTCACAAACGCAACTTCTCAGAAATTTCAGCTCTTGTCCTGCAGCGCCTCTACGATCGCGTCGCAAAATGCAGGCAAATCGTCGGGGCAGCGGCTGGTAATGATGTTGCCGTCGATCACGACCGCCTCGTCGACCACCTCGGCACCCGCGTTCGCGACGTCGGTCCGTATCGACTTATAGCAGGTCAAGCGCCGCCCCTTTGCCAGCCCCGCTTCGATCAGAAGCCATGGCGCGTGGCAGATGGCCGCAACCGGTTTGCCGGTCGCGGCAAAGTCACGAATCAACGCCACCGCGTCGTCATCGACGCGCAGAAGATCCGGATTGATCTGACCGCCCGGCAGTATGAGCGCGTCGTAATTGTCGATATGGACATCGGATATCTTGAGGTCGACCTCGATCTCGTCGCCCCAGTCATCTTCGTCCCAGCCGGTAATATCGCCCATCTCGAGGGACGCGATATCGATCTTGGCTCCAGCGTCCTGAAGACGCTCAAGCGGGACCTCAAGTTCGGATTGTTCGAAGCCGTCGGCGGCCATGATGAGGATACGCCGGGACGATAGGGGTTCGGTAGTTGCCATGAGGGGAGCTCCTTTGCCTGTTATCCAGACAAATGCGCCGCGCCTTCATATGTTGCCTGCCTCGGCCCATGCCTGCCATGCGAAGCTACAAATGAAAAAGGCGGCCCCGAGGGGCCGCCAAGTCAGTGAATGAAGGGAGCCCTCCATTCGGGTCGCGAGCCGGCGGATAGACGATCGCGCAAAACAGGCGAGAAAAATCTACCATGCCGTAGCGTTATGCGGCGGCGATGATGCATCTCGGCAACAGGTTGCAATGGCTCGGGTCCGATCCTGCAAGGACCTGGTAAGCCGAAGCGGTTATCCTCGGTGACATGAGACATATCATCGCCGCCTCGCTGCTGCTGCTCGCAGTCCCTGCTCTCGCCCAGGATATCAGTGGAGTGGCACGCGCCGCCGACGGAGATTCGCTCGACTTCGGCGGGATCGCGGTCCGGCTTCACGGCATTGATGCACCCGAACTGTCGCAGACTTGCGAAAGGGCGGATAGAAATTGGGCCTGCGGCAAAGCTGCTGCGGCCAAGCTGGCCGCGCTCGTCGGTGGACAGCAGATCATTTGCGAACAGCACGACATCGATGCTCATGGACGCACCGTCGCCGCCTGCCGCGCCGGGGCCACCGACCTTGCCGGCGCGTTGGTCGACGCCGGGCTTGCGGTAGCCCTCGCGGACTTCTCGGACCGTTATGTCGCGCATGAGGCCCGGGCCAAGGCTGCGCGCCTTGGTCTTTGGGCCGGGACATTCCAAATGCCCGCAGACTACCGCGCCGCGCACTCTCACACGGTCGCCCGCGACGCCCAACGGCGCCGGGAATCAATCCCCTCACCCGCTCCGCGCGCGGGGCCTACGACCACATATTATAGTAACTGCAAGGAGGCTTGGGCGTCCGGCGCTGCCCCCCTCCGCCGCGGGCAGCCGGGCTATCGTCTCGAGATGGACGGCGACGGAGACGGGATCGCCTGCGAGCCCTATCGGCGCCGCTGACAAGCGAGGGTTCAAAGGAAGAATCCGATTCGATTTGGATGCAATTGCTCCGGGGACTCTTGCCCTGACGCACCGTCGGGCTATGCTTGCCCTGCATCGGGCAAGAAGGCGCGCGGTGCCGGGTCGTAAGAAGCCTCGTCGGAAAGCCTTGTGAAATTTCCATCCGCTGCCGGGTGGCCGACGCGTATGTCCAGGCCCTCGGGCTAAAGGCGGCGGCGCATATTTCCGAATATGTTCTTACCACTCCGGCAGACTCGCTTTCCGGCTCGACCGGTAGGCGATATGGAATGGACTATGACGACGCCCCCTCGGCAGGCCGCGGCCTCCCGTCGGGAACTCCCCTTCCCCCCGACGACTGGGCCGGTCATGGCCATGACGCTCGGATGGAGAATCTCTACGCTTCGCACCATGCACGGGTCGCCGGAATCTTCCGACGCAATGTGCCGCCGCAGGAGGTGCCGGATCTTGTCCAGGAGACGTTCCGCCGGCTCATGTCCGCTAAGGGGTATGGCGCCGGATTTCTGGAAGCGCCCGCCGCCTATCTGGCATCCGCCGCGCGCAGCATTCTCAAGAACCGTGCGCGTTCGGGCGTGCGCAGTCATGTACAGGCCCATGACAGTTTCGAGGACCAGCAACTCGCCGGTCCCGATCCCCACGCCGTTCTCGAACAACGCGACCTTCTGCGCCGCGCCGAGGATGCGATCGCTGCGCTGAATCCCACCACACGGGATGTATTCCTGATGCACAGGCTCGATGATCTGAGCTATTCCGAAATTTCACGAATCAAAGGCATGAGTCTGAAACGCGTGGAAAAACATATCGCCAAGGCCCTCAAAGCGATCCGCAAGGCGCGAGACGCACAGCTGTGAGGCGGGCGGACAGCGAGGCGGCCGACTGGGCCGCCAAGATGCACGGCTCGCCCACCGAAGCCGAACGGGCCGCATTCGCCGCGTGGCACGCGAAGCCCGGCCATGCGGACGCCTATGCCGAGGCAGAGGAACATTATATGCTGGGCGCCAGCATGTCGCGTCAACGCATCGGCGCCCAGGCACGTCCGTCGCAAAGCGCACCGCGCCAGCTTCGCTGGGCGGTCGCCGCGGTCGCGGCTGTGAGCATCGCGATCGGCTTTGCCTGGCACCTCGGTAAGCCTGTCGACGTCGAACAGATTGCCGCCGGGCCAATGTTGCCCGGCCAACTTCGCCTTGCCGACGGGTCGACGGTGACGCTGGTGGACGGCGCATGGGCTGAACCGCAGTTCACGACAAGCGAGCGGCGCGTCCGCCTGCACGGCGGGCGCGCCCGCTTCGAGGTCGCCCATGATGCCGGCCGGCCATTCATTGTCATCGCAGGGCGATCCGAGACCATCGCGCTCGGCACGGTGTTCGAGGTTGATGCCCGCGCGTCCAGCCCGAAGATCAAGCTGGTCTCGGGCTCGGTCGAGGTTCGGCTCGGCGGCACCGCGAAAGCAATCCGGCTCGCTCCGGGCGAAAAGGCGGAAGTGTCCGAGACCGGCCCGCGCCTTCTTCCCGAGATGACGCCCCCCCTGCCGTCGACGATGCTCGCGGCCAATAATCTGCCGCTCGGCGCGGTTCTCGACGCGGCGAACAAGACCGGCGGCAAGCCCATCCGTCTTGACGATCCCGCCCTCGCCTCGCTTCCCGTCACCGGCCGGTTCGACGTCGCCGACGGCGACAGCCTCGCGCGCAAGCTTGCCGCTGCGCTCGGCCTTACGGCCGAGGACAAAGGCAACGAAATCATCCTCCGGAAAAAATAGTTCGATCGGGAGGGGGGATCATCCTCTCCCGGTGTTTTGCACCCCAGACGGCCAACAGTGGCCGCTTGGGGAGGTATCATGAAGACCAAGTTTATTGCGGCGATGCTCGCATCGGGCACTGCGGCCATCGCGATCCAGGTGCCGAGCGCGCAGGCCCAAATTCAGGCTCGGGTGGGACAGCAAAGCTACAACCTCCCGGCGCAGGATCTTGCCACCGCACTCCAGCGATACTCCGAAATCTCCGGCCGCGAGGTCATCGCCTCCGGCACGATCACACACGGCAAGCGCAGTTCTCGCGTGACCGGCCGCCTGAACGCTGACGCTGCCCTATCCCGCCTCCTCTCCGGCACCGGTCTCATCGGAGAACTCATCGACGGCGCCCTGGTACTGCGCGAGGGAAACGACGGTGCCGCGGCAGCGCAATCGATTGATGGCCGTGACGAGGCGATCGTCGTAACCGGAACCCGTATCCGTGGAACGGGCCCCGTCGGCTCGGCCGTCGCCACCATCGATCGCGATGCGCTCGATCGCAGTGGGCGAGCAACGCTCGCCGATTTCATCCAGACGATCCCCCAGAACTTCTCGGGTGGTCCCGCCGAGGCCAATGTCGGGTTCAGCAATCGCGGCAAAGCCTCATCGAATATCGCCTATGGGAGCGGCTTCAACCTGCGCGGACTCGGGCCCGGCGCCACGCTCACGCTGTTCGATGGCGCGCGGCCCGCGCTGGGCGGCGGGTCGGGCGCCTATGCCGATGTATCGCTCGTGCCCTCCGTCGCCATCGACCGGGTCGAGATTCTCACCGACGGCGCGTCCGCAATCTATGGTTCGGATGCGGTCGCGGGGGTGGTGAACATCCGCTTTCGCAACCGCTTCGAGGGCGCCGAGACACGGCTGCGTGCCGGGACCGCCGATGGCGATTATGGCGAGGTCCAGATCAGCCAGATTTTCGGTACGGGCTGGTCTGCGGGCCACCTCGTCGTCGCAGGGGAATATAGCAAGCGTGGCAATCTTGAGGCGACAAAGCGACCTTTTGCTACCGAGGATCTTCGAGCCTTCGGTGGCCCCGATCTGCGCTCGAACTATAACAGCCCCGGGACCATCGTGGCCGCAAACGGCCAGCGTTTCCTCATTCCGCGGGGCCAGAATGGTCGCGGGCTGACGGCAGCCCAACTGACGCCGAGCGCGGATTTCAACCGCGGCGACGCGCGGCGTCACACCGACATTCTGCCCGAGCAGGAGACAGGGAGCCTCTATGGAAGCGTCGAGCAATCGCTCGGCTCGCACGTCACATTATTCTCGCGCGCCCTGTATTCGGAGCGGCGTTTCGAGGCACGACGCCGCGTCAGCGGCCCGACGCCGGTCCGCGTTACAAGTGCGAATCCCTTTTATGTCGACCCGATCGGAACGGGTCAGCCGATCAACGTCTATTATGATCCGGCAGCGGACTTCGGCCCGGAAAGCCTGCGCGGCACGGCAAAGGCCTTCAACAGCCTCGTTGGCGCACGCGCCGACATCGGGACCTGGTCGATCGAACTGACCGGCGGGTTCGGACGCCAGAAGGAGCGTTATGACAGCTTCAATCTGGTCCACAGCCTGCGCTTCTCGCGCGCGGTCGCCTCGACGAACGCCCCGCAGGCGATCAATGTCTTCGGCGATGGCGCGGTCAACGACCCGGCGCTGATCGACAGCCTGCGTGGTACCATCACCGCCAAAACCCGGTTCGAGGTTTGGACGGGAGCCCTCCGTGCCGACGGCACCTTGTTCGCGCTGCCCGCGGGCGACCTCAAAATGGCGGTGGGCGCCGAGTATCGCCGCGACCGCTTCACCTTCGAGCAGGTGCTCGACCTCGTCACCGACACGCCGCTGGTCATCGGCATCCCGGGTCTGCCAGACAAGCGCGTCGTCAAGGCCCTCTACGGCGAACTGGTCGCCCCAATCTTCGACAGCGGCGCCAGCTTTCCCGGCGCGCTCACCGTGTCGGCTGCCGGACGCTATGAGGATTATTCGGACTTTGGCGACACCGCCAATCCAAAGTTCGGCGCACGTTGGACGCCGCTCCCTGGGCTGGCGTTCCGCGCTTCCTATGGAAAGTCGTTCCGCGCGCCTTTCTTCGACGAACTGGTAGGCACCGCCAACGCGCTCTACCAGACGCTCCGGGTCGCCGATCCCTCGTCGCCGACCGGGCAAACCGTTGTCCTCGCACTCTTCGGCTTTCGTCCCGACCTGCAGCCCGAGCGCGCCGAGACCTGGACCGCCGGCATTGACTTCGAGCCTCGAGCGATCCCGGGCACGAAGCTGTCGCTAACCTATTTCGATATCCGCTACCGCGACCGAATTGCGTCGGCATCGAGCGATAGCCGGAATATCCTGAACCGGCGCGATCTTTATGCGTCCATCATTCAGGACAATCCGGACCTCGCGACGGTGAACGGCTATTTCACTGGGCCGAACTTCTCGAATGGACTCGGCGTAACCCCAGCCGACGTCCGCGCCATCATCGATCTCAGGACCCGCAACCTCTCAACTTCGGCGATCCGAGGTCTGGATTTCGACCTTGGCTACAGCCGCCCGGTTGGCGGCGGGAGCATCTCGCTCAGCCTCGGGGGTACCAGACTATTCGCGATCGACAACCAGATCACCGAAAGCGCGCCGCGCGAGCATGTGGTCGGAACCCTCGGTAGTCCGGTGAAGCTTCGTCTTCGCGCGCGGGCTGGCCTAACGCTCGGAGCCTTCGATGGTGGCCTCGCGGTGAACCACGTGGGCTCCTACCGCAACCTCACGGTCACGCCCGTAGAGCGCGTCAGGAGCTGGACGACCTTCGATCTCCAGCTCGGCGCGCGGATCGGCGATCCCGATCGACGCTCGCTGCGGATTGGTTTCAGCGTCAACAATCTTTTCGACAAGGATCCGCCCTATGTGCAGTTCCGTGGGCCGAGCTATGCGATGGGCTATGACCCCGAACAGGCTAGCGCGATCGGCAGGAACATGGCGCTTCAGGCGGTCATTACATGGTGATTGCCGCCGCGTTACTGGCCGCCGCTAATCCGATAGCGGCGGCCCACCGCAAACCTGTCGCGGCTACTGACCTCGTCGAAGTCGCAGAGATCGGCGGCCCGACGATTTCGCCCGATGGGACGCATATCGTCTTCCGTGTCAGTCGGCCCTCGCTCGAAACCAACGAAACGAGCCTCACATGGTATATCGGCGCGGTCGACGGGTCCGAGCCGGAGTTCGCGGCGGACGGCGGCCTCGCTCGCATCGACGGCGCGGGCCTCGTCGCCGACCAGACCCCGGTCTGGGACCCCGACAGTCGCGGATTTCGGTTCCTTGCGTACCACGCCGGGGCGATCTCGCTTTGGCACTGGAGAAAGGGTGCCGGCGCGCGCGAAGAAATCCGCGAGGATGCAGATATAGTCGAGTTTGCGCTGTCAGCGGACGGCAAGAGCCTTCGCTATACGGTCGGCGCGACACGGGCGCAGATCGAGCAGGCGGAGATGAAGGCCTATGAGGAGGGTGTGCTGGTCGACGCCGCCGTCGATCTCAACCAGGCGATCGCCGGCGGCGTCATCGACGATGGCAAAAGGATCATGCAGCGCTTCACCGGCCCCTGGTTCGACCGTCGACGGATATTGTGGGATGCGCCGCGCCGCGAGAAAGCCGTGCAACTACAACCGGCCGCCACCCCTCTCTCCGGCTCGCTCAAAACGGAGACCCGTACCCCATCGCAAGGGGTCTCGGTCGCCTCGGACGACGGAAGCGTTGCGACCGTAGAACGCGCGGCGAAGCGCACGACCTTGACCGTCACCCGCAAAAATGGGGCGACAATCCTCTGTGCCGCTCCCATCTGCCAATCGCCAGGATTACTGGTGACGGCGTGGAGGCCAGGCCGGGACGCCTTGCTGCTCTTCCATGATGCCGGCAGCGCGCGCGAGGATGTGTGGGAGTGGAGCGTCGGCTCTCGCACAGCACGGAAGATCGTGACGACCGATGGTGCGCTTCGCCTGACCGACCGCCCGCTTCGCTGCGCCGTGGCGCGCGACGCACTCCTCTGCGCCGAAAGTCAGCCCCTCATTCCGCCGCGCCTTGTCCGCATCGCCCTCGCGGGGGCGAAGCATAGCGTCGTTTTCGAACCCAATGCCGCACTTGCGAGGCGCGTACGCGCCGAGGCCATTCCGCTCGCCCTCCCGGGCAATCGCTCAGCCATCCTGCTGAGGCCTGCCGGGACGAAAACTCCGACACCGGTCGTCGTCCAGAATTATCATTGCGCCGGGTTCCTGAAAGGCGGCACTGGCGACGAGCTTCCGATGCTGCCGCTCGTTGAACATGGCATCGCCGTCCTGTGCATCGATCCGTTTCGCGGACCACCGCGTGGTGGGCAGGAAGGCACCTACGAACTAGCCCGGACCGTCATCGCCGCCGCAATCGAGGATCTTGCCAAGGAGGGCCTCGTCGACCCGAACAAAGTGGGGATTGCGGGGTTCAGCCATAGTTCGGGCGTCGCGCTCTGGGCTCTCCGCCATAGCAAAGCATTTGCAGCAGCGACGATCGGGACCGGCCAAATTTCGCCCCATTACTTCTGGACCAATGCCGTCCCTGACCGCGGCTTTGCGGCAACGCTGGAGGATTATTGGCGCATGGGCGATCCGGACAGCGACCCGGCGCGCTGGAAGATCGCGTCGGCGGTTTACGATATCGCCGCGATCGACACGCCGATTTTGATGCAGTTGCCCGATGCGGAAGCCCCTTGGACCGCGGAGTTTCACACCAAGCTCAAGCGCGCCGGAAAGCCGGCGGAGATGATCGTCTATGCAGATGAGCTCCACAATAAATATCAGCCGCGACACAAGCGCGCCGTCTATGACCGCAATCTCGACTGGTTCCGGTTCTGGCTGACCGGTGAGGAGGACCCGGCTCCGGAGAAATCCGCTCAGTATGAGCGCTGGCGCCATTATCGCGCCGGAGGTCCACAGGAGCCCTTGCCCGTGCCTGCGCGATAGGTTCGTGTCGGGCGGGCCTCCCCCGGGGACCGCCCGGCACGACATCGCAGTCAAAGCATCAATCGCATTCGATGACGAACATCCTCTGCTATTCTCCTCCAGAATGCGGATGTGCGACCGAACGCGCCCATCGCTCGATATCCGCGAAGCTCAATATCCTGGTCACCATGACCGGATCGGGCCTTGTGTCGTCGGCGAAGAGCGCTGCGACCGCATCGAGATCGAGGAGTCCGGCTCCAGCCAGCCATCCGTCCAGCAGAAACGAGCGAAGGCGCTGGCGATGGGTTTCAAAGGCAGGAAGGAATACCGACAATATGCGCCCCTTCCCCAGACGTTCGATCACCATCTCGGGCAGGTCCTGCCGGAACGCCTTGCGCGCAAGCGCGCGGTTCTGGCCGCCCTCTCCCCACTGCCAGCTCGGGACGCCGAGCGTATATTCGATGATCGGTTGCGACAGCAGCGGCGCGATCATCGGCATGGATACTGCGCGGTCGTAGCCATCGAGAAATGGCTGCACGATGAGGAGTTTTATCGCGTAGACCTGCTGGCCCGGCGAGGCGCGATGTGCCTCGACCATCCAGGGATGCTCGGGATGATCGCGTGCGAACCGCCGCGAGAGCAGGCTATGATCGACTGGCCAGAGCGGCGGCGGCTTCAGCAAGCGCTTCATGGCATAGCCCAGCGCGCGCCACATATTGTCGTTTGCGAGTTGCGCGAGATCTCCCGCCGCGCGCCATCCCGAAATCGGCCCTTCGTAGCGCAGGGCATCGAGCACCGGCGCGGCCGAGGTAAGATAGCCGAACACATTGTCGCCGCCGGTACCAGTGAAGATCGCGTCGGCCTTGAACTCGCGCGCACCTTCCAGATAGGCGCCGTCGCTCGGACCGAGCAGGCCAAAGCCCCCTGGCCTCGCGCGGAGTGTCTGGGGCGGGGCCATCGGGTCGCCAAAGGACGGACGCTGCCACTCGGCCAGCGGCGCGCCGACATGTTCGGCAACCGCTCGGGCATAGGGCCGCTCGTCACCGTCGGGGTCGGTCGTCGCCATCGTGAGCCCGCGCCAAGGCCGACGGCGTCCGCTGAGGCAGGCCGCCATAATGCTGCTGTCGATCCCTCCGGAGAGCTCTAGCTGCACGCGCTCGAACCGCATGCTCCAGGCCGACACTGTACGGCTGACCTTATCGCGAAGCTCCTCAGGATCGATCCGCTCGGGAGGTCTTTGCGTATAATCCCATGGCGACCAGCTCGCCGGCCGCGTCATGTCCTCGCCAAGGACTGCGATCTCGCCGGGCAATAACTCGCGGACACCGCGAATCTCGCCTGCTGCCCCGCGAAGCAGGGGAAAGCGCATCCAGGCATCGATGCGTTCGGGGTCGAGCGTGTCGAGCGCGAAGCCCAGCGCGCGCGCGAGCGGCAAATCGGTGAAGGCAGTACGAACCAGCCCTCCAGACCCATCCTGGGTGAAGCAGAAAAGTGGAGGGCCGCTCATAGGGGATCGCAGGAGAAAAGTGCTGCCGTCCTCTCCGGCCCAGAAGAGAAGAAAATTACCCCAAAGCTGGCTGATCGCCCAAGCTCCTTCGCTCGCTACGATGCGCTCGACCTCGGGGGGCGTCAGCGCCTCGCAGGGAGCATATCCCTGGCGATGAAAAGCCCAGCCGACCAGCGCCACGCCGTGACTAATCCAGGCGGTCGTGCGGGCATCGACGATCAACCTGGCCCGCCCGATGCTGCCGGCGTCGTGGAACCCGCCCGGCAAAACCGGGGTATGAGGCCCCGCGACAAGAGCGCAGCGGATCGTCACAACCGGAAAACCGGCGTATAGTCCGCCACGGCATTGATATTGTCGGAAAGTAGCAGCTCTCCCTTTTGGACCCAGGCATGGGCAGCAAAGGGATCGATGCGCACGCCGAAGAGGACGTCGCAATCGACGTCGCGCTTCCAAAGAAATCGCGCAAGCGCCAGACTGTCGGGCACGCAGAGGCGGCGCAAGGGTAGCTGCACCCGCGCTGCCGCATAGCCGCGAGCCATTGCTCCCGGATCCGTGGCCCGGTCGGCGCGGCCGCGAAGGTGTCGTGCTTTCAGGGCACGCCAGCGGGCAACCGTTGCACCAATCCCCTGGAAGCGAAGGCGCAGCGAGGCTCCGGCGCGATATCGACCGATTTCGAGCGCGCTGGCGCGCTCGGCCTTGCCCGCAAGCTCCAGCGCGCTTGCCGTCGGTGCCGGCACCGATATGGGCAAAACGGCTGCGCCGGGTCCCTTCGCAAGGAGTCCCCTTGCCGTGAGACGGTCAAGGGCCGGGTCCGCGCCAGACCTTGGTGCTCCGCTGGTGCCGAGAGCGGCAAGCGCTCCGGCTTCGGCGCCGCGAAGCATCAGGTAGCGGTCGGCCTCAATATCGAGGAGCACCGCGCCTCCGCCGACGAAGCCGAAGCTGACATGGGATGGAAGATGATAGCTCATGGCGATACGGACGCGGCGCCGCGCGCCGCGTCCGCCATCCCGTCAGTCGGCGGTGATCGCGCCGTCCGGCTTGAAGTGGATGACCGAGCCATCCTCGGGATAGGGCAGAAGCCCGCCGAGCGTTTCGACGCTGGCGATGCCCAGTTCTTCGATTTCGGCGTTGTCGATGCGGTCCATGGGACCCTCCTTTGCTGACGCCGCGGAATTGCGGCATCATTAAAGCTACGCCCTTGAATCGGTATAGGAATTTTATAATTCTCGAATATGTCGAATATTATCTGAGCGGGTCCGAACGCGGCTTGAGTTCCGCGACGACGCGGCCCGCCTGGGCCATGCGGCGCCGGTGAAAGGTCGTGATCTTGCTGCGCAATGCCGTCCAGCGGCCGAAGCGATAATCGTCCTCCATCGCCGCGAGCACGACCCTCAAGCCGCCATCGATCCGCGCTTCGGCCACGCGAAATCGCTGACAACGCTCGACCACATTGATGATCGCGTAGCGCAGCTCGCGGTTCGGGCTCCCCATCGCGATTGCACGGAACAGCGAATCGACGGCTTCCGGATAGGCCGACACATGCGCGAGCTCGACGAGCATTCCGGGCGGATCGGGGCGCGGCGACTGCCCTTTCAACGCGATGCCGAGGAGCGATCCCGCCCACGCATACAGATCGTGAAGATCGGCCTCGGCGAGGAGCGGCTGGCGGAACCCCTCCTGATGCCAGCTTTCGACGATCCTCTCGCCCGACAGGCGGTGCAACGCATCGCGAACTGGGGTCGCGCTGGCGTCGAAGGACTTCGCCAACTGCGTCGGATCGAGGCGCGTGCCCGGTGGATAGCTCCCTGACAATATGCGCGCCTTCAGCTCCAGGTAGACGCGCTCCATGGTCGTGCCCGGGCTCACGTCGCCAGTGCCCCGCCCTCAGCCCGCTGCGCCGCGACATGTTCGGCGAGCAGTGCCTGCTGATCGGGCCGGAGCGCGTCGATCGCGGCAATCGGATCTTGCGGATAGCCATCGAACAGGACCGACGGGCACTGACCCTCGAAATTGCCGAGATTGGGCCGGTGCTGGGCATATCCCGCAAGCGCCGCCACGCCGGGCGAGAATGCCCGCGCAATCTCAGGCGGATAGGCCAGCCACTGATTTTCATAGGGCTTGAGCCAACCGAGGCAGTAGCTGACGATAATCCCGCGGCGGACGTCGCAGCTCCGGTTTCCGCCGGCGCCGTGCAGCGTCGAGCCGAGGAAGACGATCGCGTCGCCGGGCTCGGCCTCCGCAATAATCGGGGCCTCTTTGGGCTCCTCGACCAAGGCTTCGACGCCATGGCTGCCGGGCCAGATGATCGTCGCGCCATTCTCCTCGGTGAAGGGTGTCAGCGGCCACATGACATTCACCAGATATTCGACCTCGCCCAGCGCACCTTGCCACATATCCTGGTCTCGGTGCGGGAATTGCGCGAGCGCGCCGGGATGCAGCTCGATCGCCTGCGCGAGATTGAGCTGGATCCGCTCGCACCAGTTTCCGAGCGCAGTCTCAGCCAATTCGAGGATCGCCGGGTTCATCACGAGATCGGCCATATGCCGCGAGCGGATCAGGAGGCGGCCGAACCGCTTGGTCCGCTCGCCGTAGAAACCGCCCTCGCAGAAGGGCGTCGCCTCGTAGCGTGGTCCGAGATCCGCGGCGATCGCTTCGATAAGCAATGTCGGAGCGGCGCCCTGCAGAACCGCATAGCCGCGGTCCATGAGGGCATTTGCGGCAGGGGATCGATGAGATCGCTCGTCGAGGGCGGCGTGGTTGATCAGCATCTTACCCTCCTTAGGCTGCGCAGGCGGCCGAGGCCGCGATTGCATTGCTGACGATGCCTGCGGCCGCGAGTTTTGCGACGGTGGAGGCATCGATATCGATGCGGAGGCCAACGAGCGCCTGCCCACGGTGGAGGAGCGGCTCGCCGAGTGAGTGACAGTCCCAGCCGAAGGTCTGAATCTGACGGAACCAGGGCAGTTCGGCAACGCCGGTATAGGTGCTGACCTCGTTGGCGAGCGCGAACTCTGCAAGCCCGACCAGCAGCGCGTCGCGCGCGATCCGCCGCTGCCGCGCGCCGATGCCCGGCGATAGGCAAAAGCGGGTGATTTCGAGGACGTTGGGTCCCTGCGGCACGTCCCCTGCGACCAGCCCCGGGAAGAGGCTGTCGAGGAGGGCAGGCCGGGTGGTGAGTAGCAACCGCGCCGAGGCGAGATGCTCGCCGTCCGGATCGGTCACGATCAGATAGGTGGCATCGACGTTATCGAACTGGTCCAGCTCGAAGCGATCGGCCAGCGCAGGAATATCCCATTTCAGAAGATCGATGAAAACGCGCTTGCGCGCCTCGAACATCGTGCGCATCGCCTTGTGCTCGAGCGCCCGGTTGGTGGAATCGACAATAAGCAGCATGGATTTGCCTCCGTTTGAAAAGAGGCGTTCCAATTGAAGGGCTTTTCGCCGCTGCACCATAGCATGATCGGGGGGTGTCCCCAATTTTTCTCAGCGCTTGGCGATGTCCTCGAAACTTATGTCGCCGTCGTACAGCGCGCGCACGGTAAGCGTGATACCGCCATTCGCCTCGTAGCGCTGGCGGGCATTGCGCAGATGTTCGCGCACCGTGTCCGGACTGAGACCAAGTCTCAGCCCTATTCTGGGCACGGACTCGCCCTTGGCTGCCCATATCAGCACCTCGCGCTGCCGACGGGTAAGGCGTGGCCCGATGTGCGCGAGATCCGGATAGGCGATAAGGCGCGCCGCATCGAAAGCGGGACCGCCAATCATCCGCGCAAATTGCAGCGCGTCGGCACTCGCAGAACTACCCGGCTTCCACGCAAACGAAACAGAGCCATGCGCATGGCCGGGAAGATGCGCCGGCACGGTGAGACCGTCACCGATGCCGTGCCGCCGCGCCTCGGCAAGAATGACTTCGTCTTCGGGCCGCTCGGTCTTCATATCGTGCCACAGGAAACCCGACATACTGCGCTGGCTCTCGCGGTGAACGGGATCTGTTACACCCAGACGTTGCTCGTCGAACCAGAGAGCCCATTCTTCCGGATAATTGTGGACGCGCACGCCCCGATCCGGAGCCGCCAGGAAGTCGATATGGTGACTAAGTGCGAACCACGAGCAGCCCATTCGCGAACACGCTTCCTGCAACAGGTCGGCGAGACCCGCCTTGTCCTTCACCCGGCTGACGTCGAGCGCAAATGCATGCGCGGCGTCCATCGTCGGCATTATGACCCTTGGCGCGCCGACCGGCGTTTCCGACCTGCCGGGTCCGCGAGCCCCTCGTCAGTGCGTGCGGCCTTGCCCTCTTACAAGGCTGGCCGGCCCGCGACGGCCGATCACCGCTGGTCCAGGCGATCTTGGGAGAATCTGAAAGTGCGGGCTAACCCCATATTATTCAAATATATTCCAGAGATAGAACCAGATTGAGGCAATTTACGCAAAGCCGCGGAAATCCGCGGCTCAGCCACCGCCCTTGCGGAAGTCCCACAGCGGAATGCCCATTTTCATCGCCTTGTCGGCGAGATTGTCCTGAATTCCAGTTCCCGGAAAGACGATAAGCCCCACGGGTAGCGCCTCGAGCATCCGGTCGTTGCGTTTGAACGGCGCCGCCTTGCCGTGCTTGTTCCAATCGGGCCTGAACGCCACCTGCGCGACACCACGGTTGTCGGCCCAGCAGGCTGCCGCTCGCTCGGCGCCGGTCGGCGTTGCGCCGTGGAGGAGGATCATATCGGCATGCCGCACGCGAGCCTTGTCGAGTGCAGCCCAGATCGCGTTATGATCGTCGCTATCGCTCCCGCCGGTAAAGGCGATCCGCGTTCCTTCGGGCAGCAAGGTCGCCGCCTTTTCGCGAAGGCGCGCGTCGAGGAAGTCCCGGCTGTCGACGACCGATGCCGTCAGCGCTCTGTGATGCGCGCGGGAACCGGTGCGGGGCATCCAAGCCTTGCGCATGTGAGTGCGGAATTGATCGGCGGCGGCCTCGCGGAAGAATTCCATGGCGTCGCGCCTCTCGATGAGCGAGATGCCTTGAAGGGTCGCGCGTTCGAGCTCGACCGAGCGGATCTCACTGCCATCCTGTTCGCGTTGCAGCTTGCGCTGGAGCTGCTCATTTTCGTCGAGCCGGCGCTCGATCCGATCGCCGGCGCGGTGGAAGAGGTTGACCAGATTCCAGAGCAGGTCTTCGAGATCGGGTTCGATACGGGTCTCGGCGAGGCAGCCCGTGAGCCCGTCGAACATATCGGCGATGGCGCCTCCGGCAAGCCGGGCATCCGGTAGAGGCCGCGGGTCGGGTTCATCCTCATAGGGCCGGTAGCCGAAGAGCTGCATTTCCTGGAGGAGATAGGCAGTCGAGCCGGGTTCGGCAGAAGCTGAGGCGGGATGGTCGTTTGGAACGGTCATTTCGGGTCTCCTGGCCTGGCCGCGCCCGCGCGGCCTTCGCGGCGACGAGGTGCGGCATGCGGGACGGGACCGCACCCCGCCGGCG
>NZ_DATMST010000100.1:0-4448 GCF_035565275.1 Sphingopyxis sp.
GGTCCGAACGCGCCCCGCGCAGCGCCGCGCGCGCCTTGGCGATGTTCGCGACCGCGACACGGACGTCGGTGTTGCTGGCGAGCGCATCGGCGACGAGCCCGTCGAGGACGGGATCGTCATAGAGGCGCCACCAGTCGGCCGCGACCGGATCGAGCGAGACGGCGGGACTGTCCGCTGAAACGAACGCGCCGGTCAGGGCGGGTGCCGACGCCGATTGCGGTGCCTTGTAGTCGGGGCCGACGGCGCAGGCGGCGAGCGCAAGGGCCGAGGCGGCAGTGAGGATGTTGCGAAGGATCATGATCTTGTTCCTTATTCCGCCGGAACCGGCAGCGCGGTCCCGTGATCGTCCGATCCGTCGCGCCGCGCGCGTCGCTCAGCCGACCATTGGCTGAGCGCGCGGGCGACGACGTAGAAGGTCGGGGTGAAGATGAGGCCGAACGCCGTCACGCCGAGCATGCCGAAGAAGACCGCGGTGCCGAGCGCCTGGCGCAATTCCGCGCCTGCCCCGCTGGCGATCAGCAACGGCACCGCGCCAAGGATGAAGGCAAAGCTGGTCATCAGGATCGGGCGCAGACGATCGCGCGCGGCACGCACCGCGGCTTCGATCGGCGACAGGCCATCCTCTTCTTCGGCCTGCTTGGCGAATTCGACGATCAGGATCGCATTCTTCGCCGCAAGCGCGATGAGCACGACAAGCCCGATCTGCGTCAGCACGTTGTTATCCATGCCGCGCAAATTCACGCCCACCATCGCCGCAAGCAGACACATCGGCACGATGAAGATGATCGCCAGCGGCAGCATCAGGCTTTCATATTGGGCCGCGAGCACGAGGAAGACGAAGACCACCGCGAGCGCGAAGACGATGCCTGCGGTGTTCGCCGCCGCCTTCTGCTGGAAGGCGATGCCGGTCCATTCGGTGCCGTATCCGGCAGGCAGCGAGTCCGAAGCGAGCTTTTCCATCGTCGTCAGTGATGCACCCGAAGACGAACCCGGAGCGGTATCGCCGTCGATCTCGACCGCGGGGAAGAGGTTGTAGCGCGTGACGCGATACGGCCCGGTGCGGTCCTCGAAGTTCGCAACCGACCCGATCGGCACCATCGCACCCGAGTCGGACCGCGTCTGGAGGTTCGCGACGTCTGCAACGGTCTGACGATAGGGCGCATCGGCCTGTGCGGTCACGCGATAGGTGCGGCCGAGCAGGTTGAAGTCGTTGACGAACGCCGAACCCAGATAGACCTGCAGCGCTTCGAACACGCGTTCGGGCGGCACGCCGAGCATATTCGCCTTTGCCCGGTCGATATCGGCATAGACGCGCGGGTTCGACGGGTCGAAGAAGGTGAAGACGTTCGCAAGCCCCGGGGTCTCGTTCGCCTTGCCGATCAGATTGTTGGTCTCGTTCGCGAGCGCGGCATAGCCGTTCCCGCCGCGATCCTGCACGATCATCCGGTAACCGCCCGCCGAGCCGATCCCCTGGATCAGCGGCGGCGGGATGATGACGATCTGCGCCTCGGTGATGTCGGCGGTATTCGCGCGCGCCTGATTCATGATGTCCTCGAAATTGACGCCGAGCTTCCCGCGTTCCTCGAACGACTTGAGCGGGAAATAGGCGGCGGCCGAGTTCGGCGCGAGCGTCTGCGACGGACCGTCGAAGCCCGCGAGCATCACCGAACCGAGGACGCCCTTGATCGGCAGCACACGGCCAGCGACTTTCTTCAGCACCGCATCGGTGCGTTCGACCGAGGCACCCGAAGGCAGCTTGGCGACGACGAGGAAATAGCCCTGATCCTGCGCGGGGATGAAGCCGGTCGGCGTCGCCCAGAACAGGCCCGCGGTCGCGGCAATCAGCCCGGCATAGGTGACCATCATCTTCTTCGGCGCGCGCACCAGCCGGTCGGTGAGCCGCGCATAACCGTTGCTCAGCTTCTCGAAGCCTTCGTTGAAGCGTTCGCCGGCATAGTGGATACGCCCCATCAGCCATCCGTCGGTCTGCGCGGGGGCGTGCGGCCTCAGCAGGATCGCGGCGAGCGCGGGCGACAGGGTGAGCGACAGGACCAGCGAGATGATCGTCGCGGTCGAGATCGTCACCGCGAACTGCTGGTAGAAGGCGCCCGACAGGCCGGTGAGAAACAGGGTCGGCACGAACACCGCGCAGAGCACGAGGACGATCGCGACGAGCGCGCCCGACACCTCGTCCATCGATGTCCGCGCCGCTTCGAGCGCGCTCATTCCCTTTTCAAGATTGCGTTCGACATTTTCGACGACGACGATCGCGTCGTCGACGACGATACCGATCGCGAGCACCAGCCCGAACAGCGAGAGGTTGTTGAGGCTGTAGCCGAAGGCCGCGAGGACCACGAAGGTCCCGATCAGCGATACCGGGATCGCGAGCACCGGGATGATCGCCGCACGCCATTTCTGCAAGAAAACCAGGATGACGATGACGACGAGGAATACTGCCTCGATCAGCGTCTCCATCACCGCGTCGATCGACTGGGCAATGAATTCGGTGGGGTTATAGATGACGCGATATTCGAGACCCTTGGGGAAGCTTTTCGACGCCGCCGCCATTTCGGCCTCGACCGCCTGCGCCGCGGCGAGCGCGTTCGAGCCCGGACGCTGGAAGGTCGCGAGAATGACCGTCGGATCACCCGACAGATAGGTGTTCGAATTATAGTCCGACGCGCCGAGTTCGACGCGCGCGACGTCCGACACACGGACCTGCCGCCCGTCGGCATCGGTGCGGATGACGATGTTGGCGAAGTCCTTGGGATCGGTCAGGCGGCCTTGCGTTTCGACGCTGAGCTGGAAGCTGCTGCCATTGGCATGCGGCGGCTGGCCGAGCGAACCCGCGGCGACCTGCACATTCTCGCGGCGGAGCGCTGTGACGATCTCGCCCGCGGTCAGGTCGAGCGCGGCGGCGCGGCCGGGGTCGATCCACACGCGCATCGCATAGTCGCGGCTGCCGAACAGGCGCACGTCGCCGACGCCGTCGATGCGGGAGAGACGATCGCGGAGCTGGGTCAGCGCATAGTTCGAGATATAGGCGCGATCGAGCGACTTGTCGGGGGAGACAAGGTTCACGATCAACAGGAAGTCGGGCGAGGTCTTGCGCGTCACCACGCCCAGCCGCTGCACCGTTTCGGGCAGGCGCGGGGTCGCGATCGCGACGCGGTTCTGCACCAGCACCTGCGCGGCATCGAGGTCGGTGCCGATCTTGAAGGTCGCGGTGATCGTGACGACGCCGTCGCCGGTCGACTGGCTGCTCATATAGAGCATGTTGTCGACGCCGTTGATTTCCTGCTCGATCGGCGCCGCCACCGTGTCGGCAACGGTTTCGGCCGACGCGCCCGGATAGGTCGCGGTCACCGTCACCGTCGGCGGGACGATGTCGGGATATTGCGATACGGGCAGGCCGATATAGGCGACCGCACCGACGATGGTGATGATGACGGCGAGCACGGCGGCGAAGATCGGCCGGTCGATGAAGAAGCGGGATAGGCGCATGGGAGAGCCCCTGTCTGAAAATCGAAAACGGAGTCGGAACCTCGAGCCCCAGCGTCATCCCGGCGCAGGCCGGGGTCTCGACGTTGAAGATGGACGCACCGCTGAGATCCCGGCCTTCAGCCACAGGCTGAAGTTTATCCTGAGCGCCTGCCAAAGCAGTCGAAGGGTCGGGATGACGAATTTACTTACTTCGTGAAGGTCGCCTGCGCCGACACCGGCTCGGTCGCGGCAACAGCCGACTTCTCCGCCGTCGCCGCGATCTTGCCGGACTTGGTCACCGCCTTGGTGCCGGGACGGGCGAACTGATAACCGTTGATGACGATCCGGTCGGTCGGGGTCAGGCCCGCACGGATGACGCGCAGGCCATCGACTTCGGGCCCAAGCTCGACCGGCTTCGCCGCGACCATGCCGTCCTTGCCGACGACATAGACGATCTTGCGCGCCTGATCGGTCTGAACCGCGGCAGCCGGGACCAGCAGCGCACGCGCGGTCTGGCCGGTCGACAGCCGCATGTTGCCGAACATGCCGGGGGTCAGGAACATTTCCGGGTTGGTAAAGCTGGCGCGGGCGCGGATCGTGCCCGAACGCGGGTCGAGGCCATTGTCGGTGAAGTCGAGCCGGCCCTTCCAGCGATAGTCGCTTTCATCCTGCAGGCGGACTTCGACCGCCGCACCCTTTTCGCCGCCCTCGCGCTTGGTCTTGAGGAACAGCGCCTCCGAACCCTGAAAAGTGAAATAGACAGGGTCGAGCGCGTTGATCGTGGTCAGCAAGGTGCCGCCGGCATCACCTGCCGACACGAGGTTCCCCGCATCGATCTGGCGGTCCGAGATGCGGCCGCTCAGCGGTGCGCGGACGGTGGTGAATTCGACATCGAGCGCGCGCGCCGCGATGCGCGCATCGGCGCCGGCGAGCGCAGCGTTCGCTGCGTTGACGCGGGCGCGCAG
>NZ_DATMST010000101.1:0-7782 GCF_035565275.1 Sphingopyxis sp.
GCCCCGGCACCAGCGACGAAAGCACCGATCCCAACCCCGCACCGACGAGCCGGACGCCGACGGCGCGGGCGAAGGCGCGCGGTTCTTCGACCCGGTCGCCGACCGCGCGCAGACTCAGCCTGCCGCCGAAAACAAGGTCAATCAGCGCTTCGCCGGTGACCGCCCTGATCGGCCGCCCCTCGGCCGCATGGCTCGCCTCGATCCAGTCGAAGATCGCGTTCGGGACATCAATGCTGCACGCGCGCTCAAGCCCCTGGAACCCCGGCGCGCTGTTCGCTTCGCAGATCCGGTAGCCTTCGTCGTCGAACAAGATGTCGATCCCGGCAACCTCCAGCCCCAGCGTGTCGGCGGCGCGTGCGGCAAGGTCGGCCATCTCGCCCGTCGGAGTGTAGGCGATGCCGACCCCGCCCAGCGAGACATTCGATTTGAAATGCCCCGCGGGCGCGCGCCGCTCCATGGCCGCGATCACACGGCCGCCGATAACGAGGACGCGGACATCGCGGCCGTGGCTCGACCGCACATAATGCTGGAACAGGAAATCGGCCTTGGCATCGGCGCTTTCGAGCAAGCCCGCAAGATCCTCGAACTGGCTGCGGTCCTCGCATTTGAGAACGCCCGTCCCGCGCGTCCCGCGCAGCGTCTTGACGATCACCGGAAAGCCGAGTTCGTCGGCGACGGTGTCGACGTCCATCGGAAACTTGCCGAGGATCGTCGCCGGGATCGGCAGTCCGGCGCGCGCCAGCCGCTGCATCGTGTGCAGCTTGTCGGCGACAAGGTCGATCGCTTCGGGGCCGTTGATCAGCCGAACGCCGCGCCGCTCGAAGTGGCGTAGCACCGCGAGGGTGAAATAGTCGGTTTCGGCGCCCGTTCGGCACAGGATAAAGTCGGGTCGGTCGAGCGAGTGGCCCTCATAATGGACCGACCAGCCGTCGACCGGCGCCGCGACAATATCGAAATTATGCGGTTTCAGAACGTGCAGTTCGATCCCGCGCTCGGCCGCCGCTTCCTGAAACCTCAGGATTTCCGGCACCTCCGGCAAGGCGGGATCAAGATTCCGCGCGAAGAATATCCAGCCCAGCACGGTCGGCTCCTTTGTGATCCGCTCGAACGCATCGCCTCAGTGCCAGAGAACGTCCCTCTTGCGCAATCGTTCAGGCGAGATTTTCGCCTAAGCATCTGATTTGTTGCTCGGATTGCGCGACATGCTCCAGACCGGACCGAAAACGACCCGAAAATCCCGCCGGTTCGGGGCAAATCCGGCTTAAATCTCGCTTGTCCGGAACGTTATAGGTCGCATGACCATCAAAGCGACACCATCGAACGAGCCGGTAGGGCGGCTCCTGGGTTGGCTGGGGCTTCGCCGCGAACGCGACGGTTCCCCGCTGGGCGGACAGAGTTTCGCCGAGGGGGGAGGAAAACGCGACCTTGCGCAGCTCGCCCGGCATCAGCTGATCGGGACGATCATGGCCTTCCTGGTCGACAATGACCTCGACGTGTCGCCGACCAACCTGCTGCTCGCGCATGCCGCCTTTTCGGGTGCGAACCCGCATCTGGCGCGACAGGTCGCGTCCAAATCGCAATCGCCGACGGGTATTACCCAGCAATGGCTCGACGAACTGGCCGAACAGGATTGCGGCCAACCCGACCGCGCCGATCTCGACCGGCTGATGACGCGGCTTGAAACCAATCTCGAATCCTTTCACGCAAACACCAAGGAAGCGCGCACCGTCACCAGCGATTATGGCGTCGAACTCGAACAGCATGTCACCGACCTTGAACAATTGCAGAAAACCGGCCGGATTGTTTCCAGCCTTGCCGATCTCGCCAAAGTGATGCTCGATCGCACGCGCAAGGCAGAGGATGACATGCGCAAGAGCGAGGATGAAGCGAAGGCGCTTCGCCGCAGCCTCGAGCGTGCGAAACGCGACGCTGAACTCGATTTTCTCACCGGCCTGCCCAACCGGCGCGCGTTCGAGATCCTGCTCGACCGGCATTTCAAGGAAGCCCGCGCGGCTTGCGAACCGCTGAGCGTCGCCTTTTGCGACATCGACGAATTCAAGCGCGTCAACGACATCCACGGCCATGAAGCCGGCGACCGCGTGATCAAGGCGATCGCCGATACACTGGCACGGATCTCGAACGATCATTGCCATGTCGCGCGCCACGGCGGCGAGGAATTCGTGATGCTGTTCCGCGGCCTTACGCCGACGCAAGCGGCCGAAAAGCTCGACGAGGCGCGCGAGGCGCTCGCCGAACGGCGGCTCATCAACCGCAAGACCGACGAACCGTTCGGCCAGATCACCTTTTCCGGCGGGGTGGCCGACGTCTTTGGCTATACCGACACGCGCGCCGCGCTGAAAGCTGCCGACGATGCGCTGTACAAGGCGAAGGAAAGCGGCCGGAACCGCGTCGAAATCGCCGATCGCACCTGAATATCGCGTTTCCCGCGAGGGGGGTTGTCGCGGGCGACCGGTTCCGGAAACCGGTCGCCTGCGGCTTTAACCGTCAGATCATGCCGTGCAAAATCGCCGAAACCGGCGATTGCCGCAGATGTCCGACCCTCGGGCGCCGATGCTCGACCGTTACGCCGTCGCCGGGCGCTTAGCCGTCCACAGCCCGAAACACGCGATGATCGCATAGCAGATCAGCGGGACCGCCAGCGCGAGACGGATGTCGCCGCCAAGATCGGCCACCGTTCCGAACAGAAACGGGACGATCGCCCCGCCGATGATCGCGGTACACATGATTCCCGACCCCTGCGGCGTCCGTTCGCCGAGCCCTTCGGTCGCGAGGCTGAAGATCGTCGGAAACATCAGCGAATTGCAAAAGCCGACGAGGATCAGCGCCCAACCCGACAATGCGCCCGTCGTCACCGCCGACAGGATGATCAGCGAGATCGCGCCGCCCGCAAAGATCGTGAGCACTCGTCCCGGCTTGGCCAGTCGCAGGATGAAGCCCCCCAGCAGCCGGCCAACCAATGCGCCCAGCCAGTACATCGCAACCAGCTTGCCCGCAGCCTGGAGCCCCAGTCCCATCACGCTCGGATCGCCGAGATAGGCCATCAGGTTCGAACCGATCGCCACTTCGGCGCCGACATAGAGAAAAATGCACAGCGCGCCGAACTGGACGCGGCGGTTGTGGGTGAGAAGGCCCCAGGTCCCCTCAAGCTTCACATCGTCGGTTTTGGCGTGGTCGAGCGCCGACCGGTACATCCAGAACACCGCCGCGATTACCAGCATCAGCACGCCGAGCCACATATAGGCGGTACCGATCGACGCGCCCTCGGCAACGCGATACGCCTGAATCTGCGCCTCGCTTGCGGTCTCGGCGTCGATCGGCTGCGAATCGCCGAGCAGGAAGGTCGCGCCGCCATAAACCATCAGGAATACGCCGATCGAATTGAACGCTTGCGCGAAGGTCAGCCGGCTGTGCGAGGTTTCGACCGGCCCCAGGGTGGTGATCACCGGATTCATCGCCACCTGCAGAACCGTGATCCCCGCGCCGATGCAGAAGAGCGCGGCAAGGAAACCGGGATAGGACGCCGCCGCCGACGCCGGGATGAACAGGAAGGCAGCCGCCGCCACGATGACGAACCCAAGCACGAAAGTGCGGATATAGCCGAGCTTTGACATGATGATGCCGGCGGGAATCGAAAAGGCGCCATAGGCAATGAAAAACGCCATCTGCACGAGGTTCGCCTCGGCATGGGTCAGGTGGAACATCGGCTTGAACTTGCCGACCAGCAGGTCGTTGATGTTCGTCACCCCGCCGAGCAGAAAAAATACCGCGAAGGCGAGTATCAGCACTATTTTCGTGCTTCCGCCACCCCTGCCCGGCTGTTCAAACGCGTCCGGATTCGCGCTCGGCGTGACGTTTGGAGCCAATGCCATGTCTCTCTCCCTGTTTTTATCGGGCCAACCCGTGTGCGGGTTTGGTTATTTGGCGGCCGGCGGGCAAGGCAGATTCTCGCCAACCGCCTCGACATTCGTATTCAGCAGCGTTGCGGCGAAGCCCTTGTCGCCGGCGATCGAAACGGCATAGTCGACCTGCCGCAGATTGGCGCCGGCATCGGCGAAGCAGCGCAGCGGCACCTTGATCGTCGACACCTGCCCCTTCGGCGCCGCCTTGACCGCGGCCGAGACGTCGAACGCCTTGCCGCCCAGCGCGAGGCTGACCGGCGCGCTGCCGATCGCATCGATCCGCCAGTCGACGCGCAGCGCGAAGCTGTTATTGAGTTGGCGCGACAGGTCGGCATAGGGGCCGGTCAATTCGAGCGTCGCCGGGCCCGTCCAGGTGAAAGACTTGCCGTCCTCCTGCGCGCGCACGTCGACCGATCGGACCGCGATCATGCCGCCGGGGCTCGCGATCGGCGGAGATTCGACCGGGCGCTTGCCACCCGCGTCGGTGATCGAGAGCACCCACGGCGCCCGCGCACGTCCTCCCGAGAAGAAATTCTCGACATTCAACGCTGCGGTGATGTCGACGCCCAATTCTTCGGACAGCTGCGGCACCTGCCGCGTCTCGCCATATTTCAGACCATAGCCGACCGCGAACTGCGGCTTTTCGACGGGCGAACGCGCGTCGGCGGGCCAAGCGAAAGGCAGCGCGCCGGTAAAGGCGCGCCGCGTCTTGCCATCCTTGCCCGCGACGAGGACGTCAGCGACGCCCGCGGCTTGCGACCCCGGAAGCCAGCCCGCGACGAACGCATCGGCGGCGTTGATTTCGGGGTTGGTAAACATCGGCCGTCCTGACAGGAACAGCGCGACGACCGGGATTCCTGCCGCTTTCAGCGCCTTGAGCGTCGCAAGGTCGGTCGCATCCGACGGCTGGTAATCGAGCGTCGCGACGTCGCCCTGAAATTCCGCATAGGGCGCCTCGCCGAACACGACGATCGCGACATCGGGCTTTTCGGTAAAGCTGCCGTTCGCCGACAGCGTCGCCTTGCCGCCCGCGTCGCCGACGGCCTTGTTCAGCGCTTCCCAGATCGTCTGGCCGTTGGGGAAGTCCGAGCGGACGACGTCGGTTCCCTGCCAGCTGATCGTCCAGCCGCCCGACTGCATCGCCATATTGTCGGCGCCCGGGCCCGCCACCAGCACCTTCGCGCCCGGCTTGACTGGAAGAATGTTACCATTGTTCTTTAACAATACCAGCGACTTGGAGACCGCCTCGCGTGCGACGGCGAGATGGTCGGACGCGCCCACCGCCGCAAAGTTGCCGCGGTTAACATGGCCCTCGACGAACAGCCCGAGCTTGTATTTCACGCGCAGGATACGGCGCACAGCATCGTCGAGCCGCAAGGCACTGATCGTGCCGTCTTTTGCGTGTTTCAGCGTCGTTTCGTAGAGGCCCTTCCAGCTGTCGGGTGCCATGAACATGTCGAGCCCGGCGTTGATCGACTGCGCGCAGTCGGTGACGCTGCACCCCGCGACCTGCCCGTGCCCGTTCCAGTCACCGACAACGAACCCCGCGAAACCCATCTTTTGCTTGAGGGCGTCGGTCAGCAGCCCCTTGTTGCCGTGATGCTTTACGCCCTGCCAGCTCGAAAAGCTCGCCATGACAGTCAGCGCGCCGGCGTCGATCGCGGCGGGATACCCCATCGCGTGCTTGGCAATCAGTTCCTTCTCGCCGACCTTGGCATCGCCCTGGTCCTTGCCCTCGAACGTGCCGCCGTCGGCGAGGAAATGCTTGGCGGTCGCCGCGACATGCTGCGCGCCAACCGTCTTGCCTGCGGCCAGCGGCCCCTGAAGCCCGAGCACCATCGCCTTGGCATATTCGGCGATCAGTTTCGGGTCGGAGGCATAGCCTTCGTAGCTGCGGCCCCAGCGCAGGTCCTGCGGCACCGCAAGCGTTGGGGCGAAGGTCCATTCGATCCCGCTACCTGCGATCTCGGCTGCGGTGACTGCGCCGATACGCTGGATCAGTTCGGGGTCGCGCGCGGCGCCGAGCCCGATATTGTGCGGGAACAGCGTCGCGCCCGGAATATTGTTATGCCCGTGCACGGCATCGACGCCGAAGATGATCGGGATCGCGACGCCGTTCGCCTGCGGCCGCAGCGACACCGCACGGAAATCGCCGACCAGCTTCGCCCAATCGGCCGCCCTCGAGCGTTCGTTGCCGTTCGGACCGCTGTTCCCGCCGGCAAGGATCGACCCCAACGGGTAGGTTTCAAGGTCCTTGGGCGTGATCGTGCTGATATCGGCCTGGACCAGCTGGCCGACCTTCTGCTCGATCGTCATCTTCTTGATCAGCGCATCGATCCGCGCTTCGGTTTTGGGATCGGAGATCGCCGCCGGGCTCTTCGCTGCCGGCCATAGCTCAGGATGGACCGTCGCCGCGCCGGTCTCGCTGGTTTGCGCCGCGGCGACTGCGGTCCCTGCCAAAAGCATTGCAGTCGCCATAAGCATTGCCTGTCGGCGCATCGTCTCTCCCATCCAATTTTGTGAACGTTATCAATTTACGATGTCGCACAGCGGGTGAATGAAATCAAGCGCTCTGTTTTCGGCCTCGATCAGCGCAGGCGCGGCATCGTCGCGAGTAGCAGCACCGCGATCGCAGAGAGCCCCGCGAGTAGCAGGAAAAGCGCATCGAACCCGAAGCCCGGGACGAGCGAGATCGTCAGCCAGGGCATGATCAGCGACGGCACCGTATTGGTCAGGTTGAAGATGCCAAGGTCGCGTCCGCGCCGGTCGGATCGGGGCAGGATGCGCAGCGTCTGGCTGGAATGGAGTGACAGGAAAATAGTCGTCGCGACGCCGAATACCAGATAGCTTGCTTTCGCCGCGCCAAGCCCGGTCGCCAGCGCCATCCCGACCATGCCGAGGCTCGACACGGCTGCTGCGGCAACAAGCGGCACGAAGGGCCGGTCGTTGCGATCCGCCCAGCGACCGCTCGCCAGCGCGATCGGGATCGCGATCGTCAGCGCCATGCCGAACAGCCGCGCCTTTTCATTGTCATGCATCCCCGGATCGATCGAGCGAAACCAGAAATAGAGATAGGCGAACAACGCCGCCTCTGCGATCTGGACGAGCAAACGCGCCAGCCACATGCGGATTGCGGGGCCGGACGGGAGTCGTCGTCTTTCATCTTCCATGCCCTGTGGCTGCGGTGCCATGAGGTCAGGGAATGATCGCGGCCGGCCGAGCAGCAGCACGGGCAGCACGGCAGTAGCCACAAGCAACGCGATCACAACCAGCCGGCTTTCGGCGGTCACCAGCCCCGGCCAGGTGACGAGCCATCCCGACCAGCCGCCGAGCGCCGGCGAGAAGGCGAGCAGCCCGCCGAGAAGGCCTTTCTGTTCGTCGGGGACGCAGTCGCCCGCCCATGCCGCAAGCGGCCCGAGCATCATGTTGAGCGTCAGCTGCCACGCGATGATCAGCCCGACCAGCATCCATATATTGTGCGCCAGCGGAACGAGAAGCAGCAAGGCGATGGTCAGCGCGAGCCCGGTCAGGATCCAGCCGCGCCGGTTACCGGTACGGTCACTGAGCCAGCCAAAAGCTATTCCGCCGACGCTCGCGGCGATTGCGCCGAAAAAGGTGACATAGCCGAGCGTCTGCACATCCGCGGCACCCGCAAGCTCGGTCATGCGCCCCGGCAGCCAGATGGTCAGGAAGGGCACATAGGCGATGGCGCCACCGGCGGCCGCCAACGCATAGAGCAAGAGGAATCCTGTCGACTGGCGGCGCGAGACGCCGGTATCAGCCATGAACCGCCACGGGCGGCGCCGTCGATCCGCGCTGCACCAACCCGCCCTGCACGCGCGTCGGCTCGGTCGGCCGCGGG
>NZ_DATMST010000102.1:0-15096 GCF_035565275.1 Sphingopyxis sp.
CCGCTGCCCGCGACGATGGCGGTCGAGGCGGCACCGGGATGGCGCGACGTGCGTGTCGGCGGCACCGCATGGGCGCCGCGCTTCGACGGCGCCGACCAGCGGTTGCTCCGCCAGTTCGCCAACGACAAGGGGCAGGTCGTGACGGTCGCGATCGGCGGCTACGAACGTCAGGCCGAAGGGCGCGAGGTCGTCGCTTACGGGCAGGGCGCGATCGACCCCGACGGCAAATGGGCGTGGAGTGCGGCGCTCGCTCCGGTCGATGGTGCAAAGACCGAGCGGCTGCTCCACCCCGGTCCGGTGCTGCGCGATGCTGCCACATGGTATGTCGTCGACGGCAAGGCGACGGGGAGCCCGCGCGCCGCAAAGTTCGCCGGTCTTGGCGCGCGATTGCTCGGCGGCGATCCGCGCGCGCTCTCGCTCATCGTATCGAGCGAAGCGCGGCAGGGCGGCCGCAATGCGATAGAGGATTTCGTTTCCGCGTCGGGTGGAGTCAACGCCATGGCTGACCGCGCGCTGAAAACCCGCTAGGTCTGGCTGCACATGTGTGGGATCGCGGGCATTTATCATCTCGAAACGGCGAAGCCGGTCGACCCCGCGCGACTGCGCGCGATGCTGCATCCGATGAGTCATCGCGGTCCCGACGGATCGGGTGAATGGACCGCCCCCGGCGTCGGCCTTGCGCATCTCCGCCTCTCGATCATCGATATCGCCGGCAGCCCGCAACCGATGGCGAGCGACGACGAGCTCGTCACGCTCACCTACAACGGCGAAATCTACAATTTCCGCGAGCTTCGCGCCGAGCTTGAGGATCGCGGCCACCGCTTCCGCACCAGCGGCGATACCGAGGTCATCATCGCGGCGTGGCGCCAATGGGGACCCGACTGTCTCGCGCGCCTCAACGGCATGTTCGCCTTTGCGATCCACGACCATCAGCGCGGCTGTCTGTTCCTCGCCCGCGACCGGCTGGGGGTCAAGCCGCTCCACCATGTCCGGCTGTCGGACGGATCGGTCGCGTTCGCATCGGAGCTGAAGGGGCTGCTCCGCAACCCGTTGCTGCGACAGGAAGCCAATCTGACCGCAATCGAGGATTTCCTCGCCTTCGGTTACGTTCCAGACGATAACTGCATCGTCGCAGGGGTCGAAAAACTGCCTGCCGGGCATTTTCTGATGCTCGAACGCGGCAAACCCGTTCCGGCGCCGACGCGCTGGTGGGCGCCTGATTTTTCGAAGCGCATCCGTGCGAGCGAGGGCGAGGCGGCCGAACATCTCGTCCATCTGATGCGCGCCGCGGTGACCGACCGCATGATATCCGACGTCCCGCTCGGAGCGTTTCTGTCGGGCGGGGTCGACAGCAGCGCGGTCGTCGCCCTGATGGCGGAAGCGAGCGCAAAGGCAGTCAAGACCTGCACGATCGGCTTCGACCAGGCGGCGCTCGACGAAACTGCCTATGCGCAGCAGATCGCCGAACGCTTCGCGACCGACCACCGGACGCGCACCGTGTCATCGGGCGATTTCGCGCTCGTCGACAAAATTGCCGACATGTTCGACGAACCCTTTGCCGACGCGAGCGCGCTGCCGACCTATCGCGTTTGCGAACTCGCGCGCGAAGAGGTGACGGTCGCGCTCTCGGGCGACGGCGCCGACGAGGCGTTCGCGGGTTATCGTCGACTGGTGTTCCAGCATCAGGAAGAAAGGCTGCGCGGGCTGATCCCCGGCTTTCTGCGTCGCGGCGTGCTCGGCCCGCTGTCGCGCGTCTGGCCGCAGATGGACTGGGCGCCGCGGCCCTTGCGCGCCCGCGCCACGCTCGCGAGCCTGTCGAAAAGCGGGGCCGAGGGCTATGCCGAAGCGGTCGGCGTCACGGGCATCGCGCAACGCTCGCGCCTGTTCAACGACGCGGCGCATCATGCGCTTGGCGATCATGTCGCCGAGACGCGATACTGGAAGGCGATGGCCGAGGCGCCCGCGCGCGAGCCGCTCGACCGCGCCCAATATGCCGATATGCAGATCTGGCTGCCCGGCGATATCCTGACCAAGACCGACCGGATGAGCATGGCGGTCAGCCTCGAGGCGCGCGAGCCCTTGCTCGACTACCGGCTGATCGAATTCGCCGCGAGCCTGCCTGCGTCGATGCGCGTCAGGCGCGGGACGGGCAAGGCGATCATGAAGCAGGCGATGGAACGCTATCTGCCGCACGACATCCTCTACCGTCCCAAGATGGGTTTCGTGACGCCGGTGTCGCACTGGTTCCGCGGGCCGCTGGTGGAGCAGGCGAAAGCGCTCGCGACCTCGTCGACGCTCGCCCGCGCGGGCTGGTTCGACATGGGAGAGATCGAACGAATCGTCGCCGCACACCAGTCGGGCCGCCGCGATCACGGCCGGCTGATCTGGCAATTCTTCATGCTGGAAAAATCGCTGGCGAAGCTGTTCGGGATTTGATGCTTTGCGACCGCATTGGGGGTGGCTTTCTGCCATTCGTCATCCCGGACTTGATCCGGGATCCACCGCAGCGCTGAAGTCATGGACCCCGGATCAGGTCCGGGGCGACGATGAAAGAGATGCAGCTTTGGTCGCAACCCGCCGTTCCATAGTCGGGGTTCCGACGGGTAATACGGCGTCGAATCGCCACCCGTTCTTAACGCTTCGCTGCTAGGCTCGCTCCCGATGACGGTCCACCCCGCCTTTCCCGCAAGCTCCATCGAAACGGCTCCGCTGACGGTGCGCGTCGTCGATCCCCTGACGCTGTCGGACGACCTTGCCGCCGCATGGGACCGATTGGCCGACGAGGCGAGCGAGCCCAATCCCTTTGCCGAGCGCTGGTGTCTGCAGTCGGCGCTTCACCTGCTCGATCCCGACCGGCACGCCCGGCTGATACTCGTGCGCGATGGCAGCGACGGGCCGCTGATCGGGATTATGCCGATCGCGTCCGCGACGCACTACGGCCGTCTGCCGCTACGCCACGTCACGGGCTGGGCGCATCCCAATCATTTTCATGGCGCCCCGCTGGTTCGCGCCGGGTTCGAACGCCTGTTCTGGTCGATCCTGCTCGGCTGGTGCGATGCCGCGCCATGGGCGCAGACGCTGGTGCATGTGCCGCGGCTGACCGGGGATGGCCCATTGCACCGCGCGCTGGTGGAGGTAGCGCGCGGGCGCGGCGGCGCGGCCGAGGTCGTGCACCGCGAGGGACGCGCGCTGCTCGAAAGCCGGCTGTCGCCGGCCGAATATTGGGATGATGCGGTGCGCGCGAAAAAGCGCAAGGAACTGCGCCGGCAGGCGAACCGGCTCTCGGAACTTGGCGAGACGGGCTTTCGCCGCTGGCAACCGGGCGAGCCTGTGGAATCGTGGATCGACGCCTTTCTCGCCCTCGAGGCGCGGGGCTGGAAAGGCGCGGCGGGTTCGGCGCTCGCGAGTCACGGCGATACCGAAGCCTGGTTCCGCGCGATCCTGTCGACCGCCGCAGAGGCGGGCCGGCTCGACATGCGCGCGCTCGATCTGGACGGCAGGCCGCTCGCGATGCTGGTGAACTTTCTCTGCCCGCCCGGCGGCTTTTCGTTCAAGACCGCGTTCGACGAGGATTATGCCCGCTTCTCGCCCGGAGTATTGCTGCAGCAGGCGAACCTCGACCTGCTGGACGATCCGCATATATCGTGGGTCGACAGCTGCGCGGCGCCCGGCCATCCGATGATCGACAGCGTCTGGCGCGAACGCCGCGCGCTGGTGTGGGTCAATGCGCCCCTGTCGGGCCCCGTCGATCGGCTGCGCTACGCCATGCTGACGCGGGCGGAGCGATTCTGGCGGCGCTGGAGGGGCGCCGCGTCGCCCGAAAATGAAACGGAAAGTTCTTCATGACCGCGCATCAGCCGATCGCCCGACCCGTATTTCCTTCCGAAACGCTAGAGCGGATGGCGGCGCTTTATCCGCTGCAGGCGGGGTTGTTGCATCACCATCTTCCCGACCACCCCTTGCTGTCGCTCGAAGCGCTGGCAAAGCTTGGCGAACGCCTGCCGGCGAGCGAGGTCGAATATAATCCGGGCGATGTTCCGATCGGCATCCGGCCCGAGGATATCCCCTCGAACGGCCTTTCGATCGGCGAGACGATCCGCACGATCGATACCAACGGCAGCTGGGCGGTGCTCAAGAATATCGAGAATGTCGATGTTTATCGCACGCTGCTGCTCGATCTGCTCGGCGAACTCGAACCCCTCGTGACCCCGCGTACCGGCGCGATGCTGACGCCGCAGGGTTTTGTCTTCATCTCGTCGCCCGGCTCGATCACGCCCTTCCATTTCGATCCCGAGCACAACATCCTGCTCCAGCTACGCGGAACGAAGGTGATGCATGTCTGGCCCGCCGGCGACGAACGGTTCGCGCATCGCCGCGAGCATGAACGCTATCACACCGGCGGTCATCGCAACCTGCCGTGGGAGGAAGATTACAAGGACGACGCGCAGCAGGTGCCGCTCGGTCCGGGCGACGCGGTGCTGATGCCCGTGATGGCGCCGCATTTCGTCGCTAACGGCGAAGCGCCGTCGATTTCGCTGTCGATTACCTGGCGCAGCGAATGGAGTTATCGCGAATCCGAAGCGCACGCCGCCAACGCCGCGCTGCGCCGCATGGGGCTCGATCCGCAAATGCCGCCACGCTGGCCGAGCTATGCTTGGATGAAGACCGTCATCTGGAGGGGCGCGCGCAAGCTGCGTCTCGTCGAATGATCCCTGTGACAGATTGCTTTCAATTGCGGCCAATTGCGGTTATGGGCGCGCATCCTTCGAATTCGAGCCAATAAGAGGACTGATGGCGAAAGAAGAACTTCTGGAAATGCGCGGCCAGGTGGTCGAACTGCTGCCCAACGCGATGTTTCGCGTCAAACTGGAAAACGACCACGAGATTCTGGGCCATACGGCCGGCAAGATGCGCAAGAATCGCATCCGTGTGCTGGTCGGCGACGAAGTGCTCGTCGAACTCACGCCCTATGACCTGACCAAGGGTCGGATCACCTATCGCTTCAAGTGAGCGGCGCGACGATACCTCCCGCGCTGGTTCTGGCCTCGACGTCACCGCGCCGGCGCGAATTGCTGGCGCGGATCGGCCTTGAGCCCGCCCGCATCGCGGCTCCTGAAATCGACGAGACGCCGCTGAAGGGCGAGCTTCCGCGCGACTATGTCGCCCGGCTGGCCAGAGCCAAGGCACTTGCCGTTGAGCGCGCGCCGGAAGAGGTGGTGCTCGCGGGCGATACGACCGTCGCGGTGGGCCGCCGCATATTGGAAAAGCCCGCCGACGAGGCTGACCTGCGCCGGATGCTCGGGCTCCTCTCCGGCCGCCGTCACCATGTCTATTCGGGCATTTGCGTTGTCGGGGCCGATGGAAAAGCCCGGACGCGCGTCGTCGATACGGTCGTTGCGTTCAAGGTGTTGGGCGCCATCGAGATCGACAGTTATGTCGCGAGCGGCGAGGGGATGGGCAAGGCGGGCGGCTATGCGATCCAGGGCCGTGCCGAAACCTTCGTCCGGTTCCTGTCTGGCAGCCATTCGAACGTCGTCGGCCTGCCGCTTTTCGAGGCGCGGACGCTGCTCACCGGCGCGGGAATCCCGCTTGGCTGAGTGGCTGTACGAAGCCGGGATCGGCGAGGCGCGCGCGGCGCTGGTCGAAAATGGCGAAATCATCGAGGCGCGGATCGAACGCGAAGGCGAGGGGCCGCGCGTCGGCGCGGTACTCGCGGCGAAGCTGGTCGAGGCCGGCCGGGGCGGCAAGGGTGCGCTGATCGCGCTCGACTGGCCCGGCACGCCGCACGCGACGCTCGCCGGCTTGCCCCCCTCGACCTCGACCGGCGCGAAGATCATTGTCGAAATCACCCGCATGCCCCTGCGCGAACGCGCGCGCGACAAGCCCGCGCGAGCAAGGATGGCGGAAGCCGGAGCGGAGATTGCTGATGGTCCCGACCTCCGAAGCCGGATTGCAGCGAAGGGCGAGCGCGTTGCTGACCTGGGTGCGGCCGATGCCGACCGCCTCGAACAGGCAGGGTGGTCCGAACTGATCGACTGCGTCCGCACCGGCCATTGGCCGTTCGCGGGCGGCGCGCTCTGGGTCGATGCCACGCCTGCGATGCTGCTGATCGATATCGACGGAGAGGGTGAAGCGCTGACGCTCGCCAGGGCGGGCGCTGCTGCCGCGGCCGCCGTAATTCGCCGCTGCGGCATCGGCGGCTCGATCGGCATCGACTTTCCGTCGCTGCCAGATCGCGCCGGACGGCAGGCGATCGATGCAGCGATCGATGCTGCGTTGCCGCAGCCGTTCGAGCGCACCGCAGTCAACGGCTTCGGCTTCATGCAGATCATTCGCCGCCGCGATCGTCCGTCGCTGATCGAGCAAATCCGTCTCGACCCCGTTGCAACCGACGCGGCACTGCTGCTGCGACAGGCAGAACGCGCGGTCGGGACGGGCGTATTGAGACTGACCGCGCGCGCCGGCGTGATCGACCATATCGCCGCGCACGCCCACTGGATCGACACGCTGCAGAATCGCACCGGCCGCGCCGTCCACCTGGAGCGCGATCCGGCCGTCAAAGGAGTGGGCCATGCCCAGTAAATCCCCGCGCTGCCCGCTGTGCGGCAAACCGCGCGACCCTGAATTCAAGCCCTTCTGCGGCCGCGGTTGCCGCGACCGTGATCTTCTGAACTGGTTTGGCGAGGGCTATCGCGTGCCGGTCGATCAGGCGCCCGACGGCACCGCCGATGACGACCGTTTCGACGAGGGATAATCGTCAAATCGAAGGCGAAGAAAGGTGCTGGACAGGACGCAATGCCCTGCCTATAGCCGCCGCTCGCCAGCGCGGCCGACCGGCCGCAGCGGTTTGCCTGGGTAGCTCAGTTGGTAGAGCATGCGACTGAAAATCGCAGTGTCGGCGGTTCGATCCCGTCCCCAGGCACCACTTTCTCCGCATCGTCATTTGTAATTTTTTGTGACAGTCGGGTTACGCCTTCCGTAACGTAAACTGTTGCTTTTGTGCCACTAACATACAGAAAATCCGGAGTTTCACGTGCGTGTGCGTTGACGCCGCGGGGCGGTGCGTTAGACCAATCAGTCACTACCGGGCATCTCCCGACAAGCTTCTGGCTGCGCTTCGGTGGTTTTGGAGAGAGAGACATCATCATGACTTTGCGCAACATATTGTTGGGCGCCACCGTGCTGTGTGCCGCCACCACCCCCGCCTATGCCTTCGCCCAGGACGCCGCTCCGGCCGAGCCGGCAACGACCAATGATGTCACGGATTATGGCAACGACATCATCGTCACCGCCAGCAAGCGCTCGCAGACGCTGCAGGACACGCCCGTTGCCGTATCGGTGACGTCGGCAGCCCAGCTTGAAGACGCGCAGATTCGCGATCTCATCGACCTGCAGACAGCGGTCCCGAGCCTTCGCGTGTCGCAGCTCCAGTCGAGTGCGAACACCAACTTCATCATCCGCGGCTTCGGCAACGGTGCGAACAACGCGGGTATCGAACCGTCGGTGGGCGTGTTTATCGACGGCGTCTATCGTTCGCGTTCGGCCGCCCAGATCGGGGACCTTCCCAACGTCGAGCGCATCGAAGTGCTGCGCGGCCCGCAATCGACGCTGTTCGGCAAGAACGCCTCGGCGGGCGTGATCAGCATCGTCACGCAAAAGCCGCAGTTCGAATTCGGCGGCTCGGCCGAAGTCACCTATGGCAATTATGACGCGATCACCGTCAAGGGCGACGTGACCGGTCCGATCAGCGACACCATCGCCTTCTCGATCGGCGGGAATTACAACCGCCGCGACGGTTATGCGCAGGACCTTAACCTCGACACCGACGTCAACGACCGCAACCGCTGGGGCGTTCGCGGCCAGCTTCTGTTCGAACCGACCGACGCGCTCTCGATCCGCCTGATCGGCGACTATGACAAGATCGACGAAAATTGCTGCATCGCGGGCAATGTCATCGCCGGCCCGACCGTCGCGATCACCGACTTTCTTGTGGGCGGTCCCAGTGTCGATCGCGAAAATCCGTTTTCGTACAATGTTTACAACAACTTCCTGTCGACTAACAGGATCGAGAATTACGGCGGTTCGGCGCAGATCGATTATGATCTCGGCAATCTCGCGCTGACCTCGATCACCGCCTATCGCAAGGTACAGGCCGATACGAACCAGGATTCGGACTTCACCGCAGCCGATCTGATCGGCGAAAAGAGCGACAATGTCGGAATCGATACCTTCACGCAGGAAATCCGCCTGACGTCGGATTTCGACGGTCCGCTCAACTTCCTGCTCGGCGGCTATTATTTCAATGAAAAGGTGAAACAGCAGAGCGCGATCAAGTTCGGCGAGGACTTCCGCGACTATGGCGATGCGCTGATCCGCGCGGCAAGCGGTGGCGGGCTCAACGTGGCGACGCTGGAGGGGGCGCTCGGCGCGCCTTCCGGGTCCTTCTTCCGCGCCGGGACCGGCATGGATGAGGACTATCGCATGAAGAACGAGGCCTTCTCGATCTTCGGGACGGTCGATTTCGAAGTCACCGATCGTCTGACGCTGACCTTGGGCGGAAATTATACCAAGGACCGCAAGCGTTTTTCGGCGAATGTGGATAGCAACGATGTGTTCTCGAGCATCGATCTCGACGCGCCCGTCTATACGCCCTTCCGTCAGCTCCTGCTGGTTAATGCCGGCGTAGATCCCGCAACGGCCGCATTCCTCGCTGCCAATCCGACCGCGACGCTTCCCGACGGCAGCAGCGCCAATCCGCTCGCCGGGCTGAAGCCGTTCCAGTTCCTGCCGCCGTTCCTCGACGTTCCGAACGAGGTTGAAAGCGGCAAGACGAGCGACAGCGACTTCTCGTACAGCGTTCGCGCCGCTTATGAGCTCACCGACACGGTCAACGTCTATGCGACCTATGGGACGGGCTTCAAGGCGAGCTCGATCAACCTGTCGCGCGACAGCCGTCCGCTTGCCGCCGACCTGCCGGCGATCATCGCCGCCGGTCGTGGCCTTCCGAACCTTGTCGCGGGTTCGCGTTATGCGGCGCCCGAGGAATCGACGGTTTACGAAGTCGGCCTGAAGGGCCAGTGGGACGTCGCGGCGGTGAATATCGCGGTGTTCAAACAGTCGATCAAGGGCTTCCAGTCGAACGTCTTCACCGGCACCGGCTTCGCACTCGCGAACGCCGGCAAGCAGTCGACCTTCGGGATCGAGTTCGACGGTTCGGTGCGTCCGGTCGCCGGGCTCAACCTGACGCTGGCAGCGACCTATCTCGATGCCAAGTATGACAGCTTTGTCGCTTCGGCGTTCGGTGACATCTCGGGTACGAAGCCTGCCGGTATCCCCGAACTGTCGATGTCGATGGGCGCGACCTACACCCACGAATTCGGCAGCGGTATCAAGGCGATCGCGCATGTCGATTATGCCTATGAGAGCCCGACCCAGATCGTTGAGGGTCTGAGCGGCTTCGGATCGGACGAGCAGGGACTGCTGATCGCAAAGCAGTTCAAGCGCGAAGTGAACTCGCTCAATGCGTCGTTCACGATCCGCCTCACCAACGGCCTCGACGTCGGCGTGTGGGGCCGCAACCTCACCAACGCGCAATATCTGACGACGATCTTCCCGGCCGTCGCCCAGTCGGGCAGCGTCTCGGGTTATCCGAGCCAGCCGCGCACCTATGGCGGCACCGTTCGCTTCAAATTCTGATCGCCTGCGGCCGGGCGGTCGAACGCTCCGGCCCCGGCGGCAGCAGGGCAAAAAGAAACCCCGGCCTCTCGATCGAGAGGCCGGGGCTTTTTTGTCGGCGGTTTAAGCCGCCGGCTTAGAACTTCACGCCCGCTCCGATGCCGTAACGGCGGGGTTCGAGGGTGAAGATATTGGTGAACAGACCCGATGACTGATCGGTCAGATACAGGCCGGTGGTTGCGTTATTGTCGAAGATATTCTGGATGAAAGCACGGACATACCAGCGGTCGTCGGTGCCGTTGAGCTGGAGCTGTGCATTTGCCTGGGCATAGCCCTTCACCTTGTTCACGCGGCCGTTGAAGATATTGCCATAGCTGTCGCCCGTGTAGGTGAGGTCAAGACGCGGGACGAGCGACATGCCGCCGGAGAAATTGACGGTATGCTGGACACCGGCCGAGAATTTGAAATTCGGTGCCTGCGGCAAGGAATTGCCCTTGATGCTGACCGGCACGCCACCGCCATAGACGGTGATAGCACCCCCCGTTCCTGCGGCGGCGGTTTCCAGCGTGGCGCAGCTGCTGAACGCGCCCGTTGCTGCGCCGAGGTTGGCATCGGACGGAAAGGGCGTCGGACCGCGCAGCCCCTGAGTGTTGGGGTCGTTTGCGGGCGCCAGACCGCGCGAGGCATTGATCGCGGTATTGACGCTGGTCACGAACCCGTCTGCGACGGCCTGACCGCCGACGTTGGCGACAACGGCGCAATTGAACGCCTGGCTGATATCCTTGATGATGACTGAATTGGCGAGACCGCCCGAAGGGTCACGTTGGTTGACGAACAGCTTGTCGTCGGTGACCTTGGTCTTCAGATAGCTGAACCCCAAGTTGAACAGCCAGTCGGGATCGGGACGGATCATGGCTTCGGCCTCGAAACCATAGATGTCGGCATCGACATTGTCGTTAACCGAGGTTCGCGCGACGATGCGGCTTAGCTGCAGACCCTTATATTTGTAATAGAAGCCGGTCAGGTTGAGCTGAAGCGCGCCGTTGCCGAAGGTGTTCTTCGATCCGATTTCAAACGCATCGATGATTTCCGGCGCGAATGTTTCCGTGACCCCCGGGACACTGAATTGCAGCGCGGGGTTGATACCGCCTGATTTATATCCTCGCGAATAGGACGCGTAGAGCAGATTGTCTTCGGTGAGCTTGAAATCGACCACCGCGCGGCCCGTCAATTCATCGAACTTCTGGGTCCGGTCGCGGAACCGCTGCGCACCGGGCAGGCCGCCGACGCCCGAATCTGCATCATAGGTGCCGGCATAGGGCGAATTGAAGATGTCGCCGGTCGTTCCATAGGGAACCAGGAATGACGCCAGCGTGGAGTTGGAAAGGTCGCGCTTCTTGTCGTTGTTGTAGCGCAGGCCGACGGTGAATTTCAGCCGGTCGCTTGCCTCGAAATAGGCTTCGCCGAAAATGCCGTAGGAATTAAGCGTCAGGCTTTCGTTGTGATTCTTGAAATAGGGCGAGCCGAGGAAAGATGGCGGACGCCCGGTCGAAAGTGCGGTGAAAGTGCCGAACAACGAAGCGAAATAGTCGATCGGGAAGGCGTTGACATAATAGTCGACGTTGGTTGATTTCGATTTGGCGTAGATGCCGCCGAGCAGGAGGTTGAACGGGCCATCGAAATCGCTGCTGATGATCGCTTCGGTCGACCAGCTTTCATATCTGCCGACCGATCGGTCGAACGCCAGCGCGTTGTCACCGCACACCGCGTCGCCGCCAAAGACGCCCAACCCGTTGGGATTGGTGTTCGACGTGCACAGCTTGCCGGTCGGCCCGTCGGGGATCAGCGCGGCCGCGATCGGCGCGAAATAGGCGCTCGAGCCCGGCGCGCCGGGAATGCCGTTCGCAGCCAGAAAGGCCAGCGCGTTCAGGCCAGGCTGGATTGTCGCGCGATTGGCGACATCGAGGTTGTAGTCCTGACGCGAATCGACGCGGGTACGCTGATAGAGCCCGGTCAGACTCAGGTTGATCGTGCCGAAGCTATGGTCGAGATGGGCCTGCGCCTGAATTTCGTCGGTGAAATATTCGGGCGTGAAGTCGGTGTTGACGGTGCGGACGTCGGCCGGTTCGATCGCGCCGGCATTGGAATCCGCGCCGTAGAGGCTGCCTGTGCCGAGACCGAGCAACGGCGAGATGCCATTCAGCGCGAAGACCTCGCGCGATCCCAGTACGCTGGGGAACGTCGCATTACCGTTGACCTTGGCGGCGTCGCGGCGATTGTTCAGACAGCCAAGGATGCCGGTCGGATCGCGCTGACAGAACTGCTTCTGGATGCGCAGGCGGTCATCCTTTTCGCGGAAATAATAACCCATCAAGTCGAGGGTCGTATTGGGGCCGGGCTCCCAGCGCAGCGAACCCCGGACCGCATACATGTCGCGACCGTCGATGTCGTTGCCGTCGAACAGATTCTTCGTGTAGCCGCCACGCTTCAGATAGAAGCCCGCGGCGCGCAGGGCGATCGTGTCGCCCAGCGGGATGTTCACCATCCCCTTCACTTTCCATGCGTCGAAATTGCCATATTCGCCATCGGCGCTCGCCAGAAACTCACCCGTTTTCGGCTTGGCGGTGACGAAGTTGACCACGCCCGAGGTCGCATTGCGGCCGAACAGCGTGCCTTGCGGCCCACGCAGCACTTCGACGCGCTCCAGATCGAAATACTCGGTTTCGAAGATGCGGGTATTGAACAGCGGCGAGCCGTTCACATGGATTGCGGTCGCGCTGTCGCAACTCGATCCGACGCACAGATCGCCAATGCCGCGGATCGTAAAGCTCGATCCGGTGAAGTTGCCTTTGGAAAAAGTGACGTTGGGAAGGGTGAGCTGAAGGTCTGAAGCATTGTCGATTTGCTGCTTTTCGAGGGCTTCTGCCGAAAAGGCGCTGACCGCGATGGGAACGTCCTGCAATCGTTCCGACTGGCGTTGCGCCGTGACGACGATTTCGCCGCCGAAAGCATCGCGTTCCACTTCACCCGCCGCGTCCTGCGCCAAAGCCGGCGTCGCCACCGTCATCGCAAGGATCGACGTTCCGATCAGTGCCTTGAACTTCATCTATAGCCTCCCTTTTTCGAACCCGCGCAGTGCGGGGCCGCCCAACATCAAATTGTGGTAAGGGGAGGGGATGTGATCCCACGTGGCAAAGGACACCGCGCCGCAATGGCCGGGTGCCCGGGTGTATCCCACTTGCCAGCTGCGCTGGTCATCGTCCTCTCCCACCGGCGTCGGGGAAAAACGCCGGCCTCTCCGGAATACGACCCGCTTGAGCGGGTTCTGTATGGTGCAAAGGTGCGCCGAGTTGACGAAAGCGTCAAGTGGCTTGTTCGGCTCAAAAAAGGACGCGAAACCGCGCCTCTTGGAAAGTGGAAAAAGCCAAGATTCCGCAACGTAAACTTCGCGGGCGGGCATAAATTCTTGTGGTCGGGGCCTTGCTTATCGGCTCTGGCGGGGCGAAATGTGCGACAAGATGGCAACAGTGAAAGCGGGGCGATGAGCGACGACAAGACCGAATTGGGACCGGACGGCAAGGTGATCGTGCCGGACCATGTCGCGGACGCCGTGCGGACGCTGATCGAATGGGCCGGCGACGACCCCGCGCGCGAAGGCCTGCTCGATACGCCCCGACGCGTTGCACGCGCGTGGAAGGAATATTGTTCGGGCTATGCCGACGATCCGGCGCTTCACCTGTCGCGCACGTTCCAGGAAGTCGGCGGCTATGACGAGATCGTGCTGCTGCGCGATATTCCGTTCCAGTCGCATTGCGAGCATCATATGGCGCCGATCACGGGCAAGGCGTCGATCGCCTACCTGCCGCGCGACCGCGTCGTCGGCATTTCGAAGCTCGCTCGCGTTCTCAACGGCTTTGCCCGGCGGCTGCAGGTACAGGAACGGCTGACGGCAGAGGTCGCGCGCTGCATCTGGGACAATCTGCATCCGCAGGGCGTCGCAGTGGTCATCGACGCGCAACATGGATGCATGACGGGGCGCGGCGTACGCACCCCCGGCGTGGGCATGGTCACGAGCCGCCTGCTCGGCTGCTTCCTCGACGACGAGCGCAGCCGGAAGGAAGTGTTGGCGTTGATGGGGTATTAAGGGGCAGATTTCGAACGGTTGCGGACTTATCTCTCATCGTCATCCCGGACTTGATCCGGGATCCATGGCCGCACCATCGTATGGATCCCGGATCAAGTCCGGGATGACGAAGGAGAGGGAACGAACGTCCGCTTTCCACCCCAAAGCTGACGCCTCCCAAACGCCCGTGCATCAAAGAAAAAGGCTCCGGAACACGGGTTCCGGAGCCTTTTCTGTCTCGTGCGAGATCGAAGGGTTTAGGCCTCTTCTTCCTCGTCCGCAGCCGGAGCTTCCTCGGCGGCCAGCTCCGAAGGCGGCGTCGCGTCTTCGAACTCGTCCTCGCTGTCGGGTTCCAGCGCCGTCGCAACCGCTTCGGCCTGTTCTTCCTCGAACATCGCGGCGATGACGTCGATGCCCTGCTTCTGCATTTCGGCTTCGTCAGGCGAGCGCGCGACGTTGACGCCGACGGTCACGGCGACCTCGGGGTGCAGCTTGACCTTGACGTCGACGAGGCCGAGCGCCTTGATCGGGCGCTCGAGTTCGACCATCGACTTGGTTACGCCTTCGACGCCGTCTTCGACAAGTGCATCGACGATGTCACGGACCGAAACCGAACCATAAAGCTGGCCGGTGTTCGACGCCTGGCGGATCAGGACGATCTGCTTGCCGTCGATGTCCTTGGAGCGGACTTCGGCTTCACCGCGGCGTTCGGCGTTGTCCGATTCGATCTTTGCGCGGTTCGCTTCGAACAGCTTGCGGTTCGCGTCGTTCGCGCGCAGCGCCTTGTTGTTAGGCAACAGATAGTTGCGGGCAAAGCCGTTCTTGACGGTGACGACATCGCCGATACCGCCCAGTTTCTCGATACGTTCGAGCAGGATGATTTCCATCGGTCCGCCCTCCTTACTTCACAATGTAGGGGAGCAGGCCGATGTGGCGCGAGCGCTTGATCGCCTTCGCCAGCTCACGCTGCTTCTTGGTGGACACCGCGGTGATCCGCGACGGGACGATCTTGCCACGCTCCGACAGGTAACCCTGGAGCAGGCGGACGTCCTTGTAATCGATGACCGGTGCGTCCTTCTGGCTGAAGGGGCAGGTCTTGCGGCGGCGGAAAAAGGGTCGTGCCATGATCGTTTTCCTTATTCTTCGCCGTCGCGGTCACGGCCGCGGCCGCCACGACGTTCCTGCTTGCGCATCATCACCGACGGACCCTTTTCGAGTTCGTCGACCTTGATGGTGAGCCAGCGGATGATATCTTCGTTGATCGCAGCCTGACGCTCGATCTCTGCGATGGCTTCGCC
>NZ_DATMST010000103.1:0-7723 GCF_035565275.1 Sphingopyxis sp.
GCCCGCCGTGGCGCCCGCGTTGAAGATGTTCGTCGCGTCGAGCGTCGCGATGAACTGCCCGCCATTCTGCGCGCGCACGTCGATGGTTCCGCCCTGCGCGGTGCCGCCGGTCCCCAGCACATTGACCGTGTTGGCGCTGGCGTCCACCCGATAGACCTCGGCGCGGATCGTGCCGCCGTCGGCGAGGAAATCGATATCACCGGCAACGGCATTGCCGGCGCTTTGTTCAATCGAGCCCGAGATGCTGCCGCCCATAGCCTGCGCGATGAAGCTGTTCCCTGCCTCGATCGTTCCGCCCCCGGTTGCGGTGACCGTGACGGTGCCGCCGGTGCCGGTGCCGAAATTCTCGCCCGCCGTGCCCATGCCGACCGCGAAAAGGCGCATGTCGCCGGTGCTCGCGATCGTCGACCCGTTCGCGGCGCTCAATATCGTCGCGCCCGCTTGCGCGTTGCCGGTTCGTCCCGTCGTGCCGCTGGTGCTGTTGCCCGATCCCGCCGGTACCGAGGCATCGAGCGTCAGCAGGCTCAGCCCCACAGTGGCGCCGCCATCGGCCGTCAGGCGTGCCGTGCCGCCGACGCCGCTGCCGCCGACCGCATTCTCGCCATCGGCCCTGCCGCCACGTCCGATGGCGTAGAGGGCAAGGTTGCCGAGCGACAGGTTGCTCGCGGCATCGGCGTTGACGATCAATTCCGCCGTGCCGCCCGTTCCGTCGCCGCCATTCAGCGTCAGAAAGCTTCCGATGCTTCGGCCGCCGGCGCCCTCGGCATTGATGAAGCTTTGCGTCGTCGAGAGCGATGAGCCGGCGCCTGATACCGCGATGCGTGCGGTGCCGCCGAAGCCGTCGCCCGACTGGACGAGCCCGAGGCCGCCAGTGCCGCCCGCATCGATCGCCAGCAGTGCGGCCGGTCCGACCGCCCCGCCATCGGCGACCGTCAGACTGGCGATGCCGCCGCGCCCGTCGCCGTTGACGTCGGGTGCGGTGCTGAAGCTGGTCGCGCCGGTGCCGACCGCGTTGATGAAGATGTTGGGCGCGGTCAGCGTGCTGCCCGCATTGCTGACCGCGATGCTGGCGTTGCCGCCCCTGCCGCTGCCGCCGCTGCCGTTGGTACCGACGATGCCATAACCGCTGGCCTCGACGGTGACCGCCGACGCCGACACCGATCCGCCGGTGATCGTCAGGCTGGCGGTTCCGCCCTGGCTGTTGCCGGTCAGCGCCTGGGGTATCCCCGAAGCATCGATCGTCAGGCCGCCGGTCGTCGACAGCGTGCCGCCGGTGACGTTGATCGCGGCGTTACCCGCGGTGGCGCCGGTCCCGCCCGAGACGATTGCGAGGCTGCCCGTGGCGCCGCCCGACTGGCCGGTGCCGATATTCAGCGTCGCGCTCGCGTCGCCGATGAAGGTGCCGCTGCCCTCGACGAAAAACTGGCCCGCCGACGACAGTGGCGCGGGCGATCCCGGCAGTTGCTGCGTCGGGCCGGCGGTGAAGGTGCCGCTGGCGCGCGCGGTCGTGTTGCTGCGGAACAGCGTGTCGCCTGCGACGATGTTTGCCGCGGTCGCGTTCACCGGGGTCGTCGCCCGTTCGCCGCCGACGATGTTATAGCCCGCCGACAGGCGTATCGCGCCGTCGGCCTCGGTCGCCGAGACGGCGTCGTCATATCCGATCGCGCCCGAAACCAGCATCGTCACGGCGTCATTTTTGGGAATGGCGACCATATAGATGCGGTTCTGGTCGGCGTCGCCATCCAGATGCGCGGGGCCGGTGGTTGTCCCCGTGTGGGTGATGACATTGCCGCCTTCGGCCCCCACCGTCACATTGATGTCGAACAGCCCGCCGTTGATGCGGATATCGGCCTGTTCGGCTGCGACATAGGCGGCCGAACCGTCGACGCGCACCGCGCCCGCCTGGACAACGCGCGGCGCGACGAGCGCGACGTAGCTGCTGCCCGGATTGCCGTTGGCTGCGTTGATCGTGCCGTTGACGGTGATCGCCGATGTTCCCGCCGCCCCGCGGAAGCGGATCGTGTTGGCCGGGCCGAGCAGACCGCCGCTGGTATCGATGGCGTTGCTGGTCAGCACGAGGCTGCCGACGTTGATCACGCCGGAGGCGCCGATCAATATGCCGCCGGCGTTATAGAACCAGATATTGCCTCCCTGCGGCCCGCTGGTTGATCCGAGATAGCTGTTGACCGTGCCGTTGATGGCGATCTGGTCGGTAATCGAGGTGCCGCCGCCGTCGACGAAGCGGTTGAGGACGGTATAGCCCGATGCGTCGCCGACGAAGTTCAGCGTGTTCCCCGACGGCAGGAAATCGATCACGCCGCCGACGGGGGTATTGGACGGTGTCCAGTCGATGATGCTCTGCGCGCCGTCGACGTTGACCGTGGACGGGTTCACGCCAGTGTTGATGGTCGTTCCCGACGGAAGCGTGGTGACCGTACCCGAGCCCGCCACTTGCGCCAGCGCGGGTCCGCCATGGGCCAGCGCCAGCATGCCCGCCGCGATCGCGCAGCTTTCGAGAAGGTGCTTTTTCCCCTTGCGGATCGGTGCTGCGGTGATGGTGGCACGCATGGCGGTCGTCCTCGATGCAAAGGTCATGGTCAGCGCGCCCGCACGCCGAACTGGGTGGTCAGCGACACGAGCAACCGCGGATCGGGCCTTTCGGTCAGAAATCCGCCGCGATTGAGCGGTACGGCAAGCGTCATGTCGAGCCGCGCGACAGCGCCATAAGCGACCCGCAGGCCGCCGCCGGCGGAATAGAGTTTCTGCGGGTCGAGGCCGTCGAAGGCGGTATCCTCGTTCCACACCCACGCGGCGTCGAAGAAGACGAACGGCTGAAAGGCAAAGGCCTTGGTGTTGGCGGGAACGAAGGAGCCGTAGCGGGCCTCGACCCCGACCCCGACCCCGTTGTCGCCAATGATCGTGCCCGGGTCGAACCCGCGACCGACGGTGAAGTTGCCGCCCGAAAATTCCTCATAGGCAAGCAGGGGGTCACTGGCCCATTGCGCGCGCGGCGCCGCCGACAGGGTGAACAGCTTGTGCGGCCGCCATTCGGCCTGCGCATTGGCCCGGACGAGGAAGGCGTCGGGCTTGCCCTCGACGCGGGTGAGCGGCACCGCTCCGGGCAGGAAGCACGCCCCGCCGCCGGGACCGCAATCGTCGCTGGCGCCGAGGAAGTTCACGCCCTGCCGCGCTTCGAACGATGTGGCATAGGACCAGCGCGGTTCCGACGGGCTGTATCCATTGCTTCCCGCGACCGACGCGGGGTCGATCCAGCTCGCATCGGCGCGCAGGTTGAAGATCCGCAAACGGTCGCGATTGATCGGGATGCCGCCAAGGCCGATATCCTGGTCGATGATATCGAGGCCGCCGCCGACGGTGATCCGCTCGGCCTGCGTCAGTACCGCCGGATAGGAAGCGAAGAGGCTGGCAATCTGCGTCTTCGACTTGACCGGCAAACCCGCGATGTCGGGGCGTGTCCACGCGTAGGTGTAGCTGCCGCCGAGCCGCAGTCCTTCACCCCCGACGCGGAATTCGTGCGAAAGCTGCACGACATTCTGTTCGTCGAAATCGGGAGTCGAATAAAAGCTGGCGGTGGTGAGGTCGCCCATGCCGGTGAGGCCCGCAAAGCGGACGCGCGCGACGCCGCCCCAGCGGCCGACATCGCGCGACCCGAAATTCTGGGCGCTGAAGTCAAACAGAACGGGGGTGCGCGCCACCGTCACTTCGCCGACGACTTCGCCGGGCGCGGCGCCGGGGCGCAGTGTCAGCCGGGCGTCCATGCCGGGAATATCGCGCGCGAGCAGCAAATAGCGTTCGGCGTCGACGATATTGAATACCGGCTGGTCGTCGAGCCGCGACAGATAGCGTTGCAGCAGTCCTTCGTTGGCGCCGGGGTCGCCGCGCACCTCGATCCGCGACATGCGCGCGCTTAATATGTCGAGGCGGACGACGCCGTCACCGATCGTTTGCGCGGGCACCCGTACCGCCGCCAGATAGCCGCGCGACCGCAATATCGTCGCGGCGCGGTCGCGAATGTCACAGACCGCCGAAATCGGCAGCTCCTGCCCGGCCCGGTCGGACCAGCTCGGCGCAAGCAGTGCGGGGTCTATCCCCTCGACGGTCGAAAATTCGACCGCGCGCAGCGTGAAGCGGATATTCGCGAATTCGGGACTGGCGAGCGGGCAGGGTGCGCGTTCGATGCTGTCGTCGGCCGAGACGATCTGTTCGTTGGGGGGTGTCACCGGTGCGAGGGTGGGCTGCTGGATTTCTTCGCGCGTCGGAATCTGCGGCGTCGCCTGCGCCAGCGCCATGGCAGGCAACGACGCGGCCGCCAGCCCTGCCGAACCGGCCAGCGCCCTGCGGATCGCAGCCGGTCCCGGCTTCACGATCGCCATATTCCCCAGATGCCCCCTGATCATTACCACCCCTTGCGCACGATGTCGCCGCATCGCAGGCGGCGCGCCAATTAGACTGGCCCTGCCGACGGCCGGCAGCGCGAATTTTCGACCCGGGGAAAGGTTCCGCCGACGGATCGGCAGATTTTCTTTCGATTATTATCAGACGGATCGGGCGGGTTCAATGGCCGCCCGGTCTGCCTGCCTTACCGTGCCTCGCCTTCCGACATCGCATCGACCAGGCGGTCGAGCTGCGGCGAGCAGCCCTTTGCCACCAGCATGTCGATCGACCCTTCGATCGTGTCGGGCGGATTGTCCATCGACGTAAAGCGCACCGTCACCGGCCGCGCGAGGCCGGCGCCCGACAGGCGATAGTCGACGCCATATTGCACCGGCAACTGGTCAGTCGGCCATTTGCGAAAATTCGCGCCGTCGACGATCGCGACGGTTGCCTTTTTACCGGCATTTTCGATCTCGAGCGCCGTGTCGCCCTCCATATTCGGACGCCAGAGCAGCAATGTTGCGGGGTCGGCGACGCAAAAGGTGCCGCCTTCGCGATAGTCGAGCAGCCACAGGTTGGGGGCGCGGGCATCGACCGGAATCGTATTCGGTTCGCCGCGCGAAAATCCGCCGCGTGACCGCATCGTCGGGCCCTTGGCAAGCATGCGCGTGACGGTGCCGCTCATCGACTGGCTGGCCTGGACGGTGCCGCTGGCGCCGAAAGTGCCGGGTCCGGAAAGGGTGCGGGTCTTGCCCGCCTGCATCAGCACGACCTTGTCGCCGGCGACGAGCGTCAGCTTGTCGGCCGCCTTCAGCTTTGCGCCCGTCGGATATTTGGTGGCCGAGGGCCCGGTCGAGCGGACGACCATCGATTGCGCGGCGGCGGTGCCGGCGACGGTCAGGGCAATGACGGCGGCCGTGGCAGCGAGGCCGTGGCGGCGCGTCCGGACGTCAGGAAAGAACATAGCTTTCTCCTTTTTCGGTCTCGTTCAGGCGTTCTATCAGAAACATGATGGCTGCATCCTGACCGAATATCTGCGCCAATGCTGTGGCGCCGGTCACATAGGCCTTTTTATCGCCTGCCGCGTGCGCGGCGACAAGCGCGGCGACGCGGGCGCGCCGTTCCGGCACAAGATCGGGGCGCGGGGTATAGACATCGACGGGCTGTGCACGGCCGCGCAATGTCACGCGTCCCATCGCGACCAGATCGTCGCGGCCCGACCGCGCGGCGGCTTCGGCCGAAATCAGGACGCCGGTCTTCAGGCCCTTGTTCGCCGCCTCGAGCCTTGAAGCGGTGTTCATGCTGTCGCCAAGCGCGGTATACTGGATGCGGCCCTCGCCGCCGAAATTCCCGACGATCGCGTCGCCGACATGCAGCCCGACGCGCGTCATCCCGATGGGCGGCACGTCCTCGGCCGCCAGATCGACACGGAATTTCTCGCCTGCCTGGTACATGGCGAGCGCGGCGCCGGCTGCCCGTTCGCCATCGTCGGCGCGGCTGATCGGCGCGCCCCAGAAAGCGACGACCGCGTCGCCGACGAACTTGTCGATCGTGCCGCCATGTTCGAGCACGATGTCCGAAAGCCGGTCCAGATATTCGTTCAGCAGGCGCGCGACGGTTTCCGGGGTCACTGCGTGGCTGAGCTTCGTAAAGCCTTCAAGGTCGGTGAAGACACAGAAGATGTTGCGCCGCTCGCCGTGCAGCGACAGCTGGTCGGGGTCGCGCATGATCTGTGCGGCGACGTCGGCGGGCAGATATTTGCCGAGCGCTGATTGCGCGAAGGCGCGCTGGCGCGACCCGACCGTGCGCGCGGCGGTGCCGACCGCGGCATAACCGAACAGCCAGCCGACCGCCCAGCCGAAGGTGGGCAGGGTGGTCGTGTCGATGCCGCGACCCTGCAGCCAGAAGGGGAAGGCGATAAAGAAGGCCATCTGGCCGAAAAAGGCGAGCGCGACCCAGCGGGCGCGAAGGTCGATGAGGCTGGTGAGACTGCCCGCGAGGACGACGAGGATAGCAAGCGCCCACAGCGCGGGTCCGGCAAGCGGGCGCGACCAGGCGTTGTCGAGCTGCTGCGCCAGCATGTGCGCGTGCACCTCGAGCCCGATCATCGTTTCATGCTGGCCGGTGATCGCGTCGGGGAAGCGGCTGAGCGGCGTGTTGAACTGGTCGTTGTCGATAATGTCGCCGCCGATCAGCACGTAACGGCCCTTCACCAGTTCGGCAAAGCCCTCGCGCATTTCGGCGTCCATCGGCATCGCGAAGGTGTCGATCGGGATATTGGCGAAGACGGGCTCGACCTCTTTCTCGGCCGCCCGGGCAGGGACGAGGAAACGGATATTGCCCTGATAGTTCGCATGCGCCCGATCGACGGGGGCGAGGGCGTTGGCCATCAGCGGCGGCAGGTTCTTCGGCCGGTCGGGCCAGTTGCGGATCACGCTGTCGTCGTCGGTGCGGAACAGCACGCTCGTCGGCCTCGTCTTCGCAGTCGTGACGTCGGCCTGATAGGCTTCCAGATATTTCTGCTGTTCGTAGAAGATCGTGTTCGGGTTGCTCTGCTGCTCGGCATAGGCGAGCCAGGTCGGCGTCTGCATCGCGCGCAGCTGCGCCTTCAGCACGTCGTCGTCGGGGCGCGGGGAATCGAAGACGATATCGATCCCGATCGCCTTCGCGCCCATCTGGTCGAGGTTGCCGAGCGCCTTCGCAAGCAATGTCCGGTCGAGCGGCGAGCGGATGCCGGTGTTGAACAGCGTCTCGTCATTGTAGGTGACGAGAGTGATGCGCCTGTCCTGTTCGACGCGCGGCGCCATCAGCGTCGCGCGGGAATCGTAAAGCGCGCGTTCGGCGGCGTCGATCAGCGGCATCTGCCAGCTGAACCTTGCGACCAGCATCGCCACGAACAGAAAGGCGATCGTCGCCGCCATGCGTGACGGACCAAGCTGCATGACCAGCCGGCGCACCCGCTTGCGCAGCGGGACCGCGGGTCGCTGGCCGTCCAGCGCGGAGGTCGGGTCGGCGGCTGTCATCGGATCAGCGGGCCGCGCGACCGGCTGCCCCCTTCGTGCCCGCAGCGGCGGTGGTTGTACCGTCATGGAGCAGCGCCTGGCCGCCGTCGCCGATGATCGCGAAGCCCGCCCAATAATAGGGATGCGAGGTCTGCTGGTCGTCCATCAGACGCACCTGCGTCGCCCACAGCGCATCGGCGACGCTGGTCCCCTGGCCCGCCGTGAACAGTCCGCCGATCAGGCGCCGGGTCGCGTTGAAGTCGTCGGGCGCGGGCCAGTGGCTCGCGATGACCGAACGGCCGCCCGCGCCGATGAAGCTGCGCACG
>NZ_DATMST010000104.1:0-3777 GCF_035565275.1 Sphingopyxis sp.
GAACCGCGCGCGCTGGGATCAGCTTCTGATCCGCCGCGGTCTCAATGCGCTGGCGCGCATCGAGGCGCTGGGCGGCGCCAACGGTCCTTATGCGCTGCAGGCGGCGCTCGCGGCGTGTCACGCCCGGGCCCGGCACGCCGGAGATACGGACTGGGCCCGGATTGCGGCCTTGTACGACCGGCTGGGCGAAGTGATGCCGTCACCGGTCGTGGAACTCAACCGCGCGGTCGCGCACAGCATGGCGTTCGGCCCCGAAGCCGGCCTGCGGCTCGTTGATGCGATCGCCGGCGAAGCGATGCTGCGCAACTATGCCCCGCTTCCCGCAGCGCGCGGCGATTTCCTGCTCCGCGCGGGACGGCGGGGAGAGGCGCGCACGGCGTTCGAGGCGGCAGCGGCGCTTGCCGGTAACGATCGCGAGCGCGATTTTCTGTTGTCGCGCGCCGAGGCTTGCGCCGAATGACGGCGCGGATTGCGGTTGAAGCGATCGGCGCCGAGGCGCAGCCAATTGCCATCATCGATGATTTCGCGCCCGATCCCGACGCGTTGCGCCGCTTTGCCGCGGCGGCAAGCTTCACTCCGGCGCTGAACCATTATCCGGGCGTGCGCGCCGCGCTGCCGGCGGGATATCTTGCGGCGCTACTTCCCGTTATCGCTGCTGCCGCCGCCGAAAGCTTCGGCCGGACGGGACCAATTACCGTCATCGACGCGAGTTTTTCGATCGTATCGACCCCAGCCGGGGCGCTGACGATCCCGCAGCGCCTGCCGCATGTCGATGCCTTCACGCCGGACCGCATCGCGCTCGTGCATTATCTCTCGCCCGACGACCGCGACGGCACCGTCTTTTTCCGGCACCGTGCGACGGGGTTCGAGACGATCGACGAGGCGCGGCGCGACCTGTTCTTTCGCCATCTCGACACAGAGATGCGTTATGGCGGACCGCCGCCGCCCGGATATATGCGGGACGACACGCCGCTGTTCGAATGCATCCGCGCCGAGACTGCGCGGTACAACCGGGCGCTGCTATACCGGAGCGCGAACCTTCATAGCGGCGCGATCTCTCCCGACGCCAGACTGTCGGCAGATCCGGCCGCAGGCCGGCTGACGGTGACGGCCTTTCTGTCGATCGGCTGATCCGAAGCCGACATGCGCAGGGTCTGACCGCAATTTTGCCACGCCTTCCCGACATATTCCGGCGCTTGTTTCATATCGGGACAACGGTCTGCCGCAGTTCGGTGTATGATCAGCGATGGATGCCTTAAGGGCGCCGGCGCCTTTCCCCTTGAAATATGGATATCAAATTCGTGTCCTTCTCGCTTCGTACCCTGTTTCCCGCTGCGTTGATCACAGCCGCGCTGACGCTCCCGCTTGTCGCCCAGACCAAGGCGATCACCGGTATCGATGCGCTGCGCGAATGGAATCTCGTCGTGCTCGGCAATCTGGACTCGTCGTCCGAGGTCGAGGGGCGGACCTTTGTCGGCGGCAACCTGACCGGCAATTCGTCGAATTACGGCATCCGCGCCACCACCTCGCCGAACGGCCAGCCAGGGCTGACCGTCGTCGGCAACGTTAACGGCGGCCACAAGAACCTCAATAACGGGTCGGGCGCGGTCGTCGGCGGCAATGTGACGAGCGGTTTCAATCTCAACGGCCCGAACCAGACGGTGAAGGTCGGCGGGACGATCAACAACACCAACGTCAACCAGAACACCGTCCTGTCGAACCTCGACCGGAGTAACCCCGGATTCGCGCTGGGGCTGCAACAGCAGAAGACCGACCTCAAGAGCAGCCTCGGCAGCCTGTCGTTCGACATGGGCACGCTGACGGCGAACAGCCAGCTGAGCGTTCAGGGCAATCGCGGCACCTTCAACGCGCAGCCCAATGCACAGGGACTGGCGGTGTTCAACATTACCGCGGCCGACCTCGACAGGATCGGCGAGATCCAGTTCAACCTCAATGGCGCCGATACCGCGATCGTCAACGTCAGTGGCCGGTCGATCAATCTCAACGACAATTTCCTCGGCGGCACCAACAACCTCGGCGAGCGGGTAATCTGGAACTTCCCCGATGCCGAGGATCTGAAGCTGACCACCGCCTGGGGCGGATCGGTGCTTGCGCCGCTGGCTGATGCGGAGACCCGCAATTACATCCAGGGGTCGGCGGTGTTCGGCAACCTCAAGCAGAATGGCGAAATGCATATCGGTACCTTCAAGGGCGGATATGTGACCCCACCGTCGGGCAGCACGTCGTCCGGCGGCGGCACCTCGACAGGCGGATCGTCGGGCGGCGGATCATCGAGCGGCGGCGCAGTACCGGTGCCCGAACCCGGAATGTTCGGCCTGTTCGGGCTGGGTGTCGGCGGGCTGATCCTGTGGCGCCGCCGCCGGGCGAAGCGAGGCGAAGGCTAAGCCCGCTCGACCAGCGGTTTTCCCATGCGGATGAGCGGGACGGCGACGCCGTCCGGACCCGGCGCCGCCACATGCTCGATCGGCGTATAGCCGCACGCGCGGTAGAGCGGTTCGCCCGAGAGCGTCGCCATCATCTCGGCGCGGCGGAAGCCCGCGGCACGGGCTGCATTCTCGCATAATGTCATGATCAGACGGCCCACGCCGCGGCGCGCGAAATCGGGGTGGGTGTACATCGCGCGGATCCGTGCGGCGTCGACTGCGGGGTCGAGCGGGGCGGGGTCGCGCAGGTCGCTGCTGTGGTCGCCGCCGTAAAGCGTCGCACGGTACGACCAGCCGCCGCAGCCGGCGATGCGGTCATCCTCATCATCCTCGATGACGAAATAGGTGCCGTCGGCGACGAGCTGCGTGTCGAGCCCCATCACGGCGTTGCTGGCGGCGATCTGTTCGGCGGTAAGGAAGCCCTTTTGCAGTTCGGCGATGGCTTGCGCCATCACGTCGCGCAGGGCTTCGAGGTCGTCGGGGGTGGCGAGGCGATGGGTGAGCATCGCGCGGCTATAGGACGCACGAAGGGCGAGCGACAAGGTCCGCCGCTCGCCCTTCGAACGCATCAGAAGCGCTCGCCCACGAGCTCTTCGCTTTTCGCCCACAGCGCCTTGGCGTTGTCGGGGTCGATCGCATAGGCGCGCACCCCGGCGCGCAGGCCCTCGTCGTCGGCGAGTTCGGCGACGTGGCAATCCTCGAGATAGCGCCCGCCGACTTCGGCCGGATCTGCGACGGCAGCCGCCCAGACCGAGGTCGCCGCACCCTGCGGGATCGACTTGAACTCGAACGCCTCGCCGCCCGCGGCTTTCGCGCTCTCGTTGATCTGCGCGACAAGCGCTTCGAGCGCGCCTTCGTCGAGGTGACGGCCGAGTTCGGTGTGGATGCCGCCCGGGTGGAGCGCGATGCCGCGCACGCCGCGATCCTTGTGCCGCCGGTCGAACTCGACGGCGAACAGGATGTTGGCGGTCTTCGAGCGGCCATAAGCCGCCCACGGATCATAATCGCCGTTGTCGAAGTTCGGATCGTCGAGATTCACGTCGGAGAAACGGTGCCCCGACGAGGCGAGGCTGACGAGACGGCCGCCATCCCTGATCAGCGGCGCGATACGGTTGGCGAAGGTGAAGTGGCCGAGGTGATTGGTACCGAACTGCGTTTCGAACCCGTCGGCGGTCTTGCCGAAGGGCGCGGCCATCACGCCGGCATTGTTGATGACGACGTCGAACTGGCGGCCGTCGGCGACGAGCGCATCGGCGGCAGCGCGGACGCTGGCGAGCGAGGCGAGGTCGAGCTGGATGAGCTCGAAGCTGCCGCCGCTCTGCGCCGCAGCGTC
>NZ_DATMST010000105.1:0-8496 GCF_035565275.1 Sphingopyxis sp.
TGCGACGGGAGCGGGCGCCGGAGCGGCCTCGACCTCTTCGGCCTCGACCGGCGCGGCTTCGCCCGGACGACCGAGCACGCGGCGACGCTTCACCTCGACCACCACCGTATTCCGGCGCCCGTGGCTGAATTGCTGCTGCACCTGTCCGGCCTCGACCGTCCGCTTCAGCCCCAGAGGCTTGCGGGTAAGGGTCGGTTTGTCCTGTTCGTCACTCATCGAAAACCATCATTCCTTCAAAACGCATCCGAAGCGGCGGTGCCGTCCGGCGCCGCCCCAATTTTTTCCTCGCCGGCGGGCGGCGGGGCATGCGGGTCGGAATCGCGATTGGTCGCGTCCCTACTCCATCCTGTGAAAAACTGCCAGCGGCTCAAATGCGCCAGCACACGGTCGGCGGCGCGGGCGTCTGTAATCGCCAGATGCACCGCATTCTCGCGTCCTAATGCCATAGATAGGGTGCCGCGGTCCACCGGCAAGACCTGGCCCTCGCGTCCGGAGCCTTCATCGTCCTCGCCGACGCGCCAGGCCTGCGCGAGTTTCTTGCGGCCATCCTCGCCCGCGTCGCTCGCATGCAAGAGCAGGCGAACCTGTCCTCGGCGCGCCGCCTGCTCGATCTTTTCATTGCCGCTGATCAGCGTGCCCGAACGCGATTCGAGCCCGAGCCGGTCGAGTGTCGCGCGCATAAGCTGCGCCTCGATCCGCTCACCGAGATCGTCGGGAATGGCGATATTGCCTTCGTGAAGCGCGCGTGAAAGCCCGCCCTTCAGCTTGCCTTTTGCGCGGGCAGTTTCGAGGTCGGCGCGATTGACGCCGATCCACGCGCCGCGCCCCGGCGCCTTGCCATGGACGTCGGCGGCGATGCTGTTATCGGGGCCGAGCGCCAGGCGCACGAGCTGCTCCGCCGGCGAAACCTCGCCGGTTACGACGCAGCGCCGCTCGGGCACATGCTGGCCGCGCCCCTTTGCGCGGTCGGTTTCGGTCAGCTGATCATTGCGCGGGGTCCGCATCGGCGGCCTCCCCGGCTTGCGGCGCAGCTTGTTCAGCCTCTGCCGCCGGCTCGTCGTCGAACCAGTGCGCGCGTGCCGCCATGATGATCTCGTTGCCCTGCTCTTCGCTCAGACCATATTCGCCCAGCACGCCGCCCTTGTCCTCGGCGCGTTCGCTGCGCGGCGGGCCGCGGCGGTTGTCGGTGCGCTTCTTCGCGATCAGTTCGTCGGTCGCAAGATCGGCAAGATCATCGAGCGTCTTGATCCCGGCCTTGCCGAGCACGACGAGCATCGCTTCGGTCAGGTGCGGAATGTCGGCGAGCGCATCCTCGACGCCGAGTTCACGGCGTTGCGCGCGCGACGCTTCCTCGCGGCGCTCAAGCCCTTCGGCGGCGCGGCTCTGCAGCTCCTGCGCCAGTTCCTCGTCGAATCCTTCGATGCTCGCGAGTTCGTCGATGCCGACATAGGCGACTTCTTCGAGTTCGCCGAAACCCTCGGCGACGAGGAGCTGCGCGAGCGTTTCATCGACGTCGAGCTCTTCCTGGAACATCGTCGAGCGTTCGACGAATTCGCGCTGGCGTTTCTCGCTGGCGTCGGCTTCGGTCATGATGTCGATCTGGCTGCCGGTGAGCTGGCTGGCGAGACGGACATTCTGGCCGCGGCGGCCGATGGCGAGCGACAACTGGTCGTCGGGGACGACGACTTCGATGCGGCTGTCATCCTCGTCGATGACGACACGCTGGACGGTTGCGGGCTGAAGCGCGTTGACGACGAAGGTCGCGGTATCCTCGGACCAGGGAATGATGTCGATCTTTTCGCCCTGCATTTCCTGCACGACCGCCTGCACGCGGCTGCCCTTCATGCCGACGCAGGCACCGACGGGATCGATGCTGCCGTCATAGCTGATCACGCCGATCTTCGCGCGCGAACCCGGGTCGCGGGCAGCCGCCTTGATCTCGATGATGCCGTCGTAGATTTCGGGCACTTCCTGCGCAAACAGCTTCTTCATGAAGTCGGGGTGCGCACGGCTGAGAAAAATCTGCGGACCGCGGTTTTCGCGGCGCACCGACAGGATCAGCGCGCGGACGCGATCGCCGACGCGCATCAGTTCGCGCGGGATCTGCTGGTCGCGGCGAATCACGCCCTCGGCGCGGCCGAGGTTGACGACGATGTGGCCGAATTCGACCGACTTCACGACACCGGTGATGATCTCGCTCGCGCGATCCTTGAACTCTTCATACTGGCGCTCGCGGTCGGCTTCGCGGACCTTCTGGAAGATGACCTGCTTCGCCGACTGGGCGTCGATGCGGCCAAGATCGACCGCGGGCAGCGGATCGACGATGAAGTCGCCGATCTTGGCATCCTTCTGCAATTTCTGGCCGGCGGCGAGGTCGACCTGCTTGAAATAATCCTCGACCGCCTCGACGACTTCGACGACGCGCCACAAGCGCAGGTCGCCGGTCTGGGCGTCGAGTTTCGCACGAATGTCGTTCTCGGCGCCGTAGCGCGCGCGCGCCGCGCGCTGGATCGCTTCCTCGATGGCCTCGATGACGATGCCCTTGTCGATCATCTTCTCGCTGGCGACCGAATTGGCAATCGCGAGCAGCTCGGCCTTGTTGGCGGAAATGGCAGTGGCCATCAGTCCTGTCCTTCTTCTTCCATTTCGTCGGCGCCTTCGATCGAAAGCGGGACGGTTGCGGCAATCAATTTGTCGGTGAGAACGAGCTTCGCCGTGTCGATCGCGTCGAACGGCAGCTTGTGTTCCACCCCTTCCTTATCCGAAATCGTGACGACATCGCCGTCGATGCCTATCAGCTCGCCGTTGAAGCGCTGGCGCCCGTCGCGCTTTTCCCTGAGCGCGATCTTCGCCTCGTGCCCCGCCCAGTCGGCGAAGTCGGCGGGCCGCGTCAGCGGCCGGTCGATACCCGGCGACGACACTTCGAGCCGGTACGCCTGGTCGATCGGGTCCCTGCCCGCCTCCTCAAGCGCATCGAGCCGGTCCGAGATGCGGCGCGACAGGTCGGCGCAATCATCGATCGTCAGCTGGCGCGTATCGGGCCGCTCGGCCATCACCTGCAGCGTCGGATCGCTTTCGCCGCCAAAGAAGGCGACGCGCACGAGCGCGAGGCCCATTGCCTCGGCTTCGGGCGCGATAATCGCATTAAGGGTGTCGAGATCGACCAAGCCATGTTCCCAAACCGGATGACCGGAAAGCATGTGGGTATAGCCGCCGCGGCCCGCGGCCCCGACGTCCCAACTGGCTAACCATGTCAAGAAGTAGGCCGCATATAGGCTTCGCCGCATGAGTCGGCAAGGGGAGAATGCTCAGGGGATCAGGTGACCACGCCGGCACATCGGCGGCCGTGGCCGGAAGCCGGAAAGGGAAACGCAGCCGGGAACGCGTCGGCGCTCCCCACGGGGACGTCCGGGATGGTTAAAGTCCACCCCGGACATTCTTCTTAGAGGCCGTCGAGGCCCTTGCTGACCATGATATTCACCGCGACGCGGCGGTTCTGCGCCTTGCCCTCGGGTGTCGTATTATCTGCCGCCGGGTCGGCTTCAGCCATCCCGGTGGGCGTCAGCATGCGATAGGGTTTCCAGCCGCAAGCCTGCTGAAGATGGTTGACGACGCGCGCAGCGCGCTTTTCGCTGAGCACCTGATTCAGCTCCTGGCTTCCCGTGGAATCGGTATAGCCAACGACAAGCAACAGGGCGTTGTCCATCCCGTCGGCGGTGGTCGCCGCGGTGCAGAGATCGGCTTTCGCCTGCTCGGACAGCACTGCCTTGCCGGTGTCGAAGTTCACGTTGGTCGTGCCCTTGATATTATACTGATCGATATCGCCCACACGGCCGCGTAGCGCCTCGGTAGCTGCCGTCTGTTCGGCGAAGCGCTGGTCGGTTCCGGTCCGGATCATCGAGGCGGTCCGGAGATCCTTGCTCTTGAGATCGACCTGGCTTGCGACGAGCCCGCCGTCCCACTGCAACGTATCGACAGAGACAGGCAGGCCGTTGAGCAGCGAATTCGCGGCAAGCTTGTCGCGATCGAGGCCCAGGAACCCGCCGCTGCTCTTGATCTTGGTGTAGTCGGCGATCGCGATCGCCGTGTTGTTGCCGTCGGCGGTCGTAACCTGCATCCGGCCATCGCTGCGCGCGGAGATGATGCCTTCGACCTTGGGGCCCTTGGTCATCTGTTCGGGCGAGGGCAGCTCGGCAACGACGGTTGCCATAACGTCACCTTCGGACCCCTCCGGCTGCTGCTGGGCAGCGAGGCTGCCCGTTGCTGTCCCGGCAAGCATCGCCAGCAGCAACAATATTCTAGGACTTTTGGAAACGGCACCCATACTCTACTCCTTCAAAACCAGCCGCCCCCGCAGATGAGCCCGCATATTCACGTGGTCCATTCTGGCACATGAATACTCGCGGCAATGTCGAAAGTTGCGCGGCTCGTCGCGCGTTTCGTGCGACGAACCGATAAGACTGTGTCGCAAAAGCGTAATTTTTTGCATTTGCAGCTTTCCGGCGACCGAATTCGGGCGGTATTGCCCCGGATGGCAGCCGACTTTTCAAAACATATGGGCCGCGATCGGGAACGAAGTTGCGTCCTTGCCCGCTCGCCGCAACAGACGCTTGCCATTCTTTTTTCATCGGATAGGCAGCAGACATGTCCCTCGACAGCGAAATCGACGCGCTGACGCACAGCCATGTGTATCTCGGCAAGCGGCACGACGCGAATGCGCGCCGGACGCTCTGGGTCGTGCTGCTCACCGCCGCAATGATGGTTGCCGAGATAGCGGCAGGCCTCGCCTTCAACTCGATGGCGCTGCTCGCCGACGGTTTTCATATGGCAACGCACGCCGGCGCACTCGGCATCGCCGCCCTCGCCTATCGCTATGCCAAGCGCCATGCGACGAGCGGCCGCTACAGCTTCGGGACCGGCAAGGTCGGCGATCTCGCGGGCTTCGCCTCGGCGCTCGTCCTCGGGATATTCGCGCTCGGCATCGCCTATGAATCGCTGACGCGCCTGTTCGATCCCAGCCCCGTCGCCTTTGGCGAAGCGACGGTCGTCGCGATGATCGGGCTCGGGGTGAATGTCGCGAGCGCCTTGCTACTCGGTCATGGCCACGATCACGGCCACGACCACGGCCAGGATCACGATCATTCGCACGATGATCATTCGCACGAGCAGGACAATAATCTCCGTTCGGCATATCTCCACGTCATCGCCGACGCGCTGACCTCGGTGCTCGCGATCGCGGCCTTGCTCGGCGGACGATATCTCGGCTGGACGTGGCTCGACCCCGCGATGGGCGTTGTCGGAGCGGCGGTAATCGCGGTCTGGTCATGGTCGTTGATGCGCGACACCGGCGCGGTGTTGCTCGATGCGACCGACGCGAAGCTCGAAGCCCGGATTCGCGCGCTCGTCGAGGACCCCGGCGATGCGAAGATCGCCGACCTCCATGTCTGGCGCGTCGGCCCGGGCGCCCACTCGGCCATCGTCAGCGTCGTCGGCGCGACCCGCGAAACCATTTGCCAGCGCCTCGCGCCGGTACACGCGATCGAACATCTGACGGTCGAGGTTCGCTAGGGTCAGGCGCCCGGGCCTGATCCCGGACGCGCACGGCGGTTGCCCGCGGCGCCCTTTTCCGGCAACGCGCGGCGGTCCAACAACGAAAGCCCGACGATGGCCGCCACCCACACCTCCCCCCGCATCGCGCCCGCCGCGGACGACCTGCTCAGCCTCGCCAACGCCCGCGTGATGGCCGACGATACCTGCATCCTCGACCTGCCCGCCCTCACCCTGCATGGCGGCGAGAATACCGCCATCCTCGGCGCCAACGGATCGGGGAAATCGACGCTGGTCAAGCTGATCACGCGCCAGATCTATCCGCTTTACGGCGGCACGGTGCGGATCTTCGGGCAGGACAACTGGAACGTTTTCGACCTTCGCAAGCTGCTCGGTATCGTTTCCTCGACGATGCAGCTCGATTTCGACGCCGAACCGCCGCTCGAAGTGCTCGACTGCGTCGTCTCGGGCTTCTTCGCCTCGCGCGGTCTGTGGGCGCATCAGGACTATACGCAGGAGATGGTCGACGTCTCGCGCGCCGCGATCGAAGAGGTCGGCGCGACCCATCTGATCGGCCGCAGCATCGCGAGCCTGTCGACCGGCGAGGCCCGCCGCATACTGATCGCCCGCGCGCTCGCGCATCGCCCGCGCGCGCTCCTCCTCGACGAACCGTGCGCGGGGCTCGACCCCGCCGCGCGGCATCATTTCCTCGACATGCTGCGCGCCGTCGCGCGCGGCGGCACCACGCTGCTGCTCATCACGCACCATATCGAGGAAATTCTGCCCGAAATATCGCGCATCGTGATGCTGCGCGAAGGCCGGGTCGAACAGGATGGCGACAAGGAAACGCTGCTGACCGGCGACGCGCTCACCCGCCTGTTCGGTCTGCCGATCGAGGTGACCCCCCGCGGCGAGTGGTTCCACGCCGACATCGTCGACTGACCGCCGCTGGCGTCGTTATGCCGATGATCACAGACCACCTGCCGGCACCATGCGAAGCGACGCCGGGTCGTTTCGAGCCTATTCCCGACGCAGAAATGACAAGCCAAGGAAGAATCAATGAAATTTGCTATAATCGCGAAACTGTCCCGGCTCGCCGTCGCGGTCGGTCTCGGTATCTCGGCGGCACCGGCCGCGCAGGCGCAGACCGCCGGCGATTTCGAATATGTAGCCGAATATGGCGCGATGATCGGCGCCGACGACCGGGTCAGCAGTAGCGGCGCAAAGCTGTCGGACCCGGCCGCGATATTGCAGCAGGACCGTTACAACGTCGATGTCCGCGGCGTCCTGCAGCCCGGCGACAGCGCCGACGACTATTTCGCCGACAGGGCGCATCGCGCGGCGATCGCGAAGGCGGCGATCGAATTCACCGACGATCAGGCGCGCGGGCATGTCGTAAACGGCACCTATCCGCTGCTCGTCGCAGTGAAGCGGGCGAAGGACGGGCGGCTGACCCTGTTCGTTTCGACGTCCGACGGCGAGCCCGCCGACGACTCCGAAGCGGCCGAGGCCGAGCTGCCGATGCCGGCTGGCGGCATCCCCGCCGCATTTCATGGACGATGGGCCGCATCGCGCGGCGCCTGCGCCGCCAGTCCGCTTGAAATGCTGACGATCGACGAACGCGGGTTGCATCAGGCCGAAGGCGAGATGCTTGCCGAACGCGTCGCCAGTGTCGGCGGCCTCGCGCGCATCGCCGTCGACGCGCGCAATTCGGGGGGCGGCGAGGATTGGACGTCGACCGAAGAGCTTACCCTGTCGACCGACGAAAACCGGATCGACTGGCGTCAGTTGAAGCCCGAACAGGGTGCCATACGGCAGCTTTTCCGGTGCGAGCAAAATTAAATCCGGCGCGGTTCGCCGTTCCGCAGCGAAACAACCGGTACCCGCGTGCAACATTTTGTTGGCGTTTCAGCGTATAAGGGGTCAGCGCCACCCCGCCTGCGCGAATCGGCGTCGGTCGGGGTGACGGAATTTTGATGCGCAGATGAAGCCCGAACTCGCCTTGACCGCCCGCTCGACGTGGCGCGATCCACCGCCGCCAAAGCCGGCGGGGCCCGGTCGTGCCTTCTGGGCGGCGATCGCCGCGGTGGTTGCGACGGCGTGCCTCGCCTTCCTTCTGTCGAGCGGCCAGATGCGCCCGCCCGCGGTCTTCGGCCCGTACAGCGTCTCGGTCCCGCTCGACTTCAAGGCTTATGATCCCACGCGGTGGGCGATCATGAATGCCGATGATTATGCCGCGGCGCTGAAGATCGACCCGACGCTGCCCGACCCGGCAAGCATAGGTTACAGCGACGCCGCCGCGATGCCCCCCACCGACCCCGCGCTGCTGCGCGATGAAGCGTTCGTCGGGCCGCCGGCCAAGCCATATGTTTTCCGCGGCGTCACGGCGCTCGATCGCGAACGCGCGCATTATTGCCTGACCGCCGCCATCTATTACGAGGCCGCGTCCGAGACCGACGACGGGATGCGCGGCGTTGCGCAGACGGTGATCAACCGCGTCCGCCATCCCAGCTTCCCCAACACGGTATGCGGCGTCGTCTTCCAGGGGTCACAGCGTGCGGGCGTGTGCCAGTTCACCTTCAGCTGCGATGGCGCGATGGCGCGCGCACCGAGCAAGCCCAACTGGCTGCGCGCGAGCCGCATCGCTTCCGCCGCGCTCGGCGGCTATGTCTTCCCGAAGGTCGGGCTCGCGACCCATTACCACACGCAGGCGATCTGGCCGCGCTGGGGCAAGAGCCTGGTGATGACCAACATCGTCGGCGCGCATATCTTTCACCGCTGGCGCGGACGCTGGGGGATGCCCGACGCCTTCCGCGCGCCTTATCTCGGCCGCGAGCCGGTACCCGGCCCCTATCTGCCGCTCGCGCAGCAGCTGGCAATCCTGAAAGGCCAGGGCGTCGCGCCCGGCGCCGGTCCCGTTCCCGTGCTCACGGGCCCCGCCGCACCGCT
>NZ_DATMST010000106.1:0-1840 GCF_035565275.1 Sphingopyxis sp.
ACGGTCGTCGATCCGGCGCCGGCAAACGTGCCGGACGCCGTACAGCAAGTTGCTTCGATTCCTGCCGACCTCGCCCCGCCAACGGTGCTGGTCCTCGCGGTGAAGCCGCAGAAGCTGGCCGAAGCGGCGCCCATGCTGGCCGCGCTGGCGGGCCCCGGGACAATAGTCGTGTCGGTGCTCGCGGCGGTCGAGCTTGCGACGCTGCGGCACTATTTCCCGAACGCTGGCGCCTTGGTGCGCGCGGTCCCCAACCTCCCCGCGGCGATCGGCCGGGGTCTTACCGCGCTCACGGGTCACGGACTCGACGATACCGCCCGGGCGCTCGTCACGGCGCTGTTCGCTCCGCTCGGCACCGCATTATGGATGGATGACGAAGCGTCCTGCGCCGCCGCGACGACGGTTTCGGGAGCGACGCCGGCCTTTTTCTTCCGCATCGCCGACGCGATGGCGACCGCATCCGAAGCGCAGGGTCTCAGCCGTGATCAGGCGCTTCGACTCATTGCCGAAACGATGGTCGGCGCGGGCGCGATGCTGTGCGAGGCGGACGCAGATCCCGCCGACATGGCGCGCCGCGTCGCCAGTCCGGGCGGTGTGACACTGGCCGGTCTCGCGATCCTCGACGAAGGCGATGCGCTCGAAAGGCTGATGGGCGACACGATCGCCGCTGCCGCAACGCGCAACGCCGAAATGACCCGGACCTTCCGGCCCGACCCCCTCCCCGAACAGTGAAGGACGATCCATGCTAGCTGGCACCATTTTCATCGGCGGCGCCGAAGAAACCACGACGGACATTTTCTCCGCGACCGATCCGTCGACCGGGCAGGCGATCGCGCCGTCGTTCAGCGCGGCGGGAACCGGTCATGTAGACCGCGCCTGCGCGCTCGCCGACGACGCCTTTGCCGCCTTTTCCGAAACCACGCCCGAAGCGCGCGCGGCGTTTCTCGAAGCGATCGCCGATGAAATCGGCGCGATCGGCGACGACCTCATCGAGCGCGCGATGGCCGAAAGCGGCCTGCCGCGCGTGCGACTGGAAGGCGAGCGCGGCCGCACGATCGGGCAGCTCCGCATGTTCGCCGCTTTCGTCCGCGCCGGCGACTGGCTGCACGCGACGATCGATCCCGCACTGCCCGACCGCGCGCCGCTGCCACGCCCCGACCTGCGCCGCCGTCATGTCGCACTGGGCCCGGTCGCGGTGTTCGGCGCAAGCAACTTTCCGCTCGCCTTTTCCGTTGCGGGCGGTGACACCGCATCGGCGTTCGCGGCGGGCTGCCCCGTCGTGGTCAAGGGCCATCCCGCGCATCCGGGGACGGGCGAACTCGTCGCGCGTGCGATCCGCGCGGCGGTGAAAAGCTGCGGACTGCCCGAAGGCGTCTTCTCGTATCTTCCCGGCCCGTCGAATGCCCTCGGCGCCGCGCTCGTCGCCGACTCCCGGATCAAGGCGGCAGGCTTTACGGGCTCGCGGGGCGGCGGGCTCGCACTGATGCAGATCGCCGCGGCCCGACCCGAGCCGATCCCGGTGTATGCCGAAATGAGCAGCATCAATCCCGTAATCCTCTTCCCCGCCGCGCTCCGCAATCGCGCCGACGCGCTGGGCGAAGGTTTCGCGCAGTCGCTGACGATGGGGGCGGGGCAGTTCTGCACCAACCCGGGCCTGCTGATCGCGATCGACAGCCCCGATCTCGACCGCTTCGTCGCCGCGGCGGCAGCCGCGCTGTCGGGCATCGCCCCGGCGACGATGTTGACCCCCGCGATTCATGCGAGCTTCGAGCGCGGCGTGGATGCGCTTGAGCGCCATGCCGCAACGCGGCTCGTCGCGCGCGGGGCCGAGGATGGTGCCGAT
>NZ_DATMST010000107.1:0-2197 GCF_035565275.1 Sphingopyxis sp.
GCGGGCGTGGCAGCGGGTTCCGCCGTCTTGGGGGTGGCGGTTTCGACCGGTGCAATATCCAGCGGCACGCGGATTACCGGCTTTGGCGTGGCGGGCTGCGCCGTCTGCGGGGTCGCGGTCGGTGCAGTCGTGCTTGGCTCAGGCACGGTCGGCGGGGTTTGCGGAGCCGGCGCCGCGACCGGCGGCGTCATCGTGACCGTCGGGATTTCCTGCGCAAATGCAACGGGGGTGGACAGGGCCAGGAACGCGGCAATCGCGCTCGTGGCAGGGCGGGAGAGGGCGATGTTTTTCGTCATAGTGAAGCTGAAACGAGCCACGGCCGGAAAGTGCTGCCGAAATCGCTACGGTTCCGGGATGAGCCGTGTGCTTCAAGCGATGCGGCGAAGATTCCGGTGCTGCCAGCCGCGAGTCTTTGACATTTTATTTGCCCAGCCTGTTGCTGGTCGGCGGTGGGGCGACGGTGATCGATGTCGACATGGAACGATCGCTCGTGACCGCGGCGCCGATGGCGCGCCGCGCTCTCGTCAATCGGCGACCCAGTTTCCGTGGAAGCCCGGAGGGATCCGGTGCGGCAGATGAACGACTGCTTGCGGCGATCCGATAAAATCTTCGGCGTTCAGGATGACGAGATCGGTGGTCTCGTCATTCATGTCGACCACAAGGCCGACAAGCCATCCGTCATCCTCGGCGCCCTGCGCATTTCTGGGGACAAAAACGAACTCTCCGGGATGCCGGTTCGGGCCGAAATCGTGGATGTCGGTCGTACCTTTCGCGAGGTCGTGGCGGAAAAGCCGCGTATCGGCGAGCGCCCATTCGGCAGATGGACCGTCGGGAATGGCGACCGCATAAGCATAGCGATAGGGCCGCGTCGTCAGCCGTTCGTCATAGCGCGGAAATTCCTGCGCATGATCATGGATCACCGTGCGTATCGTCGTGCCGGCCGCCGAGTCGATCGTCCAGCGTTCCATGCGCGACTTCTCGCTGTCGGGTCCGCGCTTTGAACTTGCGAACATCGTTTCGTGCGCGACGACATCGACGATCACCTTGCCATCGGCGGTTTCATAGGCGTTGGCGGGGTGAAAGACATAGCAGGGTTCGACCGGCACCCAGATGATTTCGTCGCCACGGCCCTTCCGGGGGAGGAGGCCGACGCGGGCTTGGTGCGCGTCGTTCCAGGCGTAGGGAAAGCTATAGCCGGCGAGCAGCATCTTCATCGAAAAGGTGACCGGCAGGTCGAAGACGAGAACGTAATTCCCGGTGATCGCGCAGTCGTGGATCGACGGGCCATCGCTCACCGCAATCGCTTCCTCGCGGATGACATGCCCCTGCCGGTCGAGGACGACGTGCCAGACCTTGTTCTGTTCGTCGCCGCGATAGGTGATCGCATGCGTTTCGCCGGTGAAGGGATCTTCGTGCGGGTGCGCCGTATAGCCCCCGATCAGCGTGCCGTCGAAGGGGTTGTGGGCGATCGTGTTCAATTCATAGCCGAGCTCGACCGGCTTCCCGCCCGCCTCGACGATCGCAAAGGTGCGCCCGGCCAGCCCGACGACATTGGTGTTCGGCGCGTCGTTGCGGCCTTCGCGCGGGCCGGGGGGCAGTTCTTCGCCAAGCACCTCGCATGCTTCGGTGCCGCGAACCCAGCGGTTGCGGTACCAGTCGGCCTTGCCGCCTTCGATACGGATGCCGTGGACCATGCCCGCGCCGGTGAACCAGTGGTAGCTCGCGGGATCGGGGGCGGCGGCGGGGTTCGGACCGTTGCGGAGATAGCGGCCCTTCAGTGCCGCCGGGATTTCACCGTCGACGCGCAGTTCTTCAAGCGTGAGCTCTTCGGTCATCGGTTTATGGATGCCGGTCAGGAACGGATGGGCATCGGTCGGGCGGGGAAGGCGCTTGCGATTGAAGTCGGCGACCTTGCCGATGCCCTTGACGACTGCGCTGCGGATCAGGGTTTCTACATTGCTAGCCATGTCGATGCTCCTTAAGCGGAAGTTGGCGAAAGTGCCGCGTGGCGCGGGGTTGCGCGGGCGACTCGTAATGTTTACAGTGGCAACATATGGCAAACAAAGATAACAGTGTCAACATAAAAGGCGGCGGCGCCAAGGCGTCGGGTGCCTATCATCATGGCGACCTGCGCGCGGCGGTGATCGCGGCGGGGCTGGGGCGGCTGGAGACGGGCGACGCCGAGCTGGGCCTGCGG
>NZ_DATMST010000108.1:0-9062 GCF_035565275.1 Sphingopyxis sp.
TGCCCGGCATGGTCGCATCGATGACGCGCGTGCCGGTCCTCGGCGTGCCCGTCCAGTCGGCGGCGCTCAGCGGCGTCGACAGCCTTTATTCGATCGTCCAGATGCCCGGCGGCATTCCGGTCGCGACCTTCGCGATCGGCAAGGCGGGCGCGACCAACGCCGGCCTCTTCGCCGCCGCGCTGCTCGCGAACGAGAATGCAACGCTCGCCGAAAAACTAGACGCGTGGCGCGAGGCGCAGACGAACGGCGTCGCCCCCGTTCCCGTTCGCGAGGGCTGATCGCCTTGCTGCCACCGGGTTCGATCATCGGCATCCTCGGCGGCGGCCAGCTCGGCCGCATGCTCGCCGTCGCGGCCGCGCAGCTTGGCTACAAGGTTCACATTTACGCCCCCGACCGCGAAAGCGTCGCTGCCGACGTCGCTGCGCATCACACGCAGGCGGCGTGGGACGACGAACCGCGCCTTGCAGCCTTTGCCGCGCATTGCGACGTCGTCACCTATGAATTCGAAAATGTGCCGGTCGATACGGTGCGCTTCCTTTCGGGGCATGTCGCGGTGCGCCCCGGCGTGGCGGGCCTTGAAATCGCGCAGGACCGGCTCGCCGAAAAGAATTTCGTGGCCGGGCTCGGCGGCCGCCCCGCCCCCTTCGCAGCGGTACGCGACCGGGCATCGCTCGATGCGGCGCTGGACCGGATCGGCGCCCCCGCGATCCTCAAGACCGTGCGCATGGGCTATGACGGCAAGGGGCAGGCCCGCATCATGACTGCCGCCGAGGCCGACGCCGCATGGGATGGCATCGACCGTCACGCGGCGGTGCTCGAAGGCTTTGTGACCTTCGCGCATGAGTTTTCGGTGCTGCTGGTGCGCGGTATCGACGGCGAGACGCGCTTTTGGGATTCGCCCGTCAACGTTCATGAAGGCGGCATTCTTGCGACCTCGACCCTGCCGCCGCCGCAGGCTGTGCGCGACCAGCAGGACGAGGCGCGCGCGCTGATGGCGCGCATTGCCGAAGAACTCGACTATGCCGGCGTCCTCACCGGCGAATTCTTCGCCACCGCCGACGGCCCGATATTCAACGAAATGGCGCCGCGCGTCCACAACAGCGGTCACTGGACGATCGAGGGCGCGGTCACCAGCCAGTTCGAAAATCACATCCGCGCCGTCGCCGGCCTGCCGCTCGGCAGCACCGACACCGCGGCCCTCCCGGTCGTGATGCACAATCTGATCGGCGGCGGGATCGAGACGGTGCCCGCGCTGCTCGCCGATCCCGCGTGTCACGTCCATCATTATGGCAAGGCCGAGGTCCGCGACGGCCGCAAGCTCGGCCACGCAACCTGGGTCGGAGCCCCTCCCGCATGAATCGTCCCGAAATCACGCTGGTCCTCGCGCGCGCCGCCAATGGCGTGGTCGGCGCCGACGGCAAGATGGCCTGGCACCTGCCCGCCGACCTCCGCCGCTTCAAGCAGATCACGATGGGGCGCCCTATGATCATGGGGCGCAAGACCTTCGACAGCCTGCCCGCGATCCTCGAAGGCCGCCGACATATCGTCCTGACCCGCGACCCCGAATGGCAGGACGAGGGCGCCGAGCCGGTGGCGACGATCGAGGAGGCGCTGAAGCTTGCCAACGCGCCGCACGTGATGGTGATCGGCGGCGCCGAAATCTATCGCCTCTTCCTGCCGCTGGCCGACCGTATAGAGCTGACCGAAGTCGCGCTCGAACCGAAGGGCGACGCAATCATCGACTATCCCGCCGCCGCCGACTGGCACGAGACCGCACGCGAGGATCATCCCGCCGACGATGCCGGCCGCCCGGCGTACAGCTTCGTCACACTGATAAGGAAATAGGCCCATGCGTCGTTGGCTGATCGGCATATTGCTCATTGTCGCGGTCGCCGCGCTCGCCTTTTTCACCCTCGCCCCCGGCATGCTCGAGCGCGGAATGAACAAGGTCGACGGCAAGCCGCTGCCGCAAGTCAGCGAACGCGCAAAGGCGCTGCACCGGACGCTGACGATCGTCGATCTGCACAGCGACACCCTGTTGTGGAGCCGGAACTTCCTCGATCGCGCCGACCGCGGCCATATGGACCTGCCGCGGCTCGAGGACGGCAATGTCGCGCTGCAAGTCCTCGCGAGCACGACCAAGTCGCCGAAGGGCCAGAATTACGACGCCAACAGCGGCGACACCGACAATATCACCGCCCTCGTGATTGCGCAGCTCCAGCCGGTTCGCACGTGGAACTCGCTGCTCGAACGCTCGCTCTGGCACGCCGAAAAGCTGCACCGCGCGGTCGCCGCATCGAACGGCATGCTGCGCGCCGTCACCGCGCCCGAAAATATCGACGCGCTGCTTGCGTCGCGGCGCGGCAAGGCCCCGCCGGTCGGCACGATGCTCAGCATCGAGGGGCTGCACGGCCTCGAAGGCAAGCTTTCGAACCTCGACAAGCTCTACGCCGCCGGCTTCCGCATGGCGGGACTCACCCATTTCTTCGACAATGATCTCGCCGGGTCGATGCACGGGCTGAAGAAGGGCGGGCTCACCCCGCTCGGCCGCCAGCTGGTCGAAACGATGGAGGCGAAGGGCATGATCGTCGACATCGCGCATTGCTCGAACGCGTGCGTCGCCGACATTCTCGAGGTGGCGCGCCGTCCCGTCGTCTCGAGCCACGGCGGGGTGCAGGCGACGTGCAAGGTCAACCGCAACCTTTCCGACGAGCAGATCAGGGGCGTCGCCGCGACCGGCGGGCTGATCGGTATCGGCTATTGGGACGCCGCGGTCTGCGACACCTCGCCCGCGAGCATCGCAAAGGCGATGAAACATGTCCGCGACCTCGTCGGCATCCGGTATGTCGCGCTCGGCAGTGATTATGACGGCGCCACGACCGTGCGTTTCGACACCTCGAAACTCGTACAGGTAACGCAGGCGTTGATCGACGCCGGGTTCAGCGACGACGAAATCCGCGCCGCGATGGGGGGCAACGCCATCCGCGTGCTGAAGGCGGGCCTCGTGCCCCTCGCGCCGCCCCCCTCGACCACTTTGGCGCCGTGATCCGCCTCGACGGCCATAACCGGATCGACGAGCCCTTGCGCGGCGGGGTGATCGCGCTTGGCAATTTCGACGGATTCCACGCGGGACATCAGGCGGTCGTCGGCCGCGCGGTGCGCCACGCGCAGGACGAGGGTCGCCCCGCGATCGTCGCGACCTTCGACCCGCATCCGGTGCGCTTTTTCAAACCCGACGTGCCGCCTTTCCGCCTCACCACGCTCGACCAGCGGCAGGAGCTGTTCGCCGCGGCGGGCGCCGACGCGATGCTTGTCCTGCCGTTCGACGCCACGCTCGCGGGCACGACGGCCGAGGATTTCATCATCAGGCTGTTGCTCGACCGCTACGGTGCCGCGGGCGTCGTCACCGGCGCCGATTTCGTGTTCGGCAAGGGTCGCGGCGGCAATGTCGTCACGCTCGCCGACCATGCGCGCCGCCTCGGCTTCTTCACCGAAATGGTCGCGCCCGTCGACGATGCCGAGGAAGTCATCTCGTCGAGCCGTATCCGCGAGGCGCTGCAGGCGGGCGACTGCGCCGCCGCGACGCGCCTCCTCACGCGTCCCTTCACGGTGCGCAATGTGGTCCGGCACGGCGACAAGAATGGCCGCCTGCTCGGCTTCCCGACCGCGAACCTCGAAATGGGGCAATATCTGCGCCCGCGCTACGGCATCTATGCGGTCACCGGACGGCTTCCCGACGGACGCGTACTGAAGGGCGCCGCGAACCTCGGCATCCGCCCCAGCTTCGACCCGCCCAAGGAACTGCTCGAACCGCATTTCTTCGATTTCGCCGAGGATCTTTACGGGCAGGAAATCGACGTCGCCTTCCACGCCTTCATCCGGCCCGAGGCGAAATTCGACGATATGGACGCGCTGATGGCGCAGATTGCGGCGGACTGCGACGAGGCGAAGGGGTTGTTGGCGCGCATCTAGCCCTCTCCCCTTGCGGGAGAGGGTTGCGCAGCCTTGGCAGCTTGCTGCCTAGGCGAAGCTGGGAGAGGGGGCTGCGTCTTATCGATAGGGCACACCCCCTCTCCCGCTGCGACTAGCGAGCAAGCTCGCAAGTCTCACTGCCCTCTCCCGCGAGGGGAGAGGGAGTTAGGGGGATCGATGACCGACAGTGAAGACTGGGCCGCCGCGCTCGAAGGCCCGCCGAAAAAGCCGATGAAGCGGCGCACCAAAATCGCGCTCTGGCTCTTCGCCGCGCTCGTCGGCTGGCTCACGCTGTCGAACGCCAGCTTCCTCGCACCCGACCCCGTGGGCAAGCCGAAGCTCATTGCGCACCGCGGCGTCTACCACCTCTACGACAAGCGCGCCGCTGTCGGCCGCGACACCTGCACCGCCGCGCACGCGCTGCCGCCGACCCACGAGGTGTTCGAAAACACCCCCGAATCGATGCGCTGGGCGATCGGGCTCGGCGCCAACATGGTCGAGGTCGACGTCGCGCCGACGAAGGACGGCCGCATGGTCCTGTTCCACGACTGGACCGTCGATTGCCGCACCGACGGCAAGGGCGACACGCGCGACCTGACGCTGGCAGAGCTCAAGGCGCTCGACATCGGCTATGGCTATACCGCCGACGGCGGCCGGACCTTCCCGTTGCGCGGCAAGGGTATCGGCAAGATGCCGACCGTCGAGGAGGGTCTTGCGGCGCTCCCCGTCCACCCGATCCTCTTCAACTTCAAATCGAAGGATGCGCGCGAGGCCGACCAGCTTTTCGCGATCCTGAAAGCCGCGGGCCGCGACAGCGCAAGGATCGGCGACGCCTTCTATGGCGCCGAACGCCCGGTGAAGCGCATGCGGGAGTTGCTGCCCGACAACTGGTCGTTCGACCTGAGGCGCGAAGCGCTGGCGTGCAGCAAGGACTATGTGACCTGGGGCTGGACCGGGATCGTTCCCGAAAGCTGCCGGAACGGCGTGATCGCGATCCCGATCAACTATCAATGGGCGTTCTGGGGCTGGCCCGACCGGCTGATCCAGCGCATGGACAGCGTCGGCGCGCGGGTGATCGTCTTCGGCCCCTATGAAAGCGGCAAGTCGAACGAAGGCCTGACGACGCCGCAACAGCTCGCGAAGGTACCCGCAAGTTTCAACGGCTATATCTGGGTCGAGGATATCCGCGAGGTCGGTCCCGCGCTCCGGCCGCGGCAGAAGTAGCAACCGTCCTATAATTTCATCGTCACCCCGGACCTGATCCGGGGTCCCGCTTGTCAACGGTGCTCAGCTGGACCCCGGATCAAGTCCGGGGTGACGAAGTGTGTATTATGGCGGGTATCATCCCGCTCCCAATTTCTTTGCTCCCGCACAAATCTGCGCTAAGCGGCCGCCCATGACCGACAGCACGCCCACCGCCGAACAGCGCGATTATCGCGACACCGTCTTCCTGCCCAGGACCGACTTTCCGATGAAGGCCGGCCTGCCGCAGAAGGAACCGCTGATTCTCGCCAAATGGATCGAAGGCAATCTGGAAGGGCAGATTCGCGAAAGCCGCAAGGGCCGCGAGCAGTTCATCCTCCACGACGGCCCGCCCTACGCCAATGGCGACATGCACATCGGTCATGCGCTCAACCATATCCTGAAGGACATGGTCGTCCGCACCCAGACGCTGAAGGGCAAGGATTCGCCCTACGTCCCCGGCTGGGACTGCCACGGCCTGCCGATCGAGTGGAAGGTCGAGGAGCAATATCGCAAGAAAAAGCTCAACAAGGACGAGGTTCCCGTCGAGGAATTCCGCGCCGAATGCCGCGCCTATGCGCAGCATTGGGTCGACACCCAGCGCGAGCAGCTGAAGCGCCTCGGCATCGGCGGCGACTGGGACCATCCGTACCTCACGATGGATTATGAGGCCGAAGCCACGATCGTCCGCGAACTGCTCAAATTCGCCGCCAACGACATGCTCTATCGCGGCGCCAAGCCGGTGATGTGGTCGCCGGTCGAAAAGACCGCGCTCGCCGAGGCCGAGATCGAATATGAGGATATCGTCTCGACGCAGATCGATGTCGCGTTCGAGATCACGGAAAGCCCGATTGCCGAGCTGGTCGGTGCCTATGCGGTGATCTGGACGACGACGCCTTGGACGATCCCGGTCAACCAGGCTTTGGCCTACGGTCCCGAGATCGATTATATCGTCTATCGTACCCAATATGGCGACCGCTACATTGTCGCCGAGCAGCGGTTCGACCAGTCGAGCGAAGGCTTTTCCTATCTTTCGGACGGCATCGTCGAGCGCCGCTTCAAAGGCTCCGACCTCGCCGGCACCATCGCCCGCCACCCGATGCACGCGCTCGGCGGCTTCTTCGCGCGTCCGCGCCCCTTCCTCGCGGGCGATTTCGTCACCACCGACAGCGGCACCGGGCTCGTCCATATGTCGCCCGACCATGGCGAAGACGACTTCGACCTCTGCAAGGCGAACGGGCTCGATCCCGTGTTCGCGGTCGAGGGCGACGGCAAATATCGCGAAGACTGGGGCTGGCTCGGCGGTCAGGGATCGGTGATCAACCCCAAATTCAACGCCCCCGACGGCCCGATCTGCTCGGACCTGCGCGAAGCCGGCGGGCTGCTCGCGGCCAGCGCCGATTACAAGCACAGCTATCCGCACAGCTGGCGCTCGAAGGCGAAGGTCATCTATCGCTGCACGCCGCAATGGTTCGTGCCGATGGACAAGGTGATGACGCATATCGAGCCCAAGACCCCGCGCGAAAAGCGCTGGGAGAATGAGGGCGGCGCGCTCAACCCGCACGAGGAGGATCTCTGCGACGCCCCGACCTTGCGGCAGGCGGCGATGCAGGCGATCGACGACACGCGCTTCGTCCCCGCCAAGGGCCGCAACCGCATCGGGTCGATGGTCGAGGGGCGCCCCGACTGGGTGCTCAGCCGCCAGCGCGCGTGGGGCGTGCCGATCACGCTCTTCGTCGACCGCAAGACCGGCCAGTATCTCAACGATCCGGTCGTGAACGACCGCATCGTCGCAGCCGTCCGCGAGGGCGGCGTCGACGCATGGAACGACGCGCGCGCGCAGGAATATCTCGGCGACGCATACGACGCCGCAAACTACGAACGCATCACCGACATTCTCGACGTCTGGTTCGATTCGGGCTGCACCCACGTCTTTGTGCTCGAAAGCGGCCGCTGGCCCGCGCTCGTCCGCCACGACGGCTCGACCCACAGCGCCGACCTTTATCTCGAGGGCAGCGACCAGCATCGCGGCTGGTTCCAGTCGTCCTTGCTCGAAAGCTGCGGCACGCGCGGACAGGCGCCGTACAAGGCGGTGCTGACGCACGGCTTCACGATGGACAGCAAGGGCTTCAAACAGTCGAAGTCGCTCGGCAACACGACCGACCCCGTCAAGGTGATGGAAACCAACGGCGCCGACATCATCCGCCTGTGGGCGCTCAGCGTCGACTTCACCGAGGACCACCGCATCGGCGACGAGATCCTCAAAGGCGTCGCCGACCAGTATCGCAAGCTGCGCAACACCTTCCGTTACCTGCTCGGCGCGCTCGACGGGTTCAGCGAAGAGGAACGCGTCACCGACGTCGCGGCGATGCCCGAGCTGGAGCGCTATATGCTCAGCCTGCTCGCCGACCTCGACGCGAAGATGCATCGGGCGGTCGATGATTTCGACTTCAACGGCTACACGCGCCTGCTCGCCGATTTCTGCAACGAGGATCTGTCGGCCTTCTATTTCGACATCCGCAAGGACGTCCTCTACTGCGACCTCGGCCCCGCCGCGCCGCTCGGCACCGACACCCGCCGCGCGTACCGCAGCGTGCTCGACACGCTTTTCCATGCGCTCGTCCGCTACGCGACCCCGGTGCTGGTCTTCACCGCCGAGGAAGTCTGGGGCACGCGTTATCCCGATGCGGGCAGCGTGCATCTGCTCGAATGGCCGAGCGTCGACGCCGCATGGAACGACGCTGCGCTCGCCGCGAAATGGGCGAACGTCCGCACGCAGCGCGAGGCGGTGACCGAAGCGATCGAACCCTATCGCCGCGAAAAGGCGATCCGCTCGAGCCTCGAGGCCGAGGTCACGATCCCCGATCCGACGCTCGATCCGGCGGCGCTCGAGGAAATCTTCATCGTGTCGGTCGCGCGCGCGGGCGACGAACTCACCGTCACCCGCACCGAAAACCACAAATGCGGCCGCTGCTGGCGCCATCTGCCCGAGGTCGAGGCCGACGGCAGCTTGTGCAATCGCTGCGACACGGTATTGGACGCGGCATGAGCAGCCAACGTTCGCCCCACCTCGGCTTCGGCCTGTTGTTCGCGACCCTCGCCTTCGTCCTCGACCAGGCCGTCAAATGGGTCGTCACCGTCCCCTTGTCGCTGGAACCCAAGGGGATGATGGAGATCACGAGCTTCTTCAACCTGACCTGGGCGGAAAATTGCGGCATTTCGCTGTCGATGTTCGCCAGCTGCACCGACACGACGCGCTGGACGCTCGTCGCGGTCACCGCGCTCGTCGCCGCCGCGGTCGCCTTCTGGATGACGCGTGAGCAGGCGAAGGGCGATGTGATTGCGCTCGCGATGATCCTCGGCGGCGCGCTCGGCAATATCGTCGACCGCGTGCGCTTTGGTTATGTCGTCGATTTCGCCGACCTGCACATCGGCGATTTTCGCCCCTTCATGATCTTCAACGTCGCCGATGCGTGCATTACGCTCGGCGTGCTTTTGCTGGTTGCGCGCGCGCTGCTCTTGGGCGAAAAGGCCGGGAGCGCGGACGTCAGGCCGTCCGTCGATTAATTGGGGGCGCCGACTAAACGGGGCGCATAGGAGTTTAAGTCAAGTGAACCGGACCACCGCCATCCTGGCAGCCTCGATTCTCGCCACCACCCTGTCGGCCTGCGGGTCGAACAGCCTGTTCAGCCGCGACCGTCCCGACGAGATGATGGTGTCGCGTCAGGCCCCCCTCGTCGTGCCGCCCGATTTCTCGCTCTCGCCGCCGGCGCCGGGCACCGCGCGTCCGGGCGGCGAATCGACCGCCGAACAGACGCTCCGCGCGCTCTTCGGCGGCGCATCGCCGC
>NZ_DATMST010000109.1:0-8510 GCF_035565275.1 Sphingopyxis sp.
GCCCGCCTCCATCAATTCGGCCACCGGGCGGCCGTCGCGGGCGCCTTCGACCACGAAATCGGTGATCAGCGCGATCGCTTCGGGATGGTTGAGCTTGACGCCCCGCTCGAGCCGCTTGCGGGCCACGATGGCCGCCATGGCAATCAGCAGTTTGTCTTTTTCGCGCGGAGTGAGATTCATCGAGATGTCCTAAAGATGCCAGAGACGCGGCAGAGTGCCGGCGCGAGCCAGTGCGCCAAGAATTGGAACGATCGTGCGGCGAAGCGCAAGCCCGGAATTTGCCATGGCTCGTATGACGAGACGTTCACCGCTGACACTGGCAGCCGCTGTCGCACCCTCGGGCAGCAGCGCGCGGACCTGTTCGAGGCGGCGCGCCAAGTCGGGTCCAAAGTGAATGATGGTGGCAAAGGCACGGGCACCCGCCAGGAGCGCCGGATTGTCGCGGCTGAGGTCGGAGCCATCGATATGGGTGGCTTCGGCATGCACCAGCCGGCCGTTGCGGCGGATACGCCAATTGTCGCGGAACAGGGCGTCGCGAGCATCCTCGCCCATGGCGTCGCGACCCAATAGCACGGCTTCGATGGCGGTGAGGCTGGCATCGGGTGCGAGATCGATATGTGATCAGCGTCTGGTCGTTTCGCAAGTCGTGGGACGGGTGGATCATCAGCTGGATGTTGCCCGGCGCGGCGCTCGGCATTCTCGCGGGATATTATTACGCCGAGCGGGTCAACGAGGCGCAGCTGATGATGGCGCTGGGTGCCATCACCCTTGCCTTCGGCCTCTATCGCCTGTGGGTCGAACGCGGCGGGCGGATCGTCGCGGCCTCGCGGTCGCCCGGGTGGGTGGGGACGATCTTCGGCGGCATCATGGGGCTGACGAGCCAGATCGCGCACGCCGGCGGGCCGCCGTTCCAGATGTGGGTGACCCCGCGCAAACTTCCGCACCTGACCTTCATCGGGACAAGCGCAATCCTGTTCGCGATCGTCAACTGGATGAAGGTGCCCGCCTATCTCGCGCTTGGTGCCTTCCCCCACGAAGTGATCGTCGCGGCGCTGCTGCTGATGCCGCTCGCGATCGTGTCGACGCTGTTCACGGTGCACTGGATGAAGCGGATGAACCCCGAGCGTTTCTACGTCCTCATCTATGCGCTGATGGTGCTGCTCGGTGCGAAACTGCTGTGGGACGGACTGCACGGATGATCGCGCCCGTCATTCTCGTCGATGCGGACGCCTGCCCCGTGAAGGATGAAATCTATCGTGTCGCGTGGCGGCACGAGGTGGCGGTCAAGGTCGTGAGCAACAGCCGGCTGCGCGTGCCCGGCCATCCGCTGATCGAGCGGGTCGTCGTTTCGGACAGCTTCGATGCCGCCGATGACTGGATCGCCGAGGCGGCGAATGCGCAGAGCATCGTCGTCACCGCCGACATATTGCTCGCCGACCGCGCATTGAAAGCAGGCGCGAGCGTGCTCGGTCCCAACGGCAAGCCCTTTACCATGGCGTCGATCGGCCCCGCGATCGCGACGCGCGCGATCATGGCCGACCTGCGCGCCGGGGGCGACCAGATCGGCGGCCCGCCGCCCTTTTCGAAAGCCGATCGCTCGCAATTCCTGCAGGCGCTCGATACGGCGCTGGTGCGCCTGAAGCGTCAGATGTAGGTTTCGTCGCCGCCTGCGCGGGCCGGACGACTTGACCTCGTCGTTCCTGCGCGACATCTTTCTCCGGTGTCACGGCTCTACACCAGCTTCGCCGAATTCTGGCCCTTTTACCTGCGCGAGCACAGCAAGGCGTCGACGCGGGCGCTGCACTATGTCGGCACCAGCCTCGTCATGGTGATCGCGGTCGCTGCGGTCCTGAGCGGACGCTGGGGATGGCTGATCGCCTTGCCGCTCGCGGGTTATTTCTTTGCCTGGGTCGCGCATTTCGGGGTCGAGAAAAACCGGCCGGCGACCTTCACCTATCCGCTGTGGAGCCTCGCCGCCGATTTCCGGATGTGGGGGTTCTGGCTGAGCGGGCGGCTCGGGCCCGAACTCGATCGCGCGGGCGTCGTGCGGGAAAATCGATCAGAGTGACCTGAAACACTGTCTGGCACTTTTTGCGAATCATTCTTAACTTGAGCGGGTTCGCCACTTGCCGGAGAAGGGCCATGCCCACTGACCTCGCCAAGACTTTTACTTACCTCACGATCCACCTGACGATCGGCTTCAGCGTTGCCTATGTGATGACCGGATCGGTCGCACTCGCCGGCGGCATCGCGATCATCGAGCCGTGCATCAATGCCGTCGCATTCTTCTTTCATGAAAAGGCGTGGCAGCGTGTCGGTGCGGCGCGTAAGCTGATCGTCGCATGACGCATCGGCGCGAGTCCCGCGTTTGCCATCCCGTCCAGCCAAGGAGATTATCATGACCGTCAATCGCGCATCGGCCCGTTACGAAGGCTTCGGCAAGGAAGGCAAGGGATCGATCACGACCAAATCGGGCGTGCTCGACAAGCAGCCCTATGGTTTCGGAACGCGTTTCGAAGGACAGCCGGGGACGAACCCCGAGGAGCTGATCGCCGCGGCGCACGCGGCCTGCTTTACCATGGCGCTGTCGTTCGGGCTCGCGCGGGCGGGATATTCAGGCGATACGCTGGAGACCAGCGCGGCGGTGACGCTCGATCAGGTCGACGGCGGTTTCGCGATCACCAAATCGGCGCTGACGCTGACCGGCAAGGTGCCCGGGATTTCGGCCGACGAATTCGCGAAGATCGCCGAGGAGGCCGAGAAGAACTGTCCGGTATCGAAGCTGCTCGATTGCGAGATCACGCTCGAGCATAGCCTCGAAAGCTGAAACCGGTCGATTTTCGGGCCATGGCGGCCTGCAAATGGCAAGGCTCCCCGCTTCCGGTGCTCACGTACTAAAGTATGCTGCGCTCCGGTTCACGGAGCCTCACCATTTTCGACTCGCCCCGAACCGAAACTCGACCTGTTTTTCAGGCGGCGCGGAGCAGCGGCGCGGGCAGTTCTTCGGCCATGAAGTCGAAGCTGCCCTGCGCCGGCGGCGCCAGTAACCAGCTTTGCAGCACCTTGTGGCGGCGATGGCCGATATGGCTTTCGATGAGCACCAGCTCGCGCGGCACCCAGTTCCATGCGACGGGCACCGGATCGAATTCGCACTCGCCGTAGCCGAGGGTGACATGCGGGCGCAGCCCCGATTTGCGGTGCATCGGTTCGATGCCCTGCGCAGCAAGCCGTCCGACGATCGCGTCATATGCCTGGCGGATGGCACCGATGGCGCCCGCGGTGACGAGTTCGGCGCCGGCGCCGCGCGACACGATGCGGCCGAACGGTATCGGGCTCGCGGCGGGGAGGCCGGCATCGAACGCCTTGGCGACCTGGCCTCGCAGAAAGGGTTGCGGGGCCAGCGTCTCGGCAATCGTGCAGAGCGTCAGATGATAGCGATAGGGGCTGAGGCCGGCGAACAGGTCGCCCGGTACGCGCGGCAACTGGCGCGCGAGCCAGCCGGCGCGATCGGCGGCAAGCTGAAAGCCGAGGAAATAGCGGAACATCGGGTCCATGGATCATCCTCCGAATCGGATCAATGTTCCTGTTATGTTCTTTTCGGGGCCGGGAGTCGAATCCTTGCTGCAAGCGCAGGTTCGGCCGGGGGTCGGGCCTATCCGCCCTTTTCCGACGCGCAGTCGCCCTGACGTGTTTCTTCACTGCCGCTCGCGAGAAACCAGCGCGACTCGTTCGTCATCGCAGGATCGTTGACATAGCAGACGTCGGTGGCGCCGGTGGCGGGATCGACGAGAATCATCCACTGATGTTCGCCGCATTTGTGCTGCTGGCACGACCAGGAGGCCACCTTGCCGTCGATCATCTCGATCGGCGCCGAGGGTCCGGGGGTGCTCGTGATCGCCTGCCGGACGCGCGCATCCGTCACCGTCGCCGCGATGCCCGCCTTGACCAGCGGATGGTCGTTGAAGGCGACGCCGTCGACTTCGTCGAACAGATATTTGCCGACATAGCCGGTGAGCGCGGGTCCGCCGGTTTTGGCCGGCGTAGCGGCCGCCGGGTTCGCGGGGCCATTCTTTTGCTGTCCGGCCGTCGCCGGAGGAGCCGCCGCGACGGCGGTTTCGGACGGAGGCGGGGCGTCCCGGCTTTCGCTGTCGCCGCTGCAGCCGGACATGGTCAGGGCGAGGGCCGCGATCAACACCGGCGCGAGCAGGCGGGGGGCGCGAAAAGTCATGATCTGTCTCCGGTGTAACGATACGCCGGTTATGATTGCGCGGCGGCGGCAAGGCAATGGGCGGCCGGCATGTCGCAGCGACCGCGCGGCTTTGCGTTACGGCTGCGGGGCGGCGCCCGGCGCCATGCGCGTCACATGGATATAGGTTGCCTGCCAGCTGTCGCCGCTGCGCCGGAAGATGTCGGTGAAGCGAATGCGGGCCCGGAACGGCTTGCCCGCCGAGCGGCCCGAAAGGACGGTCTCGGCGCTCGCGATCCCCGCGTCGCTGCCGAGCGGGAGGATCACGCGGTCGTGCAGGGTGACCGGGTCATAATCATCGTCGGCGCCGGTCCAGCCGTCGATGAAGAACGCCTTGCCGTAACGCTTTCCGCTGCCGTCGATAAAGACGAGGTCGTCGGCGACCATGCGTTCGAGCGCAGCGCGATCCTGCGCGATTTGCGCCGCATCGAACGCGTCGGCAAATGCGCGAAGGTCCGCGGCCGCGTCCTGTGAACGCGCTCCGACCGACGACAAAAGCACTGTTGCGGCCAGCGCAGTGACACCAGCTTTTCGCATATCGCAGCCTCTCGTTTCGCAGCCGGCTGTTCTGCCGGTCCACCGCTGCATATCATCCGGGCGGCGGCTGGCAATCACGCGCTTGACCTCAACCGGTGTTGAGCTTTCATAAGGTGGGCAGTTGATTCGCGAACGGAGCCTTTTCATGCTGCATCACCCTGCCACCTCCTCTGCCGATCCGGACGAATCCGGCCCGGATGCGCCGGACTCGCCAGCGCCCGCCTTTCTGGCGCGCTATTTTTCGCGGATCGGTTACGACGGCCCGGTGGCGCCGACGCTCGACGTGCTCGCGGCGCTTCAGGCCGCGCATATCGCGGCCATCCCGTTCGAGGCGATCGATGCGCTGACCGGCGCGGGGATCGAGATCGATGCGGATGCGGTCGACGCCAAGCTGATCGGTCAGCGGCGCGGCGGCTATTGTTTCGAACAAAACGGCCTTTTTCTGCGTGTGCTGCGGGCGATCGGCTTCGATGCCGATGGCCTGCTTGGCCGGGTACGCTGGATGCTGCCCGACGATGCGCCCGCCACCCCGCGCACGCATATGGTCGTGCGGGTACGACTGGATGGGCGATTCTGGCTGGTGGATGTCGGGTTCGGCGCGGCGGTTCCGCCCCGGCCGCTCGCGATGGACAGCGTGGAGGCGCAGCCGACACAGCATGAAAGCTATCGCGTCACGCCGCAGGGCGAGGCGTGGCAGGTCGCGGCGCGGATCGAGGAGGAATGGCGGACGCTTTATCTTCTCGACGATGTCCCGCCGCCCGCTATCGATTACGAGATCGGCAACTGGTACACGTCGGCGCACCCCGGTTCGCACTTTCGCCACCAGCTGATCGCGGCGCGCACGACTTCCGAGGCGCGTTACGGCCTTCGCGACAACCGGTTGACGACGCGCCTCGTCGATGGCCGCATCGACCGGCGCTATCTGACCGCCGACGAGATCGAACGCGTGCTGGCGGAAATCTTCCTGCTGCCGGTGCGGCCGCACTGGCGCCCCGCGATCGAGCGCGCCGCGACGGCGGAGGTCGTGGGTTAGGTCTTCGCCGCTGCTTGACTCGCCGCCGTCATGGCTTTCTCATGGCTGGCGCATGAGAGACAGGAGTGCGATGTCATGGCCGCCCAAAAGCCCGTCCTGCTGTCGGGGGGCAATCCGCAAATCCCGAAAGGCTATGGCTATGCGCCGGTACAGGCGTATATCGACGCAATGCCGGGGTGGAAGTCTGACGTCTGGCGGCGGCTCGACAAGCTGATCGAACGTGCGGTTCCGGGGGTCCGAAAGGCGGTCAAATGGAATTCGCCGCTCTATAGCGCCGGACACGCCGACGAGCCCGAGGACAGCTGGTTTCTGTCGATCCATTGCTATGACAAATATATCAAGGTCGCCTTCTTTCGCGGCCAGGCGCTCGATCCCGTCCCGCCGGTGGCGTCGAAGAGCGGCGATACGCGCTATTTCCACATCCACGAGGCCGATACGGTCGACGAGGCGCAGTTCGCCGGCTGGGTAAAACAGGCAAGCGCGCTTCCGGGCGAGAAGATGTAAGCGGAGGATCGACATGGCTGCGGAACTGATCGATGCAAAGATAGCGGGGCTGGGCGACTGGCGGGGCGCGGTGCTGGCGAAGCTGCGCGCACTGATCCGCGCCGCCGATCCCGACGTCGAGGAAACGGTGAAGTGGCAGAAGCCTTCCAATCCGTCGGGCGTCCCGGTGTGGGAGCATGCGGGCATCCTGTGCACGGGCGAAACATATAAGGACAAGGTCAAGCTGACCTTTGCCAAGGGCGCCGCGCTCGCCGATCCGGCGCGGCTGTTCAACGCGAGCCTCGACGGCAACACGCGGCGCGCGATCGACCTTTACGAAGGGCAGGAGCTCGACGAGGCCGCCTTCAAGGCGCTGGTCCGCGCGGCGGTCGAGGCGAATCTGGAAAAGCCGGCGCGCGCGAAGAAATAGCGGACGCTATTTTTCGGGCGGTGCGGCCCCTTCGAGGTCGCGGAGCATCCGCTTGCCGATTTCGGCGCGTTGCTGCGGCGCGAAGCGGTCGGTGCTGACCGCATTATAACCGCGCAGATAGGAAAGGTCCCAGTGGGTGAGGGTCAGCGGGATGTCGCTGCCCATCGGTGCGTCCAATATGGTGAGGATCGTCGAGATACCGGGCTGTTCCAGCCGGCCGGGGTCGGCACGGGTGAAGGCGCGCATCGCGGCATAGTCGCCAACCTGTGTCGTGGTGAGTCCGCCGAGCGCGCGATATTCGATCACCACGACCGAAGCAACGATGACCGGCCGCGTCGTGGGGCTGATCCGCGACGGCGTGTTGACCTCGCTCAATATCCGGTAGCCGAGCTCGAGGTCCACCGGCACCGATGTGCCGTTGCGGTCGACGATATCCTGCACATACCAGGCGACGACGGGACCGGGGCGTTTGGCGAGTTCGACCGGCCGGGCATCGTCGCCGGGTCGTCCGAGGAAGTAGGCGGGATATTCGCGTTGCAGCGCCTCGACCGTTTCCTGCTTGTCGCGGGCAAAGATGACGAGCGCGTTCGGCCGGCAGCCGGGAACCGCGAGCCGGATCTTCGCGGCGGCGGCGACCCGGCGCATCCGCGTGGTTACCGCGCTGTCCTGTTCGGCGGTCAGCCCGACTGCGGCGGGGCAGACGGCGTTGCGGTCGAAGCGCGCGACCGGATTGATGCCGCGCGTGTCGGTCAGGTCGCGGACAAAGGCGCGCACCTGCTGTTCGCGCTGTTCGCGGTTCGCCTCGCCGATGACGATGATGTCCGATTTGCCGGCAGGCGGAGAGGTGCTGTCCTGCGCCGCCGCGCCGGTAGCACAGGACATTGCAATGAGGGGGGCAAGCAGAAGGGGCGTCAGAAAGCGCATGTTCGACTCTCCCATGCGGTACGGACCGGACCGCGTCAGTCTATGCCTTTGCGGGAGCATAGGGAAGCGATGCCTTTCAACGCAATCGGGTGGTTCCGCACCCCTTTCCCGCCTTCCGCGCGGCCCAGCCGATCGCACCGTCGATCAGTTTCAGATGCACCGGATCAGCCCATGCCTGCGGCTTGTGGCCGAGCGCCGAGAAGAAGATGCGCGCTCGCCCTTCGCAGCGCCACCAGATCAGTGCATGATCGTCGCCCATCCGGTATTTGGGATCGAGCTTCATGTCTGTCTCGTCGAGACGGGCGAGGATATGCGCGCCACGTCCGGGCGGCGCGTCCCAGCTGTAATATTCGTCGGTCCAGCGCCAGCGCGGCGGCAGGTGGCGCGTCGCGGGATGGCTGCGATCGTCGACGATGATGTCGGCGGCGGGGAACTGGTCGGCGCCGCCCGGGTGGCCGGTGAATTTATTGTAACCGAGGATCGCCTTGTACCAGCCCGGATGGCTGTCGACCCCCGCACCATGGACGCCGACGAAACCGCCGCCGCGCGCCAGCCAGCCCGTGAAGGCGGCGCGCTGGCCGGGGGTCAGCAGGTCGCCGGTCGCACTGGCGAACACGATGACGTCGAAGCGCGCGAGCTGATCGGGGTTGAAGATCGCGGCATTTTCGGTGGCGTACCGGCCCCACCCGCGCGCCGCGACCAAGCCGTCGATCGCGGCAACGGTGGCGGGAATCGAGTCGTGGCGATAGCCGTTGGTCTTGCTGAAGATCAGCACCGCGGGGCGACCCAGCGCGGGCAGATCGGGCGGGATGCTGTCGAAGACCGGCACGGGGCGCCGCGGATCCGGCGCGGCTGGC
>NZ_DATMST010000110.1:0-11923 GCF_035565275.1 Sphingopyxis sp.
GAACCCCCACATCTTGCGATACTGGTACCTAAAACCAGCGCGTCTACCAATTCCGCCACGCCCGCAGGTGTTTTCGGCCGGGTGCACGAAATCGCGCGCTGCCGCGCACGCCCGTGCGGGCCGCGCGGGGCTATAGCAGACGCATCGCCGAGAGCAAGGGCGGAAAGCCGCCTGTTCCGCAGGCGGAACATGCTCGGCGCCCGTTCGTTGGTTAACTCGAGGAGAGTGACAATGACGAGTGCCCCCGACCCGCTTCCCAAGCCGAAGCCCGACACGATCGAACCGCAGGCGCCGCCCGAACGGCCGGTGCAGCCGACCCCGCTCGAAGACCCCGCCGGCCAGCCTGTCGAAGTCCCCGGCCGGCCGGGCGGCGGCGACATCGACCAGCCCGGCCGCGGGCCTGATGAGGTTCCGCCGCAACAGGTTTGATCTCTTTTCCAGCCTTGGGCGTAACCGCATAAGTTGGTATCCTGTTGCTGCACAGCAACAGGAACCTTCGTCATGCGCTCGCCTATCGCTTTTCTTTCGCTCGGTTCGGTCGCCTTCCCGCTCGCCGCCGCAGCGCAGTCCGCCCCCGATGTCGCCGACCTGGCTGGCGCCCGTGCTGCCGGCGGGGAAACCCAATTGCTTGCGCGCGGTTATGTGTCGCGCCATTCGTCCACGGTCGGCGAACAGCGTTATACATTCTGGTGGAACGAGCGCCGGAATCGCTGCCTGTCGGTCTCGACCATCGACGGCCGTTACGGGGCGTTGATCACGGTACCCGCCGAAAATTGCGACACCGCCCCCGCGCGCGACAGCCATGTTCCGCAGCAGCATGCCTATGAGCGGCCCGCTGAATCGGGCTATCGCGATCCGAATTCGCTGGTTCTCGTCTGCTACGGGGCGGGCACGCGGCCGACAGTGACCAGCAAACCGGCGTATAAATGGAATCCCGCGAACCATAAGTGGGAATGGAGCAACGAAGTCGGCAACACGGCGCAGGGCTTCACCAGCGACATCCAGATCGAACTCTACGGCGATCAGGGCCGCATCCATCTGGGGCCAAAACTTGTCGCGCCGATCCACAGCGGCGACGATCACGGCTGGTGGGATCTCGACAATCTGGTCGTCACCTCCGACCGCATCACCGCCAGCTATCGGATCAACGGGCTCAACAAGCCCAAACTGACGGTTGACCGCCGTTCGGGCCGGATCACGATCCAGGCGGTCACCAACTTCTCGGGCCAGTGCGACAGCGGCGACTGGGCAGCCGGCACGCGGCACTTCTAGGGCGCGGCGCGTTTCGCCGCCACGTCGGCCAGCATCGCCTTGAGCGTCGCCGCATCGTGCCAGCGCCCGCCCGCCATCACGCCGAGCGGAGCGCGCAGTGTTGCCGGCTTCATCAGCGGATTGTCGGCCACGAGCAGCAGATCCGCGCCATAGCCCGGCGCAATCACCCCGAACTTCGCCGCGCCGGGCACCGTCTTCGCGATGAATTCGCCCGGCGTGCGCGTTGCGGCCGACAGCACCTGCCAAGGCGTCACCCCCGCGCCGAGCATCGCGTCGATCTCGCCGTGCAGCGCGAAGCCGGGAACCTGCCCCGGGATCGTCGGCGCATCGCCGCCGGTGATCAGCGGCACGCCCGCGTCGGCCATCGCCTTCACGAAACGCGCCTCGAACGCCACGCGCCGCGACAGGTCGACCGCCTTTTTCTGGTACGACGATCCGGCCCATGCCAGCCGGTCGGCGGGCGAAAGATATCGCGCCTCCGGCGCCGCCAGATACGCTTTCACCACCTCGGGCTTGCCGAATTGCGCCGCGATCGTGCGATAGTTGAACAGGTCCGACGTGACGAACGCGCCGTGCGCCTTCACCAGCGCTATCGCCTCGGCGATCCGCGCCGCGTCGGGCGCCGCCTGCTGGTCGTCCGCCGGGGGCTCGGGGAAGAATCCGTAAAAGAACTCCTCGACATGCGCGACCATCGACTGTCCCGCCGCAAGCTGCCTGGCGAGCCCCACCGCCTTCACATTATGCCCGACGACACCGATCCCTTGCGCTCCGGCCTCCTCGGCGAGCCCGGCGAACGCTCCTGCAGAAAGGTTCGTATAGACCTTCATGAAGCTGTAGCCATTCGCTTTCGCCAGCCGCACGATCGCGCGCGCCTCGTCGGGCGTCCGCACGACGAAATGCCCGTATTGCGGGTCGCTATCTACGACGAACGCCGTGTAGATAAACGGCCCTGGCACCTCGCCCCCGTTCACCGCGATCCGGGTCCGCCCGGCGAAGCTGTTGGTCGCCTCGCCCATGTTCAGCATCGTCGTGACGCCGTTGGCAAGCAGCAAGGTCAAGTCGTCGCGGCTCGTCACATGATTGTGCATGTCGGCAAGCCCCGGGAAGAGCCACGCGCCCTTGCCGTCGATCACCGGCGTCTCCGCCGGCAGCTTCGCCTTGATCCCGATGCTGGCGATCACGCCGTCCGTGACGATCACGGTGGTGCGCGAGACCACGCGCTCGCGGTCCATCGGCACGACATTGACGTCGGTAAAAACCACGGTCTCCGCCCGCGCGATCACCACGCAGGCGAACATCATCCATAGCGTCAGCAGCGCGCGCAGCATCCGCCGCGCCGCGTCAGCCGGCGCAGAAGGCGGCAAAGCGCGCGATCGCCTGTTTGCCGCTCGCCGTCGCCGCCATGTCGGTCGTGGTGCCGTCGGCGGCCATCCGCAGCCAGCCATTCGTCGCGAAGGCACGGAACAGCGGCGACGTCGCGGGGATTTCCTGTGCGGTAAAGGTCGGCAGTTCGTCTGCGTCGGTCGTTCCGGTCAGCCGTACGCGCTGATCGCCCGACATCAGCTCGATCGCCGTAAGGTCGGGAGCACCGCCCGAAATCCCCGCGAAGACACGGTCGCCGCCTTCTTCGCAGGTAAAGTTCAGCGGCTGATCGTCGGTCCCGTCGACCTCATAGGCAAGGATCGCGCTCTGCGTGCGTTCCTCGTCGTTGATGCGCATCGTCCAGTCATAGCCGTCGTTCACCGCGGGGGCACCCGCAGCATTCGCCGCGCCGCCAAGCACCGCCGCCATCGCAAGCGCGCCACCGATCGAAACAAGAACTCGCTTCATCATCTGTCCTTCGTCATCATATTTGCACCGAATTCAATGCCTATGACAGCGAAGTAGCTGAATTCGCTGTGAACTGGGTCACTCGGCGGCGTCAGCCGAGCGCTTTTTTCAGCAGCTCGTTGACGACCTGCGGGTTCGCCTTGCCCTGCATCGCCTTCATCGTCTGGCCGACGAAGAAACCGAACAGCGCTTCCTTGCCACCCTTATACTGCTCGACCTTGTCGGCATTGGCGGTCAGGATCTTGGCGATTTCGGTTTCGATCGCGCCGGTATCGCTCGTCTGCTTGAGGCCGTCGCGCTCGACGATCACGCCCGCGGCGTCGCCGCTTTCGAGCATCTTCTCGAACACCTGCTTGGCGATCGTTCCCGAAATCGTGCCGTCGGCGACGAGGCCGAGCAGTTCGGCGGCGTGCTCGGGCGAAACCGGCGAATCCGAAATGTCGCGTCCCATGCGGTTCAAGGCGCCGAACAATTCGCTCGTCACCCAATTCGCGGCAGCGGCCGGCTTCGCGCCCTTTTCCAGCAGCGTGTCGAACCAGCGCGCAGCCTCGACCTCGGCGGTCAGAACATCGGCGTTATAGGCGCTGATGCCCTCGGCCAGATAGCGCGCGCGCTTGGCGTCGGGCAGCTCGGGCAGGCTCTCGCGGCACTCCGCCAGAAACGCATCGTCGAGTTCGAGCGGCAGCAGGTCGGGATCGGGGAAATAGCGGTAATCGTGGGCATCTTCCTTCGACCGCATCGAGCGCGTTTCGTTACGGTCGGGATCGTAGAGCCGCGTTTCCTGCACCACCGTGCCGCCGCTTTCAATCAGCTCGACCTGACGCTTCGCCTCGCCCTCGATCACCGCCATCACGAAGCGCACCGAATTGACGTTCTTCGTCTCGGTGCGCGTGCCGAACTCGTCGCCGGGCTTGCGCACGCTGACGTTGACGTCGGCGCGCATCGAGCCCTCTTCCATGTTGCCGTCGCACGAGCCGACATAGCGCAGGATCGAACGCAGCTTGCGCACATAGGCACCGGCTTCCGCAGGCGAGCGCATGTCGGGGCGCGAGACGATCTCCATCAGCGCGACGCCCGACCGATTGAGGTCGACGTACGACATCGTCGGATGCTGGTCGTGCATCAGCTTGCCGGCGTCCTGCTCGACATGGATGCGCTCGATCCCGATGCGCTTGGCTTCCGGCAGACCCGCCTTTTCATCGGCCTCGATCGTTAGCGAACCTTCGCCGACAAGCGGATGATAAAGCTGGGAAATCTGGTAACCCTGCGGCAGGTCGGCGTAGAAATAATTCTTGCGGTCGAACCGCGACCATTTGTTGATCTGCGCCTCGATCGCCATCCCCGTGCGCACCGCCTGGCGAATGCACTCGCGGTTCGGCACCGGCAGCATGCCGGGCATCGCGGCGTCGACCAGCGACACCTGCGTGTTGGGCTCGGCCCCGAACGCCGTCGCGGCGCCCGAAAACAGCTTGGCGTTGGAGGTGACCTGCGCATGGACCTCGAGGCCGATCACGACCTCCCACTCGCCGGTTTCGCCCTTGATGCGATAATCGCTCATCTTACCACCACTTTTCGGCGCGCGCGGTGAAGCCCGCCCGCTCTTCAATTGCCAGCCCGGCGTTCAGCACACCCTGCTCGTCGAACGCCTTGCCGATGATCTGCAGCCCCAGCGGCAGCCCTTCGCGGTTCAGCGCCGCAGGGACCGACATCGCGGGCAGCCCCGCGAGGCTCGCGGGCACCGCGAACACGTCGTTCAGATACATTGCCAGCGGATCGGCCATCTTCTCGCCGAGGCCGAACGCCGCCGACGGCGCGGTCGGCGCGAGGATCACGTCGCACACCCCGAACGCCGCCTCGAAATCGCGCGCGATCAGCGTCCGCACCTTCTGCGCCTGCGTATAATAGGCGTCGTAAAAGCCCGCCGACAGCACATAGGTGCCGATCATGATGCGGCGCTTGACCTCGGGCCCGAAACCGTCGGCGCGCGTCGCGGCGTACATGTCCTGCAATCCGGCCTTTTCGGGCAGGTCTCGCAAACCGTAACGCACGCCGTCATAGCGCGCGAGGTTCGACGACGCCTCGGCGGGCGCGATGATATAATAGGCCGGAAGCGCATATTTGGTGTGCGGCAGGCTGATCTCGACCACATCAGCGCCCGCATCCTTCAGCATCGCGATGCCGGCATCCCACATCGCGTCGATGTCGGGATCGATGCCCTCGAGGCGATATTCCTTGGGAATGCCGACCGTCTTGCCCTTGAGATCACTCGACAAAGCCGCTTCCCAATTCGGCACCGGCAGGTTCAGGCTCGTCGCGTCCTTCGGATCGAAGCCCGCCATATTCTCGAGCATGATCGCGCAGTCGCGCACGTCGCGCGCCATCGGCCCCGCCTGATCGAGCGAGCTTGCGAACGCCACGATGCCCCAGCGCGAGCAACGGCCATAAGTCGGCTTGATCCCGCTGATGCCCACGAACGCCGCCGGCTGGCGGATCGAGCCGCCGGTGTCCGTCCCCGTCGCCGCGGGGCAGAGCCGCGCCGCGATCGCTGACGACGAACCGCCCGACGACCCGCCCGGCGCGAGCGCCGCATTGCCGCCGTCCTTGCGCTTCCACGGGCTGATCACATTGCCGAAATAGCTCGTCTCGTTCGACGACCCCATCGCGAACTGGTCGAGGTTGAGCTTGCCGAGCATGCCGCAGCCCGCGTCCCACAGCTTCGCCGACACGGTCGATTCATAGCGCGGGACGAAACCTTCGAGCATATGGCTCGCGGCGGTGGTCTGGACGCCGTTCGTCGCGAACAGGTCCTTCATCCCGATCGGCACGCCCGACAGCGGCTTCAGCGTCCCGGCCGAACGATCGGCGTCGGCCGCCTTCGCCGCGGCGATCGCATGCTCGGGGGTCTCGACGATAAACGCGTTGAGCGCCTTCGCGCCCGCGACATTGGCGTTGAACGCTTCCGCCACTTCGACAGCGGAAAAATCGCCCGCGCGATGTCCGTCGCGGATCTGCGCGACGGTCAGGTTGGTAAGCTCGGTCATTATTCGATTACCTTGGGAACGCCGAAAAAGCCGTGCTGCGGCGCGGGCGCATTGGCGAGAACGTCATCGCGGCGGTTGCCGCCGGTCAGCGGGTCGGCATCGACGACATCGTCGCGCAGCCGCAGCGTGTTCGGGATCACTGCGGTCATCGGCTCGACCCCGGTCACATCGACCTCGCCGAGTTGCTCGACCCAGCCCAAAATGCCGTTCAATTCGCCTTCCATCGCGGCGACTTCCGCATCGCTGATCGCGATGCGCGCCAGCGACGCGATTTTCCTTACTGTTGCCTGATCGATTGCCATGATCGCCCTAACTTTAACGAAGCTGCGCCGCTAGCATCCCCGCCGGATCGCTTCAAGGCGCGGCTATTCGAAAGTCCCCGATTCCGGCACGCCATTCACCAGCACACGCCGTTGCTGCACCGTCTCGACCTCGATCCGCGCCGTCGACAGGTCGACCGCGGGCTTTTTCGCAGGCGTCGGCTTCGTCCAATCGCCCTGCGTCCATTGTCCGGCATCATTCTGCGTCACGAAATCGAAATTGAGCGAATCGCCGGGCTCGTTCTGCCCCAGCACCCCGATCCTCCTGTCGTCGAGCCACACTGCGACGCACGCCTTCGCGCGGCTGCACATATAACTCGCCGAAATGCGATCGAGTACTTCGGACGGCAGCGCGCGGCCCGCCGGAACGACCCGCAGCCGCTCGGCGAAGGGCTTGAGCAAGGTCGGCCCCTCGGGCCCGGTCAGATCCCAGCGATTTTTCGCTGCCAGCGCCGCTTTGGCCGCATCCGCCCGCGCCTTTTGCGGCGAACGCGCCAGTTCCTTCAGCGCTGCGCGGCCGCTCGGCCCGAAATCATAGGCCATCGCCGCCCAGTCGAATTTTTCGGCGGCCGTCGTCCCCGATTTCAGCCGCGCGACCTGATCGCGCGTCGAAATCGCCCCGAAATCGAGGATCGGTAACGCAAGGAACAGCGCGAGCAGCGCCAGCCCGATCGCCAGCTTCTGCTGCAACGGCCGGAGCATGTCGTCGAAATCGCGCCGCCCCTTCACCACCGCCCACACGCCCGCAATGCCATAGGCGAGCGCGATCATCGCCGCGATCACGCCCCAGATGCGTTCGGGGGTCCAGCCATACTGGATCACGCGCAGATGCATCGAATAAAAGGCGATTCCCGCCAGCGGCAGCACCGCGACCGCGAGTATCGGCGCGGCCCCGCGCAGCACCGGGTTGGTCGCGCGCTCCTCGTCGCCATTACCGATCACCGCATTGGCGAGCAGCACCGCGAACGCCGCGGCCGCCATCATCACCGCCGCGGTCGAAAAGCCCGAATCCCAGAGCTTTTGCAGTCCCGTTCCTGCCAGCGAGAGCAGGAACAGGACCAACGCGACCGCCAGCACGGGCGCGAGCACTGCAAGCACCATCATCACCAGCCGCTGCAAGGTCGCGACGAGCTTGTCGCGTTCGCGCAGCAACCCCACCGCGCCGCCGAACGCCGCACCCGCCAGCATCCAGCCGAACCATTCGTCGTTCAGGAGGTCGAAGATCAGGTTGATCCCGATCAGCTTGAACATCTGCCCGATCAGCACGGTCAGCAGGAAGGTGATCCCGACGAACGCCAGGCTCGCCGCGCCGATCACTGCGTCGGTCCATGCATGGCTGTGCAACCGTTCGTACGGCATCGTCCACAGCTTCCAGAAACGCCAGTCGGGCGCAACATCGCGCCGCGTCTGGAGTAGCGGGGTCGCGACCAGCACCGCGAGCATTCCCGACCAGAAAGGCCATTCGATCGGAGATCCCTGAAGATTATAGGCCGCGGTCTGCCACGCGATCAGCCCGAGGATCGCGCCCCAGCCGAGCGCAAAGCCCAGCGCCCAATGCCAGCGGCGCAGTTCGACCCCCAGCACGAACACCACCGCCGCCACCGCGACCGCGGTCGCGAGCGCACTACGCCAGTGCGACAGCGGGTCGTCGTAGGGATGACTGATCAGCAGGTGAAAGGCGAGCCCTGCGGCGGAGCAGATCGCTGCCATGATCCACGGGCGCAGCGGCCACGGCAGGTCGTTGTCGTCGAGACGCGCTGAAGGCCGGGGCGAATCGGAAGCGGAAGGTGCCGTGATGTCGGTCATAGTCCGCAGCCTATCGTGTAATTTCGTCATCCTGAACCTGTTTCAGGATCTATGACCTCAGGCCGCGAATTGAGACCATGGATGCTGAAACAGGTTCAGCATGACGAGTTGTTTGTAGGTAGACACGGGAGCGGCTAGAGAGGCCAAAATCCGTCTCTTCCCGACCGCATGGAGCGCCGCTTGGCCCGCAAATTCCTCTACTTCATTGCCGCGATCATCATCCTCATCCTCGCCGCCGGGGTCGTGTACCAGCTCTTCCCGAGCTGGATCGCGCGCACCGCGTTCGTCCCGAGCACCGAGTTCAAGCCGCAGGCAGCGGTCGCGCCCAACGCCTACGGAGACCCTAAAATGTGGTTCGCGCGGCCGGGCATGGAAAAGGACCCCTCGGCCTGGCGCCCCGCCGCCGACGGCAGCGAAACCCCCGGCACCGATCTTCCCGGCGAGAAGGCCGCAGCGCCGCTGATCCCGTCCGCCAAGGCCGCCCAGACGACCGCAGAAACCCCGTTCGAAAAGGGCGACGCCGCGGTCTTCTTCGTCCACCCCACGAGCTACTACAGCCGCTCGAGCTGGAACGCTCCGCTCGAGGACCGCGATTCCGACCACCGCGCCAATCTGTTCGTGCAGGGCATGGCCAGCGCCTTCGCCGACGCTGGCGAAATCTGGGCGCCGCGCTACCGCCAGGCCACGCTCGGCGCCTTCCTTGCCGAAGACCGCGTCACCGCGGGCAAGGCGATCGATTCTGCCTATCGCGACGTCGAGGAAGCGTTCGACGCCTTCCTCGCGGGAATCCCGAAGGACAAGCCGATCATTCTCGCGGGCCACAGCCAGGGCGCGCTCCATCTCACCACCCTGCTCAAGACCCGCATCGCCGGCACCCCGCTCGTAAAACGCATCGTCGCGGCCTATGTCATCGGCTGGCCGGTCAGCATCGACACCGACATCGCCGGGCTCGGCCTTCCCGCCTGCCAGACGCCCGAGCAAAAGTCCTGCATCCTCGGCTGGGCAACCTTCGCCGACCCCGCCGACCCGGTGATGGTCACCGACGCCTATGACGGCACGATCGGCTTCGACGGCCGCCCGCGCGCGGGCACGCGGATGCTGTGCACCAACCCGCTCACCGGCATCCCCGATACCGAAGCGCCGCCCGAAGCCAATATCGGCACGCTCAAGCCCACCGAGGGCTTCAAGTCGGGATCGCTGATCGCGGGCAAGATCGGCGCCAAATGTGACGACACGCGCGGCTTCCTGATGATCGGCGAAGCGGCAGTTGCAAAAAACTACGTCGTTGCGGGCTATGTGCTGCCCGGCAACAATTACCACGTCTACGACATCACACTATTCTGGGCGAATGTCCGCGCCGACGCGCTGCGCCGTCTCGCGACCTATGAAGGCAAGCCGTCGCCGGTGCCGCCCGCCGCGGCGCCGACGCCTCCTCCGCCCGCGCCCGTTCCCTCCCCTTCGTCGCCCACTCCCCCGGCTTCGTCATCCCGGACTTGATCCGGGATCCATGGCCGCCATCGCGGCGCCGGGCCATGGATGCTGAAACAAGTTCAGCATGACGAATTTAGACGATAAAGGCGGGTGCATGATCACCACCGCCGCCCCCGAATTTGCCGCCAATTTCCCGAACGGCGGGCGCCTCGCGGGCCTCGACGTGGGCACCAAGACCATCGGCGTCGCCTTCTGCGACACGAACTGGAGCTTCGCGACCCCCGACAAGACGATCATCCGCAAGAAATTCTCGGTCGATCTCGAAACCCTCAAAGCCCTGATCGCGCATCACAATATCGTCGGCCTCGTCGTAGGCCTGCCGCTCAACATGGACGGCACCGACAGCCCGCGCACGCAGAGCACCCGCGCCTTCGCGCGCAACCTCGCGCCGCTCGGCCTCCCCCTCCTCCTGTGGGACGAACGCTGGTCGACCGCTGCGGTCGAACGCGCGATGATCGCCGCCGACGTCAGCCGCGCCAAACGCGCCGAACGCGTCGACAGCGCCGCCGCGGCGTTCATCCTGCAAGGCGCGATCGACGCGATGACGCGTTGATGGAAACGCCGCTCGGCGAATATATCGTCTATTGGTTGATCGCCGCGAACCTGATCGCGTTCGCGCTGATGATCCTCGACAAGCAGGTCGCCGAAAACGGCGGCCACCGCATTTCGGAAAGCACCCTCCTCGGATGGGCTTTCATGGGCGGAGCCATCGGGACCTTCGCTGCCTCGCGGCTGATCCGCCACAAGACACGCAAACAGCCCTTTGCAACCTGGGTGATGATCTGGCTCTGGTTCCAGCTCGTCCTGCTCGCGCTATGGGCGCTCGGATTATCGGAGCCGCCCGTGACCGCAGCGCTTGCTTATTTACCCCGCCCTGCGTAGACGCTCGGCTTTAATGACAACATCAACGATCCGACCCGCCAGCGACTATCCGCCCGGCGGCGATGCCTTTCGCCATCGCCACCTGATCGGCATCGCCCAGCTCGCCCCGTGGGAGATTTCCTACGTCCTCGACGCCGCCGAAGAGTGGGTCGACATGAACCGCAGCGGCGCCGCCAAACATGACGACCGGCTCGCAGGCCTCACGATCATCAACGCCTTTTTCGAAAATTCGACGCGCACCTTGCTGTCGTTCGAAATCGCCGGAAAACGCCTCGGCGCCGACGTCGTCAACATGCACGCGGCGCAGTCGAGCGTGAAAAAGGGCGAAACGCTGATCGACACCGCGATGACGCTGAACGCGATGCGCGCCGACGCGATGGTGATCCGTCACGGCAGCTCGGGCGCGGTCCAGCTTATCGCCGACAAGGTCGACTGCCCCGTCCTCAACGCCGGCGACGGCCGCCACGAGCATCCGACGCAGGCCTTGCTCGATGCCCTCACCATCCGCCGCCGCAAGGGCAAGGTCGAGGGTCTGACCATCGCCATTTGCGGCGATGTCCTCCACAGCCGCGTCGCGCGCTCGAACATCCTTGCGCTCACCCTGCTCGGCAACGAGGTGCGCATCGTCGCACCGCCGACGCTGACGCCGCCCGCGATCGACAGGATGCATGTGACGACCTTCACCGACATGGACGAGGGCATCAAGGACGCCGACGTCGTGATGATGCTCCGCCTCCAGAACGAGCGCATGGACGGCGCCTATCTCCCCTCGGCACGCGAATATCACGCGCTCTACGGCCTCACGCCAAAGCGTCTCGAAAAGGCAAAACCCGACGCGATCGTCATGCACCCCGGCCCGATGAACCGCGGGATCGAAATCGACAGCAGCGTCGCCGATGATCCCGAACGCTCGACGATCACCGAACAGGTTGAAATGGGAGTCGCGGTGCGCATGGCCTGCCTCGACATTCTCACGCGCCGCAAGCGGGGGGTCCCGGGATGGAACTGAAACCGCTCCACATCGTCAACGCGCTGCTGGTCGATGGTGACAATCTGCGCCCGGGCAGCCTGCTCGTTGCCGACGGCCGCATCGCCGCGCTCGACCCGGCCGAACTGCCCGACGGCACGGAAACCGTCGACGCGAAAGGCCAGTGGCTCGCCCCCGGCATCATCGACCTCGGCGTCTTCGCGACCGACAAGCCTGCCTTCCACTTCGGCGGCATCACGCGCGCCGCGCTGATGCCCGACAACGGCCCGCTCGACGGCGCCGGGCTCGTCGAG
>NZ_DATMST010000111.1:0-3320 GCF_035565275.1 Sphingopyxis sp.
GATCCGGACCCCGGCAAAGCTGCCCGGGCCGCATCCCGCGACGATGGCGTCCGCGCGGCCGCCGTCCGCCAGCTCGGCGATCAGCGGGACGAGCCGTTCGGCATGGCCGCGACCGATCACCTCGTGACGATGGTCGAGCACCTGCCCGGCCTCGACCAGCGCCACCGAACAGGCTTCACTCGCCGAATCGATCACCAGATGCCGCATGAAGCCCGGGCGCTTCGTTCAGGCGATACGGTTGAAGCGGCCGAAATCCGGGCGCGGGCTGCGTTCGAAAATCGTCGCTGGATCACCATAGCCGAGGGTCGAGATGAAATTGCTCTTCACATGGGGTTCGTCGGCGAAGAAAGCGGCGTCGACTGCCGCATTATCGAACCCCGACATCGGTCCCGTATCGAGGCCGAGCGCGCGCGCGGCGAGAATGAAATAGGCGCCCTGCAGGCTGGAATTGCGAAAAGCGGTCGCCGTGGCATGCGGCGCATTTCCGGCGAACCAGCTCCGCGCATCGGTGTGCGGGAAGAATTCGGGCAGATGCTCGTAGAATTCGGTATCCATCGCGATAATCACGGTGACCGGCGCCGCGCGTATCTTTTCCTCGTTCCCCGGTATGGCGAGCGCGGCAAGCTTTTCCTTCGCCGCATCGGAGGTGCACCAGACGATCCGTGCCGGCAGGCTGTTCGCGCTGGTCGGGCCGAATTTCATCAGATCCCAGATTGCGTGGAGCTGCGCGGTCGACACGGGGCGGTCCGTATAGCCGTTATAGGTACGCGCGGTACGAAACAGCTGGTCGAGAGCGCTGTCGGAAAGCGGCTCGCTCATGGAATACTCCTCGGAGAAAATGGTCAGACGGCGTAAACCGCCGTTACCTCGGGAACATAATGTTTCAAGAGGGACTCGATGCCATTCTTCAGCGTCGCGGTCGAGGACGGACAGCCCGCGCAGGCGCCCTGCATCTTCAGATACACACTACCCTTGTCGAAACCGCGATAGATGATGTCGCCGCCGTCGTTGGCGACCGCGGGACGAACGCGCGTCTCGATCAGCTCCTTGATCTGATCGATGATGTCGGCATCGGCGGGATCGTCGGCGAAACCGCCCTCATCTTCGCCCGGCACGCTGAACCCGGCTGCGCTCGCCGGATGGAACAGCGGCATGTCGGCGAGGAAATGATCCATCACGATACCGAGGACGTCGGGCTTCACCTCGCTCCATTCGGAACCGGGGGCGATCGTCACCGAAATGAAGTCGCGGCCGAAGAAGACGCCGGTGACATCGCCAAGCGTGAAAAGCGCGGTCGCGAGCGGCGACGCCTCGGCCTCTTCGGGGCTCGCAAAGTCGCGGGTTCCCGCGTCCATCACCGCCCGGCCGGGCAGGAATTTGAGCGTCGCGGGATTGGGCGTCGATTCGGTTTCGATCAGCATGGGCTGCATGTGGGACGCGGCAGCCCTTTGTGCAAGATCACATGCATGCGCTAAGGCCTGTCGATGCGTCGTTTCACCCATTTCGCCGCGCTCGACTGGTCGGGCGCGCGCGGACCACGCCAGCGCGGGATCGCGCTTGCCGTCGCGAGCGGCACAGCTGCCCCGCGCCTCGTGCAGCCGGGACACGTCTGGTCGCGCGCCGAGATACTGGCCTGGCTGGACGGCGTTGCCGCCACGGGCGAAGATATGCTGATCGGCTTCGATTTTTCGGCCGCCTTCGCTTTCACCGACCGGGGTGCCTATTTTCCCGAATGGACCGAAAGCCCGGGGAATATCCAGCAATTATGGGCGCTGGTCGAACGCCTCGCGCAGGGCGACCCGCATTATGAGCCCGGCGGTTTTCTGTCCCATCCGCAAGCGCGGCGGCATTTCCGCCACGCGGCAGGCGATGTCGGCGACCTGTTCGCGCCCGGGGCCGGACGGCTCAGGGTAGTCGAACAGCGTCAGCGCGAAACGAAACAGGCAGCGAGCGTAAGCAATTTCAATCTCGTCGGCGCAGCGCAGGTCGGCAAGGCGAGCCTGTCGGGGATGCGATTGCTCCACCGCCTGTCAGATCGCATCCCGCTCTGGCCGCTCGATCCCGTGCCGACGAAGGGCCCGCTGCTGGTCGAGATTTACACCAGCCTCGCCGCACGCGCCGCGGGAATGGCGGCGGGCCGCAGCAAGATCCGCGACGGCGCCGCGCTCGACACCGCGCTTTCCCGCCTGGGATCTCCGCCCGCGGGAGTAAGCGGCCCGGTCAGCGATCATGCGAGCGACGCGCTGCTCACCGCCGCCTGGCTCCGCGCCATCGCGTCCGACGCGGCGCCATGGAACCCGGCCCCGCTCACCGATGTGCTGGCTAAAACCGAAGGCTGGACCTTTGGCATCGTCTGACGATTCCCCGCTGTTGCATTTTTCCGGAGGTCAGACGTTTCCATCCGGCCGAAAAATGCTAATGGGCGCCAGGCGCCGGCTTAGCTCAGTTGGTAGAGCAACCGCCTTGTAAGCGGTAGGTCGTCAGTTCGAGTCTGACAGCCGGCACCATCCAGACTGCGGAAAGTCGCCACGAAAGGAAGATAGGTTCGACCTTTTGGCCTCAAGGCTGGCGCCCTGTCGCAGCGCCGCTGCCCCAACCTGCGCCCCAGCCGATTTGATCGCCTTGCGCCCCCTTGCGCCCTCGCGCACGCCCCAGTAAGGGAGCGACCAAATCAGAGACGCGCCCGGCAAGCGGGCGCCAGCTAACGGGGCTGCAAGAGCATGGACAATCGCAACAACACTATTGCCGGCTGGGTGCTGTTCGCCGGCATTTGCGCGCTGGGCCTGACGATCGGGTCGAGCATGTTGTTCGCCAGCCACGCACCGGAGAAGCCGGGCTTCCCGATCGAAGACGCGGAAGCCGGCGCCGGTGGCGGCGAATCGGCGGTGCCGCTCGGCAACCTGCTCGCGGCCGCTGACGTGGCGAAGGGCGAAGCAGTGTTCGCGAAGTGCGCAGCCTGCCACACGATCGCTTCGGGCGGCGCCAACGGCATCGGCCCCAACCTCTATGGCACGATGGGCGAGGAAATCGGCCACGGCAAACATGGCTTCGCTTTTTCGGCCGCGCTGTCCGGCATGGGCGGCAGCTGGGACTTCGAAAAGATGAACGCGTGGCTGACCAGCCCGCGCAAGTTCGCGCCGGGCACCAAAATGTCGTTCGCGGGCCTGTCCAGCCCCGAAGATCGCGCCAACCTGCTCGTCTATCTGAACGCGCAGGGCTCGAACCTGCCGCTGCCCGCCGCTGCCGAAGGCACGGCCCCTGCAGCTGAGGGAGCTGAAGCCGCTCCAGCAGCCGATGGCGCTGCGGCCGCTCCGGCTGGT
>NZ_DATMST010000112.1:0-33962 GCF_035565275.1 Sphingopyxis sp.
TGGATCATGTGCGCGCGCCCTTATCGATAGGGCGCGTCGGCGGCAAGATTCGCCGCGATCGCGCGTTCCCATTTGTCGCCATTGGCGAGCAGCTTGGCCTTGTCATAGAGCAGTTCCTCGCGCGTTTCGGTCGCGAATTCGAAGTTCGGCCCCTCGACCACCGCATCGACCGGGCATGCTTCCTGACAGAAGCCGCAATAGATGCATTTGGTCATGTCGATGTCGTAGCGCGTCGTGCGGCGCGAGCCGTCTTCACGCGGCTCGGCCTCGATCGTGATCGCCTGCGCCGGGCACACCGCTTCGCACAGCTTGCACGCGATGCAGCGTTCCTCGCCGTTCGGATAACGACGCAGCGCATGCTCACCGCGGAAACGCGGCGACAGCGGGTTCTTCTCGAACGGATAGTTGATCGTCGCCTTCGGCTTGAAGAAATATTTCAGCGTGAGGGCGTGCGCTTTCACAAACTCCCACAGAGTGAAGCTTTTGATGAGGTGGGCAATGGTACTCATGAATACCTCGTCAGCATCAGATAGCCGGAGATCAGGAAGATCCAGAGAAGCGAAATCGGCAGGAAGACTTTCCAGCCCAGCCGCATCAGCTGGTCATAGCGGTAGCGCGGGACGGTCGCCTTGACCCAGCTGAAGACGAAGAAGAAGAACAGGATCTTCGCGAACAGCCAGATGATGCCGGGAACGACATAGAGCGGCGCCCAGTCGATCGGCGGCAGCCAGCCGCCCCAGAAGAGCACCGCGTTGAGCGTGCACATCAGCAGGACATTGGCATACTCGCCGAGCCAGAAGAGCGCGAAGCTCATCGACGAATATTCGGTCTGATACCCCGCGACGAGTTCGCTTTCCGCTTCGGTCAGGTCGAACGGCGCGCGCGCGGTTTCGGCGAGCGACGAGATCAGGAACATCACCGCGAGCGGGAAGAGCAGCAGGTTGAAGCCGAAGGCGTTGACGATGCCGAGACCGTGGCCGATCTGCGCCTTGACGATCTCGTTCATGTTGAAGCTGTCGGCGAACAGCACGACGCCGATCAGGATGAAGCCGATCGAGACCTCATAGCTGATCATCTGCGCCGAGGCGCGCATCGCGGAAAAGAAGGGGTATTTCGAGTTCGACGCCCAGCCCGACAGGATCACGCCATAGACGCCGAGCGACGAGATCGCGAGGATGTAGAGCAATCCGACGTTGATGTCGGCGAGCACCGCGCCCGAATTGAACGGGATCACCGCCCACGCCATCAGCGCCACCGTGAAGGTGATGATCGGCGCGATCAGGAACAGGCCTCTGTTTGCCGAGGTCGGGATGATCGTTTCCTGCAGGAACACTTTCAAACCGTCGGCAAACGACTGCAACAGGCCGAACGGACCGACGACGTTCGGCCCGCGGCGCAGCGCGATCGCCGCCCAGATCTTGCGGTCGGCGTAAATGATCATCGCAACCGCGAGCATCAGCGGCAGCGCGATGAGCAGGATGCCCGCGATCGTCGCTACGCCCCACGCCCAGTTCGGGTCCATGCCCCAGGAGATAAAAGTCTCGGTCATTTCCTGGCCCCGTCCTGGTTTTTCCAACCATTATGCGGCCCGGGCTTTTCCGACTTGCGCGGATTGAACCCGCGCCAGACCGAATAGCCCATCCCGACCAGCAACACGCTGGCGATCGCATGCACCGGGTTCATTCCGCGGCCTCCGCAAAATCGACACCATGAACCAGCTCTTCCGAGCAGCGCTGCATCGTCGGCGACGCGCGGCAGATGGCGTTGGTGAGGTAGAAATCCTTGATCGGCGACGGGATCGCGCGCGCTTCGGGCTTCGCGGGCAGCTTCGGCACCGTCCAGCCATAGTCGGCGAGACCTTCGACGCCGAGCGCCGGCACCGCGGCGATCATCGCCGCGCGGCACTGCGCGAAGCTGTCAAAACCGACCGACACGCCGAGCGCATCGGCGAGCGCCCGGAAAATGCTCCAGTCCTCGCGCGCGTCACCCGGTGCGAACACCGCCTTTTCGCTACGCTGGACCCGGCCCTCGGTATTGACCGTGGTGAAATCCTTTTCGGTCCACGCCGCCGCCGGCAGGATGACGTCGGCCGCATGCGCGCCCTTGTCGCCATGATGGCCGACATAGACCTTCACCGTCTTGTCGAAAGCGGTGAAATCGACCTCGTCGGCGCCAAGGAAAAAGGCGAGCTTCGGCTGTGCCCGGACAATATCCCCGATCCCGCCCGGCTGCGCATAGCCAAGCATCAATCCGCCCATGCGGCTCGCCGCCATATGGACCACGCTGAAGCCGTTCCAGCCGTCTTTGACCGCGTTTGCCGACTTGGCGAGCGCCAGCGCCGCGCCGTGAACGCCGGGTACGGCAAGCGCACCGCCGCCGATAATGATCAGCGGACGTTCGGCGCCATCGAGCGCATCGGCCGCGGCCTTCGGGAGCTTCGCCACGAGCGAGGCATCGTCGCCGAGCCATTCGACCTTGTAGGTCTGATCCTTCTCGGGCCCGATCGCGAAGACCTTCGCGCCCTTCTTCCATACCGCCTTGCGCAGGCGCGTGTTGATGAGCGGCGCTTCCCAGCGCAGGTTCGTGCCGACGAGCAGGATCACATCGGCATTTTCGGCCTCGGCGATGCCGGTGTTGAAATTGACCGCCGACAGGCTGGTGACGTCATAATCAAGCCCGGTCTGACGGCCTTCGAGCAGGTTACCGCCGAGCGCGTTCACCAGCGCCTTTGCGGCGAACATCGTTTCGCAATCGGTCATATCGCCTGCAATCGCGGCCACCGACGCCCCCGCGTTGACGGCCTTGATCGCGTCGAAGGCTTCGCTCCACGATGCTTCGACAAGCTGACCGCCCTTGCGGATGTACGGACGGTCGAGGCGGCGACGGACGAGGCCATCGACATGGTGGCGCGTCTTGTCGCTCGCCCATTCCTCGTTCACATCATCGTTGACCCGCGGCAGCACGCGCAGAACCTGACGGCCACGCGCGTCGATACGCACGTTCGTCCCGACCGCATCCATCATATCGATGCCAAGCGTCTTGGTCAGCTCCCATGGACGCGCTTCGAACGCGTAGGGCTTGCTGGTCAGCGCGCCGACCGGGCACAGATCGACGATGTTGCCCGACAATTCGCTGCCCACCGCACGTTCGAGGTACGACGTGATCTGCATATTTTCGCCGCGATAGATCGCGCCGACATCTTCCACGCCCGCGACTTCCTCCGCAAAGCGGACGCAGCGCGTGCACTGGATGCAGCGGGTCATCACCGTCTTGACGATCGGACCCATATATTTCTCGGTGACCGCGCGCTTGTTCTCGTCATAGCGCGTCGCACCGCGGCCATAGGCGACCGACTGATCCTGCAGGTCGCATTCGCCGCCCTGATCGCAGATCGGGCAGTCGAGCGGGTGGTTGATGAGCAGGAACTCCATCACCCCTTCGCGCGCCTTCTTCACCATCGGGCTGTCGGTCTTGATGATCTGGCCCTCGGCGGTCGGCAGCGCGCACGATGCCTGCGGCTTCGGCGGCCCGGGCGCGACCTCGACGAGGCACATGCGGCAATTGCCGGCGATCGACAGGCGCTCGTGGTAGCAGAAGCGCGGAATTTCCTTCCCCGCCATCTCGCACGCCTGCAGAACGGTCGCGCCCTGCGGAACGTCGAGTTCTACGCCATCTACGGTTACTTTAGGCATTATTCGGCTGCCTCCAGCGCGCCGCCATTCTCGCGGATGCGGCGCTCGATTTCGGGGCGGAAATGCTTGATCAGGCCCTGGATCGGCCAAGCGGCGGCATCACCGAGTGCGCAGATCGTGTGGCCTTCGACCTGCTTGGTCACGTCGAACAGCGTGTCGATCTCGCTGATGTCGGCGTCGCCGGTGCGCAACCGTTCCATCACGCGCCACATCCAGCCGGTGCCTTCGCGGCACGGCGTGCACTGGCCGCAGCTTTCGTGCTTGTAGAAATAGCTGATGCGGCTGATCGCCTGAATCACGTCGGTCGACTTGTCCATCACGATCGCGGCGGCGGTGCCGAGGCCCGATCCGACGGCCTTCAGTCCGTCGAAGTCCATCGGCGCGTCCATGATTTCGGCTGCGGGGACGAGCGGAACCGACGACCCGCCCGGGATCACCGCGAGCAGGTTGTCCCAGCCCCCGCGGATACCGCCGCAATGCTTGTCGATCAGTTCGCGGAAGGTGATGCCCATCTCTTCCTCGACGACGCACGGGCGCTCGACATGGCCCGATATCTGGAAGAGCTTCGTGCCCTTGTTATTCTCGCGCCCGAAGGACGAGAACCACGGCGCGCCGCGGCGCAGGATCGTCGGGACGACCGCGATACTTTCGACATTGTTCACCGTCGTCGGGCAGCCATAGAGGCCCGCACCCGCCGGAAACGGCGGCTTCAGGCGCGGCTGGCCCTTCTTGCCCTCAAGGCTTTCGATCATCGCGGTTTCTTCGCCGCAGATGTATGCGCCGGCGCCGCGGTGGACGAAGACGTCGAAGTCATAGCCCGACTTTGCCGCATTCTTGCCGAGCAGGCCCGCGTCATACGCCTCCTGCACCGCCGCGAACAAAGTCTCGGCCTCGCGGATGAACTCGCCGCGAATGTAGATGTATGCGGCGCGCGCGCGCATCGCGAAGCCCGCGATCAACGCGCCTTCGATCAGCTTGTGCGGATCGTGGCGGATGATCTCGCGGTCCTTGCACGAACCGGGTTCGGATTCGTCGGCGTTGATCACGAGAAAGCTCGGGCGGTCGGCGCGCGGCTCCTTCGGCATGAACGACCATTTAAGGCCGGTCGGGAACCCTGCCCCGCCGCGGCCGCGCAGGCCCGACGCCTTGATCTCCTCGATGATCGCGTCCTGGCCGCGCTTCATCAGATCCTTGGTATTGTCCCAATCGCCGCGCGCCTGCGCGGACTTCAGATTCCATGGCTGGAACCCATAGAGATTGGTGAAAATGCGATCCTTGTCAGCGAGCATGGCTGGCCTCACTCACCCTTCTGCTTGCCGGCCTGACGTGCGGCAAAGACTGCAATAAATACGACGGCAACCCCCATGAAAGCGGCACCCAACGCAATCCAGACCGCCATCACCAATCCTTCCGGTAATCGTGGTTGGCCTCGACCATTTCCTTCAGCGTCGTCGGGCCGCCCTCGGGTTCGCTCGTATGACGCCCGGGATTTTGCGTGCCCGCCTTGGGCGTCTTGCCCGCAGCAAGATCGTCGAGCAGGCGTACCGTGCTGTCGTAGTCGAGATCTTCGTAATTATCGTCGTTGATCTGAACCATCGGCGCGTTGGTGCACGTGCCCATGCACTCGACCTCGGTCAGCGTGAACAGGCCGTCGGGCGTCGTCTTGCCTTTCGTCATCCCGCGATTCTTGCACGCCGCCATGACATCGTCCGACCCGCGCAGCAGGCACGGCGTCGTGCCGCAGACCTGCACATGATAGCGGCCAACGGGGACGAGGTTGTACATCGTATAGAAGGTAGCGACTTCATAGGCGCGGATGAACGGCATATCGAGCGCGGCGGCGACATATTCGATCACCGGCACGGGCAACCAGCCCTGCGTTTGCGTTTCCGCGCCGACCTGACGCTGCGCCAGGTCGAGCAACGGCATAACGGCCGAACGCTGACGCCCCGCGGGATAGCGCGCGATGACGGCCTTCGCCTTCTCGGCATTTTCGGCCGTCCACGCAAAAGCGCCCCAGCGTGCGCGGGTTTCGGCTTCGTCGGGAATATTGGGTGCGTCAGCCATCAGCGGTCACACTCTCCGAAAACGACGTCAATGGCGCCGATAATTGCAGTAGTATCGGCGAGCATGTGGCCTTTCGACATCATGTCCATCGCCTGAAGGTGGCTGAACGCCGTAGGGCGGATCTTGCAGCGATACGGCTTGTTGGTGCCGTCGCTGACCAGATAGACGCCGAACTCACCCTTGGGGCTTTCGGTCGCGACGTAAACTTCGCCCGCGGGGACGTGGAAACCCTCGGTGTAGAGCTTGAAGTGGTGGATCAGCGATTCCATCGACTGCTTCATCTCGCCGCGCTTCGGCGGGACGACCTTGCGGTCGAGGCTGGCGATCGGACCCGTGGGCATGTCGCGCAGGCACTGGAGGATGATGCGCGCCGACTGATAGACTTCCTGCACGCGGACCATGAAACGGTCGTAGCAGTCGCCGCGCGTGCCGACGGGAATGTCGAAGTCCATCTTGGCATAGGCATCATAGGGCTGCGACTTGCGCAGATCCCATGCGATACCGCTGCCGCGGATCATCGGGCCCGAGAAGCCCCATGCCAGCGCGTCTTCCTTCGACACCGTCGCGATATCAACGTTGCGCTGCTTGAAGATGCGGTTGTCGATGACGAGGCTCATCGCGTCGCCGAACAGTTTGGGCAGGCGCTTTTCGCACCATTCGCCGATGTCGTAGAGCAGCCGCTCGGGCACATCCTGATGGACGCCGCCCGGGCGGAACCAGGCCGAGTGCATGCGCGCGCCCGAAGCGCGTTCGAAGAAATTGAGGCAATCCTCGCGCAGCTCGAACACCCAGAGGTTCGGGGTCATCGCGCCGACGTCCATGACGTGCGACCCGATGTTGAGCATATGGTTGCAGATACGCGTCAGCTCGGCAAACAAGGTGCGCAGATATTGCGCGCGCGCCGGAACTTCGAGGTCGAGCAACTTCTCGATGGCGAGCACGTACGAGTGCTCCATCCCGAGCGGCGAGCAATAGTCGAGCCGGTCGAAATAGGGCAAAGCCTGCAGGTAGGTCTTGTACTCGATCAGCTTTTCGGTGCCGCGGTGCAGCAGACCGACGTGCGGATCGACGCGTTCGATGATTTCACCGTCGAGTTCGAGCACGAGACGCAGCACGCCGTGCGCCGCGGGATGCTGCGGGCCGAAATTGATCGTGTAGTTGGTGACCGCCTGATCGCCCGCGGTATCGGCGGTATCGACCGGATAACCTTCGAACAGGTCGCCGCCATAGTGATGCACGTTCGGAGAATCGGTCATGATGCGTCACCTCCTTTGGGCTTGCGCGGCGCGCGCGGCTTCGCGGGCGCCTTTTCGGCCTTGGCAGTCGCGGGCGTTTTCGCGGCTTTGGTCGCGGGTTTCGCGCTCGCGCCGTCGCGACTCGTCTTCGCGGCCTTCAGGTTCGTCTTTGCCCCTGCCCCTGTTTGCGCAGGGTTTTCGGTGGTCTTCGGTGTCGGTGGCGGCGGAGCCTTCGCCTTGTCGTCAGCCGCCTTTACCTGCGCCGCAGTCATCGGCGACGGCGCGCCCTTGCCCGGCGCTTCGCCCGTCCCGCCGGCTTTCTCGTCGCCCGGCAGCACATAATCGGCACCTTCCCACGGCGACATGAAGTCGAAATTGCGGAAATCCTGCGCCAGCTTCACGGGTTCATAAACGACGCGCTTGTCCTCTTCGGAATAGCGCAGCTCGGTATAGCCGGTCAGCGGGAAGTCCTTGCGCTGCGGATGCCCCTGAAAACCATAGTCGGTCAGGATGCGGCGCAGGTCAGGGTTGCCGGCGAACAGCACCCCATACATGTCGAACACTTCGCGCTCGAGCCAGCCGGCGACCGGCCAAACCGGCACGATGCTCGGCACCGGCGTTGCTTCGTCGGTACAGACGCGAACGCGCAGGCGATGATTCCGAGTGACGCTGAGCAGGTGGTAGACCACCTCGAAACGCTCGGCACGGTCGGGGTAATCGACCCCGGCGATTTCCATCAACTGCTGATATTCGAGATTGTCGCGCAGTGCGATCATCACGCCGGCAACGGCTTCGCGGCGCACGGTGATGCTGTCCTCGCCGACGACAAAGGCATGCGCGATCAGGTCGTCGCCGAGCAGCTTGTCGAGCGCAGCACCAATGCCCTCGCGGGGCGCGATCAGGGGAGCAGGACTGGCCATCAGCGTTCGATCGTCCCGGTGCGGCGGATTTTCCGCTGCAACTGCATCACGCCATAGAGCAGCGCTTCGGCGGTCGGCGGGCAACCGGGGACATAGATATCCACGGGCACGATGCGATCGCAGCCGCGCACCACCGAATAGCTGTAGTGATAATAGCCGCCGCCATTGGCGCAGCTACCCATCGAAATGACATATTTCGGGTTCGACATCTGGTCGTAGACGCGGCGCAGCGCCGGCGCCATCTTGTTGCACAGCGTTCCCGCGACGATCATCACATCCGACTGGCGCGGGCTGGCGCGCGGCGCGGCGCCAAAGCGCTCCATGTCATAACGCGGCATGTTGACGTGAATCATCTCGACCGCGCAGCACGCGAGTCCGAAAGTCATCCACCAGAGCGACCCGGTCCGCGCCCAGTTGAACAGGTCCTCGGTCGAGGTGACAAGGAAGCCCTTGTCGCCGACTTCGCTGTTGAGGTCGTCGAAAAAGCTCTGATCCGGGTTCGTACCGGGAGCGACCGGCATCTGGCCGGGCATGATGATGCTGGAAGTGCTCATTCCCAATCCAACGCGCCTTTTTTCCACGCGTACACAAGGCCGAGCGTAAGTTCGGCGAGGAAAATCATCATCGTGGCCCAACCGGCCCAGCCGATTTCCTCGAGGCTTACCGCCCAGGGAAAGAGGAAGGCCGCTTCAAGGTCGAAGATGATGAAAAGGATGGCGACGAGGTAGAAACGCACGTCGAACTGGCTGCGCGCATCCTCGAACGCCGGGAAGCCGCATTCATATTCGGTCAGTTTCGCCGGATCGGGCTTATGCGCCCCTGTCAGCCGCGCGACGCCCATCGGCAGGAAGACGAAGGCGGAAGACAGGCCGACGGCGATGACCAGAAAGATCAGGATCGGCAAATATTGCGTCAGATCGACCATGGGAGCTCGCAGTTCTGTTGTTTTGGGGTGTCTCGCACCCGTTTATGGGGGGCGCTTTAGGCCAGCGGGCCGCGTGTCGCAAGCGCTGCGGGCAGGATTTTCGTATCCCGTGTGACCAAAAGCATAATGCATGCTGGCGAGCAGCCCTATCGCTGTGATACCCAATCGAAAAAGGGTCGCAGTGCCGCGCTTTTCGGGCGCAACTTCGTTTAAGGGAGCATCCATGGGACCAATCACCGTTCGCGCCGCTCTGGCCTTGGGAGCCGTCGCACTTTTTCCGGCGACTCCGGCACACGCCGAGCTGATCAACGCAACGAATCCGGCAACGATCAAGGCGATCGTCGAGTCGCAGGGCTGGCCAGCGACGATCGTCGCCAAACCGGGCGACGATCCCTATATCGAAAGCAATCGCGGCGGCCTCAAATTCCTCGTCCTCTTCATGAACTGCGAAGAGGGCAAGAAATGCAAGACGCTGCAATATTACATGGGCTTCAGCGACGCAAAGGACGTCTCGCTCGACAAGCTCAACAAGTGGAACAAGGACAAGCGCTTCGCCCGCGCATACAAGGATGACGAAGGCGATCCGGTTCTCGAAATGGACGTCGATCTCGATTTTGGCGGCATCCCGCGCGAGAATGTCGGCGAAACCTTCAATACCTGGGCGTCGCTGATGGACAGCTTTCGCGAGTATGTTTTCGAGAAGTGAGCTGAACGATCACTCGTCACCCCGGACTTGCCGGATCAAGTCCGGCATGACGAAGATCACGCGTTGCGCAGCGCGCCCGCGACGAGCTTCTGCAGTTTCGAATGCACCGCCGCGCTGCCAGCAATGAACTCGCTACGCTCGATCGCGCGGTCGCCGCCGCGGAAATCGCTGACGAAGCCGCCGGCCTCGCGCACGAGCAACATCCCCGCGGCAACATCCCACACCTGGAGGTCGCTTTCCCAGAAACCGTCGTAGCGCCCCGCCGCGACCCACGCGAGGTCGAGGCTCGCCGCGCCGAAGCGGCGGATGCCGGCAACTTCAGGCGCGACTGCACCGAATATGCGGCTCCACTGCGCCATATTGCCATGGCCCATGTACGGGATTCCGGTCGAGATCAGGCATTCGTTGAGGTGGCGACGCGACGCGACGCGCAGGCGCCGGTCGTGCAGCCAGGCGCCGCGGCCGCGTTCGGCCCAATAGCTTTCGTCAGTGACGGGCTGGTAGACCAGCGCCGCCGTGACATCGCCCCAGCCGCCGCCGGGCTTGGGTTCCTGCACTGCGATCGAGATCGCGAAATGCGGGATGGCGTGAAGGAAGTTCGAGGTGCCGTCGAGCGGGTCGATGATGAAGCGCGGCTTGCCATATTCGCCCTCGATCTCGCCGGCCTCTTCCATCTTGAAGCCCCAACCCGGACGCGCGTGGGTCAGTTCGTCATAAAGCGTGCGCTCGGCCGCCTGATCGGCCTTCGACACGAAGTCGGCGGGCCCCTTCTGCGAGACCTGCAGATGCTCGATCTCGCCGAAGTCGCGGCGCAGTTTCGTGCCGGCCTTGCGTGCGGCGCGTTCCATGACGGTGATGATGCCGGATACGGCCATTTTCTATTCCTCCAACACGTCGCCCCCGCGAAGGCGGGGGCCGTTGGCAATCTTGCTCTACATCGACAGCGGCCCCCGCCTGCGCGGGGGCGACATTACTTAATCCGCGCGGCGGACATATTCGCGGTCGTACACATGCACGACGATGCGGGTTCCGCTGGTGATGTGCGGCGGCACCATCACGCGCACGCCATTGTCGAGGATCGCGGGCTTGTACGACGACGATGCCGTCTGCCCCTTCACGACCGCGTCGGCCTCGACGATCGTCGCTTCGATCGTTTCGGGGAGTTCGACCGAGATCGGGCGTTCTTCCCAAAGCTCGAGCACGACGTCCATTCCGTCCTGCAGGAACTCGTGCGCTTCGCCGACGACATCCTTGCCGATGTTGATCTGTTCGAAGCTGTCCTTGTCCATGAACACCAGGTCGTCGCCCTCGGCATAGAGGAACTGGAAATCCTTGGTGTCGAGGCGGACCTTTTCAACCGTGTCGGCGCTGCGGAAACGGTTGTTGAGCTTGCGTCCGTCGATCAGATTCTTGGCTTCGACCTGCATATAGGCGCCGCCCTTGCCCGGCTGGGTGTGCTGGATCTTGGTGACCTTCCAGATGCCGCCTTCATATTCGATAATATTGCCGGGACGGATTTCAACACCGGTGATCTTCATCGCGCACACTCACAGTTTCAAGGATGGAAAGAGCAAAGCGGTGCCCTTCGGCACCGCTATCAGGTGCGCGCCTTTAGCCGTGCGCGCACCGAAGGGCAAGTCAGGGAGTCGCAACGACCATGGCGCGCGTGCGCCGGTAGCTGAACCACACCAGCCCGACGAACAGCAGAAGACCGACCCACGGTGCATAGGGCGCATAGCCGTCGCCGACGACCGCCAGCGGTGCATCGCTGCCGCTGCCCGCGACGATGCCGGCATAGAGTACGCCGAACAGGCTTTCGCCGACGATCATGCCCGTCGCGGTCAGCACGCCCATACGGTGCGCGAAGCTTGCGTTCGGCCGCTTCGCCGCCCAGCGGTCATAGAACCAGCCGCCGACCGCGCCGATCACCACCGGCAGGATCACCGCCATGGGAAGATAGATTCCGATGCCGATGGCCAGCGGCGGCAGGCGAAGCTTGCCGGCGCGGCCCAGCAGCGCATCGACGATGATGAAGCCAATCCCGGCGACCGCGCCATAGCCTAGCATCGTCCAGTTGAGGTCGCCGCCCAGCACGCCCTGCGCGAGCGACGAGATCAGCCCTGCCTGCGGCGCCGCCAGCGCGTTCGGCCCGGCCCCCGGCGCGCCGACGAAGCCGAGCGTTTCGTTGAGCACGTTGAGCACCGGCGGAACGACGAGCGAACCGAAGATCACGCCGATGATCAGCGCGACCTGCTGCTTCCACGGCGTCGCGCCGACGAGTTGACCGGTCTTGAGGTCCTGGAGATTGTCGTTCGAGATCGTCGCGATGCCGAACACGAGGCCGGTGACGATCAGCGCATAGGCCACCATCGCGGCGATTTCTTCGTCACCGCCACCACGACCGAGCAGGCCAAGGAGGAGAAGCGACGACGCGATGATCGCAAGGATGCCGATGCCTGACACCGGCGAGTTCGACGCACCGATCAGGCCCGCCATATAGCCGGTGACCGACGCGATCATCAGCCCGACGATGATGATGAACAGGATTGCGCCCGCGATCAGCGCGAACGACGCGCCGGCGAGCGGTCCGCCCGACAGCTCGGACCAGAGCAGGATACCGATCGGCAGCATCAGGAACAGAGATCCGCCGAACACCCACTTGATCGACATATCCTGCTCTTCGATCGCCAGCGCCTGCCCGCCCTGCCGCGCGCGGCTCGCAGCCATCGCCGAGCGGATGCCGCCGAGCACCGGCCCCGCGATCTTGATCAGCGTCCAGATCGCCGCGACCGCGATCACCCCAGCGCCAAAGAAGCGCACATCGGCGCGGAAGACGGTGTTCGCCAGCGTTTCGGCATCGCCTGCCCCGCCTTGCGTCAGGATCGGAAGCAGCACCCACCAGCCGGTGATCAGCCCGACGAGCTGCGCCATGCCGACCGACAGGCCAACAAGATGTCCGACGCCGAACAGTGCGAAGGCGAGCCCGCCCGCGACGCCGGTGGCGCCGCTGCCGACCGCGAACCAGCGCGCGACTTCGGCCCCCGCAAGCTTCATCTGTGTGAGCAGGGTAAAGCCCGCTGCGACGAGCGAGTTCCACATCAGCGCCGACAGCCCCGCCTTATTCTCTTCGGCTCCTTCCGCACTTGCAGCACCCACCTGCAGCACTTCGGCGGCAGCGCGGCCCTCGGGATAAGGCAAATCCGAATCGACGACGAGGGCGCGGCGCAACGGCACCGAGAAGAGAACGCCCAATATGCCGCCGAGCATCGTGATCGCGGTGGTTTCGAGCAACGGGAAGCCCTGCCAGTAACCAACCATGACGAGTCCGGGCAGAACGAAGATGATCGCCGCCAGCGTGCCCGCGGCGCTCGCGATCGTCTGGACGATATTATTCTCGAGGATCGTCGAACCCGCCATATAGCGCAGCAGCGCCATCGAAATCACTGCCGCGGGGATCGAGGTCGCAAAGGTCAGACCGACCTTCAGCCCCAGATAGACGTTCGCCGCGGTGAATGCCAAAGTCAGCAGGCCGCCAAGCAGGATCGCGCGGATCGTGAGTTCGCGGCCGCGCGAGGTCGGCGTGGTGGTTTCAGTCATCAAAAATCTCCCCGCCCGCTGTCTTGCGGGACGCCGTGTCCCGCGCAAGTAAAAAAGCCACCGGTCGATCCTTTGGCCGAGCCCCGTTGGACCGAAACGCCAAAAGCGACAGGCCGATGGTCTTTTGACGCAACGATCCAATATGGTGGCCGACATCAAGGCCATATCGCTGCCCATGATGAATAGCGACCTTTCAAATCTTACACCGCCGCTCCCTCGCGGCACCGCAGCAACGTCGTCGCGCGGGGCGCCTTGCGCCGGCCTTTTTGGCTGGCGCAAGGATGCGGCGGCACCGCCGGCGCCCAAAGATCGCCCGAAGACGCCGGGCCGCGACTATCCCGCCGGCTGATCTTCCAGCAGCGCACCGAAAGCGCGCACCGCGGCGGCCGGTCCTTCGGGATGCGCCCAAACGCCGCCCGATACAGCGAGAAAATCCGCCCCCGCCTCGACAAGCGTATGCGCATTGTCGACGGTGATCCCGCCGATCGCAACGCAGGGCAGTTCGAACATGCCCTGCCACCATTCGAGAATCTCGGGGTCGGCATGATGCTCGACCGCCTTGGTCGTCGTCGGGAAAAAGGCGCCGAAAGCGACATAGTCCGCCCCCGCCTCGCCCGCTTCCATGGCCAGATGACGGCTTGCATGGCACGTCACGCCGATCTGCGTTTGCGGCCCGAGCAATTGCCGCGCCTCCCTGGGATCGCCGTCACCCTGCCCCAGATGTACGCCGTCAGCGCCCAGCCGTTTCGCGAGCGCGATATCATCGTTGACGATAAAGGCCACGTCGCGCGCGGCGCAAAGCGCCTGGAGTGGCTCGGCAAGCCGCGCCGCCTCGTGCTGGTCGATATCCTTGACGCGAAACTGGAACGCCGCGACCGGCCCGGCGTCAAGCGCCTCGGTTAACCGGTCGGGAAAATCGCTACCGACGTCGAGCGGCGAAATGAGGTAAAGCTGGCAGGTTGGTGCTTTCATGGCGCGTTCATAGCGGCGAGGTCACAGACGGGCAAATGCAGAACATCCACCGCATCGCGATCTTCGCCCTCCCCGCTGCGCTTGCCCTTTCGGCGTGCGCCACGACGCGCGACGCGCCGCTTCCCGACGGCAGCGATGTCGCGCTCGGGCAAAAAGCCTATGTTGACGGCCCGATCGTCCAACCGGTTGAAGTCGTCGAGGACAGCCGTTGCCCGATGAACGCACGTTGCGTCTGGGCGGGCCGCGTCCGGCTCAAGATGGTCTGGATTCGCGGCAACGGCGAAAGGCAGCTATTCGAGGCAACCCTTGGCGAGCCGACGCAGCTGGCCGACGGGCAGTTCACGCTCGAATCAGTGCGCCCCGAAAAGCGCACCGATGTGGCGATCAAACCCGACGATTATCGTTTTTCGTTCCGCTTCGCGGGCGGACTCTAGCGCACCCGCGCTAGGACGAAACCGTCCCATTTCTTCGCGCCGACGGTCTGCACCGCGGTCGCATCAAGACGCGGATCGGCGCCCAGCATATCGAACAGCGCACGCGTCCCGATGATGCGCTCGTCATCGCTGTCGGCATCCAGCACCCCGCCTTCGCGTACGACATTGTCGACGACGATGGTCGTGCCCGAGCGGCCGAGCCGGATCGCTTCGGCGACATAATGGGCATTGCCCTGCTTGTCGGCGTCGATGAAGACGAAGTCGAACGGCGCTTCGCCCGTCATCGCGGCAAGGCTGTCCACCGCGGGGCCGACTCGAATGTCGACGCGGTCTGACACCCCGGCACGCTCCAGATTTTCTCGCGCTACCCGCGCGTGATGCGTTTCGAGTTCGAGGGTTACGAGCGATCCGCCGTCAGGTAACGCCCGGGCCAGCCAGATCGTCGAATAGCCGCCGAGCGTTCCGACTTCGAGGATGCGCCTGGCGCCCGCCATCTGCGCGAGCAGGAAGAGCATCTTGCCCTGCGCCGCCGACACGTCGATCGGCGGCAAGCCTTGTTCGGCGTTGTTCGCGAGGGTGGTGGCAAGCGCATCGTCGTCGCCGAGCAGTGTGGCGGCGATGTAGTCGTCGACGGCTTGCCACCTCTCTCCCATCACCTAGGCCACGGAGGCCGCGTGAATTTCGTTGATCGCGCCGCCAAGCGAGCGGTTGAATTCGTCATCGCTCATCTGGTGGCGCAGGTCTTCGAGCAGGGCCCGGCTGAAGCTTGCGATGATACCCGGGTTCTTCGCCAGTTCGACGCAGGCTTCGGGACGCGCAAAGCCGCCCGACAACGCGACGACGCGCAGCACCTTCGGATGATCGACCAGCGGCTGGAACAGGCCGGCCTCGGTCGGCAGCGACAGCTTCAGCATGACCGGCGCGTCGGTCCAGGCGTCGAGCGCCGCCAGCGTTTCCTTGAGAAGCAGGCGATCCGCCGCGTCGCGCTCGGCGCTCTTGATGTTCACTTCGGGTTCGATGATCGGGACAAGGCCGTGCGCGGCGATGCGCGCGGCTTCGGCAAACTGCTGTGCGACGATGGCCTTGATGCCGACGGGATTCGCGAGATTGACGACGCTCCGCATCTTGGTGCCGAACACGCCCTTCGCGACTGCTCGTTCGCAAAGCGCATCGAGCCCCGGATTGGCCTTCATCAACTGGACGCCGTCGGCTTCGTCTTCAAGACCCTTGTCGACCTTCAGGAACGGCACGACCCCGCGCTCCCAGAGCAACGCCGGAACCGGTTTGCCGCCCGCGTCGCCGTCCATCGTGCGCTCGAACAGGATCGCACCGATCACCTTCTCACCATTGAAACAGGGCGAGGTGACGATGCGGCTGCGCATATCGTGGATCAGCCCGAACATTTCCTCGTCATTCGAGAAAGCGTCCGCTTCGATGCCGTATCCCTTCAATGCCTTGGGCGTCGAACCCCCGCTCTGGTCGAGTGCGGCGATAAAGCCCTGCCCCGATTTGATCTGGTCCAGCATCTCGGCATTGGCGGCGGTCATAATATCTCCGATCGTTTGCATACGTATGTGACGCGCACGCCGCATAACGGCGGTGACGCTGCGATGCAATGCGTTGCGACCGGTATGCGACCGTCAGCCCCTGATTGCCGGCCACATGATCAAGCGCCGCCCAACGGCCGGGCGAAAAGCGAAAGGCCCAGCTCGACGACCGGTATCGTACCCCGGTAATAGTTTATACCGCATCGCAACCAGCCCGGCATCAGCACCGCATCGCCCGGAACCAGCCCGACGCTGACGCGCGCGCCCGCGTCGAGTTCACCGTCGGGGGCCTGAAACGCAATGCCGGGCTCATGCATGGCCCGCATCGGCATGCGCGGATCCTCGGCTATCATTTCACCTCCCGCACCCGCTTCGCCGGAAAGTCGCAGGACCGCGCTCCAATATGCTCCGCTATCGCAGATCGGAGATACGCTTCGACCCGCCGGTACGATGCGTGCTGCCAGCGACAGAGCCCAGGCGTGGCGCGGTGGGCGCCGGTCGGTATCGGCGCTGAAGCGTTCCGCCAGGATTGTCATCTGCTGCGCCCATTGAACGGCCTCGTCTGACATCACGTCGGCCTCGACCGGATGCCAGACGGGTTCGCCTTCGGGATCGGGCATCGAATGCCGGATCGATGCGGCAAGATCGTCGAAGCAGGCCGTAAAGGACTGACGGATCAGCGGGGTTTCGAAAAACCGGTTGACCACAAGTTCAACCATGGTCGCCGCCCAGATACAGGTTGATCGCGATTGAAAGCCGTACGCCCCCTCCCCGATAGGGCCGCACGGCGTGCTGCAGCCAAGAAGGGAAGATCACGACAAGGCCGCTGCGTGGCCGCATCCATACCTCATGGTTGTCCAGCGTGTCGTCGGGCCGGCGATAGCGAAGGTCGGGCATCGACATGCGCACCATGGGAAAACGCGGGTCGAGGAACGTCAGCTCTCCTCCGAGCGCGCGATCCTGCGAGCCGGCGTAGCCGTCGTCGACATAATAGACCACGGACCAAAGCGAGCCCGGATGAGCATGCGTCTGGTTGGATGCTCCAGCCGGAGAGGCATTGGCCCACATTTCGGCGATCCAGGGACGGTCGCCCTGTCCGATGGTGATCGACGCACATCGATCGATGACATGCTCGCGCAAGCGCAACGCAGCCTCGCCGCCCCAGCGATGCAGATCGAGATCCGATTGCCATCCCATCAGATTCGACTTCGACACGCCGCGGTCGGCTTGATGGCGCGCCAGAATCGCACTGCGCAGACCTGCATTCCAGGCAGGCGCGTCCGGCCATGGTGCCGCCAGAACGGGCGTTGCGAAATGCGATTCGACGCGTGTTTCGCCTACCCGTTCCAAGCTTCTACTCCATCAGCGCCACGACACCCGGCAAGGCTTTGCCTTCCATCCATTCGAGGAAGGCGCCGCCGGCGGTCGAGACGAAGGTGAAGTCGCCTGCAACACCGGCATGGTTGAGCGCGGCCACTGTATCGCCGCCGCCGGCGACCGAGATCAGCGAACCTTCGCGGGTGAGCGCGGCGGCGATCCTGGCGAGCGCGACGGTCGCGGTGTCGAACGGCGGCGTCTCGAACGCGCCGAGCGGGCCGTTCCAGACGAGCGTGCGGCAATTCTTGAGGACGTCTGCCAAGGCTTCCACCGCGGCGGGGCCGACGTCGAGGATCATCTCGTCGGCCGCGACCTCATGGACGTTGACGGTGCGCGTCGGCGGATTGGGGGCGAATTCCTTCGCCACCACGACGTCATAGGGAAGGTGGATCGTGCAACCCGCCGCGTCAGCGGCATCGAAGATCGCATTGGCGGTATCGACAAGGTCATGCTCGCACAGCGATTTGCCAACATCGACGCCGCGCGCGGCGAGGAAGGTATTGGCCATGCCGCCGCCGATGATCAGATGGTCAACCTTGCTCACAAGATGGCGCAACACGTCGATCTTGCTCGACACCTTGGCGCCGCCAACGACCGCGGCGACCGGATGCGCGGGGTTGCCGAGCGCGGCGTCGAGCGCCTTCAGTTCCGCTTCCATCGCGCGGCCGGCGTAGGCGGGCAAACGGCGCGCGATACCCTCGGTCGAACCATGCGCGCGGTGCGCCGCCGAAAAGGCGTCGTTGACGTACAGGTCACCGATCTCGGCCAGTCCGTCGGCAAAGGCTGGGTCGTTCCTTTCCTCGCCGGGATAGAAACGCGTGTTTTCGAGCACCGCGACGTCGCCTGCGGCGAGCACCGCGATTCCCGCCTTTGCGCCTTCGCCGACGGCTTCGGGGATGAACATGACCGAGTGGCCAAGGATATCCTCGACGCCGCCCATCACGAGGCTCAGCGACTGGGTCGGGTTCTTCGCGCCCTTCGGCCGCCCGAAGTGCGCGAGAAGCAGGACGATGGCGCCCTTGTCCGACAATTCGCGGATCGTCGGCATTGCCGCCTGAATCCGCGTCGCGTCGCTGACCGCGCCTTCGAACATCGGGACGTTGAGGTCGACGCGCACGAGAACGCGCTTGCCGGTGACGTCACCGATATCGTCGAGAGTCTTGAACGCGGTCATCGACGTTTCCTTCGGGTTCAGAGGAATTTGGCGATCACGCCCGCGGTGTCGATCATGCGGTTCGAGAAGCCCCATTCATTGTCATACCAGCTGAGCACGCGCACCAGCTTGCCGTCGATCACCGCGGTTTCGAGGCTGTCGATCGTCGAGCTCGCCGCATTATGGTTGAAGTCGATCGAAACCAGCGGTTCCTCGGTAAAGCCGAGCACGCCCTTCAGCGGACCTTCGGCGGCCGCCTTGAGCACCGCGTTGACTTCTTCCCTGGTGGTCTCGCGCAGCGGCGTGAAGGTCAGGTCCACCACCGACACATTCGGGGTCGGAACGCGGATCGACGACCCGTCGAGCTTGCCCTTGAGTTCGGGCAGGACCAGGCCGACGGCCACCGCTGCACCGGTCGAGGTCGGGATCATCGACATCGCTGCGGCGCGGGCGCGACGCGGGTCGTCGTGGATCTGGTCGAGGATCTTCTGATCGTTCGTATAGGCATGGATCGTGGTCATCAGACCGCGCTCGATACCGATCGCCTCGTGCAGCACCTTGGCAAAGGGTGCGAGGCAGTTGGTCGTGCACGACGCGTTCGAGATGATCAGGTGATCGGCGGTGATCTTGTCGTCGTTGACGCCATAGACGACGGTCAGATCGACTTCCTTGGCGGGGGCGGAGATCAGCACACGCTTGGCGCCCGCGTCGAGATGCTTCTGGCCGCCAGCCTTGTTGGTGAAGAAGCCGGTGCATTCCATCACGATGTCGATGCCGTTCGCGGCATGCGGCAGGGCGGCGGGGTCGCGCTCGGCGGTCACCTGAATGCGCTTGCCGTTGATGACCAGATCATTGCCATCGACTTCGACGCTGCCGTTGAACGCGCCATGCACCGAGTCATGGCGGAGCAGACGGGCATTCGCCTTGGCATCTCCCAGATCATTGATCGACACCAGTTCAAGGTCATGGTCGGTACGTTCCAGAATCGCGCGCGCTACATTGCGGCCGATGCGTCCGAAACCGTTGATTGCAACCTTCACTGCCATGTCGAAAAATCCTTTCTGCGTGGAGTAAGCCGGTCTTAGTTGCCGAGCTTTGCCATTATCTGGGGGGTGATAGCATCGACGGTAAGGCCGAAATGCCTGAATAGGTCTTCAATCGGTGCCGAGGCGCCGAAGCTGTCGATACCGAAACGCAGGCCGTGACGGCCGGTATAGCGTTCCCAGCCGAAGGTCGTTCCGGCTTCGATCGATACGATCAGCGCGTCGTCGGGCAGGATATCGGCCTGATATGCGGCAGTCTGTTCATCGAACAATTCGGTCGAGACCATCGAGACGACGTCGGCACCATGGCCGGCGGCTTCGAGCTTGTCGGCAATTTCGATCGCGAGCGATACTTCGGAGCCGGTCGCGACAAGCACGACCTTGCGGGCTGCCGACGCATCGCGAAGACGATAACCGCCTTTCAGGCAAAGATTTTCGGTGACGTCATGGCGCAGCGGCGGGAGGTTCTGACGCGTCAATGCGAGCAGCGACGGCCGGCCTTCCTGCGCGAGCGCGAGCGCCCAGCATTCGGCGGTCTCGACTGCATCGGCGGGGCGCAGCACGAGCAGGTTCGGCATCGCGCGGAGCGACTGGAGATGCTCGATCGGCTGGTGTGTCGGACCGTCTTCGCCAAGCCCGATGCTGTCGTGTGTCATCACATAGACGACACGCTGCTGCTGGAGCGCCGAAAGGCGGATCGCCGCGCGGCAATAGTCCGCGAAAACGAGGAACGTACCGCCATAAGGCACGACACCGCCGTGGAGCGCCATGCCGTTCATCGCGGCCGCCATGCCGAACTCACGAATACCGTAATAGATATATCGGCCCGAATAATCGTTCTTCGTCAACGGCTTGGTCGACGATGTTTTGGTATTGTTCGAACCCGTCAAGTCGGCGCTGCCGCCCACGAGCGCCGCGATATCGGCCGTCAGCGCGCCGAGCGTATTTTCAGACGCCTTGCGCGTCGCGACCTTCGGTGGTTCGGCAACGAGGCCGTCGATATAGGCCTTGAAGGAGTCGCCCGGAACGATCTTGCCGCTCAGGCGATCTTCAAATTCACTTTTCTTTTCGCTGGTTGCGAGGCGATTATTCCATTCGGCGTGAAGCGCCTTGCCTTTTGCGCCGAAGGCAGCCCACGCCGATGCGATATCGGCAGGAATGTCGAAGGGCTCGGCGGTCCAGCCGAGTTCCTTGCGCGCTGCGGCGATTTCGTCGGCGCCGAGCGGAGCACCGTGCGTCGCCGACGTGCCCTGCTTGTTCGGCGCGCCGAAACCGATGATCGTACGGCACGCGATCAGCGACGGGCGCGGATCGCCGAGTGCGGCGTCGATCGCACGGCGGATGTCGACGGGATCATGCCCGTCGCAGCTTTCGACATGCCAGCCGGTCGCGGCATAGCGCGCTGCGATATCCTCGCTCGTCGACAGGTCGGTCGCCCCGTCGATCGTGATCTTGTTATCGTCCCACAGCACCGTCAGGCGGCCCAGCCCGAGATGGCCGGCGAGGCCGATCGCCTCGTGATTGATGCCTTCCATCAGGCAGCCGTCGCCCGCGATCACCCAAGTACGGTGATCGACGAGATCGTCACCGTAGATTGCGTTGAGATGGCGTTCGGCGATCGCCATGCCGACCGAAGTGGCCAATCCCTGCCCCAGCGGCCCTGTCGTCGTTTCAACGCCCTCAAGTTCGAAATTCTCGGGGTGTCCGGCGCAAGGGCTGTGCAATTGGCGGAAATTGCGGATGTCGCCGATCGTCGGCCGCGCATAGCCCGCAAGGTGCAGCGTTGCATAGGCAAGCATCGAGCCGTGCCCCGCAGACAGAACGAATCGGTCCCGGTCCGCCCATTTCGGATCGACCGGATCGAATTTCAGATAGTCGGAATACAGGACGGTGGCGACATCGGCCATGCCCATCGGCATCCCCGGATGGCCGCTGTTTGCGGCCTGTACCGCATCCATCGCGAGCGCTCGGATGGCGTTGGCAAGCTGACGTTCAGGCTGTGTCATCGGTCCCCCGGAAATGGCTGGCAGGTGCCGGACGCGTAGAGACTCCGGGCGTCCGGATCGGATGCGCACAGCCCTTTGCGGCGGCGGGGTCAGGAGTCAACCGCCCGCGACCGAAAATCCTCGCATTTTGGACTGCGAGGGCAATTGCACGCCCCCTCCGGCGCTGCTACCTCTTTCGCCATGGAACTCGATCTCGACGAATCCAGCCTGGCCATCGGCCGTATCGAACGCGCGCTGAGCCGCATCGAAAAGGCTCTCGCCGACCGGGCAAACCGCCCTTCTCCCTCCATCGCTGCCCCCGCCGCGGACCAATCGGCGCTGAAAGCGGAGGTCGCCGCCGTGATCGGGGAACTCGACCGGCTGATCGCGGAGGCCGATCGTGGCTGACGTGAAACTCATGATCGCCGGACGCCCCTATGACGTCCACTGCGCCGACGGCGAGGAATCGCAGCTGCTCCAGCTTGCAGCGGTCGTCGATGAAAGAGCCCGCGGCATTCAGGGCGGAACCGAGGTTCGCCAACTGCTTTTCGCGGCATTGATGCTGGCCGACGACGCCCAGGAAGCGAAAGGCCGGATCGAGAAGGCCGAACCCCAATCCGATTCGCTCCGCGCCGCAGTCGCGCTCGCCGAGAGCCGCGAGGCAGCGACGCGTGATGAACTGCGCGCCGCGGTGGCCCGCGAACAAGCCGCGCTCAAGGAACTGGAGACGGCACGCCAACCCGTATTTGCGACGGCAGTGGCAAAGGATTCGTCGAACGACCGCGCACTGCTGCAGATCGCCGACCGGATCGAGGCATTGGCGGCGAAAGTCGAACAAATCCCTTGAGCGCGCGCATCGCCGCGCACGCAACCCCTTGAGCCGTCACTCCGGCGCTCCTACATAGGGGAAGGCGGGTACTGCCCGGCACGAGCTTTTGCGAAAATCCCTGAGGCGATACATCATCCTAGGGGGCTGTCCCTGCCCGGACCCTGGTCCGACGTATATGGTCCCCACCTGACGTTACTGGCGTCAGAGGAGTTTCCAGCAAACGACCTCGGCGGTCCCGCCAACCGAATTCACGCAGGGCAGGACCCTTGGCCCCAGAGGAGGCGATGACCGACTTGTCCGCCGATCTGGTCCAGCAAAAGCGGAAGTTGCGCGAAAAGCTGCGCTTTCGGCGCAAGCATTTCGCAACGAATCTCGACGGGATGGCGCAGCTTTCGGCGTTCCGCGCGCTGCCCGCGCCGCTATCCGAACGCCTCGCCGGTCACGCCGTCATCGGCGCCTATGTCGCGTGGGGCGACGAACCCGACATCCTGCCGATGTTCGCCGGCGTCGCCGAAGCTGGCGCACTCGCCCTGCCCCACCATGCCGCCCGCATCGACGCGATGGACTTTCGCCGATGGCGACTGGACGAACCTTTGGTGAAAGGACCGTGGAGCACGCGGCAGCCCGCAGACGATGCGGCGCTGGCGATACCTGACCTCATTTTCTGCCCGCTCGTCGGCTTCGACCGCGCGGGCGGCCGGATCGGTCAGGGGGGCGGTCACTATGACCGTTATTTTGCCGCGCATCCCGAAGCGCTGCGAATCGGCATTGGCTGGTCTGTACAGGAAATCGACGCTACGCCGCGCGAATCGACCGACGTCGCGCTCGACGCGATATTGACCGAACAAGAATTCATCCTCTGTGGAGACCGTCTGTGAACCAGCTTCCCGCCGACCCCAAGCCAAGCTGGCGCAAGCCTGCCGGCATGCTGCTGATTCTGTTGTTGATCGCGGTGTGGACGGGGATCGTCGTCAACCTCTCGCCCTGGGTCGGGACATGGCCGGTGCTGGTGCAGGCGATTTTCTATCTGGTTGCAGGGATCGTCTGGATCCTGCCGCTGAAGCCGCTGCTGCGCTGGATGGAACTGGGACGGTGGCGCGGCTGAAAAGCCGCGCCAACCCACAAGATTTCGTCGCTGAAATCATCCCAAGACGCGGTGGCCATTCCATCCGGAAAAGGAAGGAATGGCGCGAGTGACGGGGCTCGAACCCGCGACCTCCGGCGTGACAGGCCGGCACTCTAACCAACTGAGCTACACCCGCGTGTGCTTGGGAGCCGCGCAAATATGGCGCTCGCCCCGACCTGTCAACCGTCGCTTTCATCCTGTGTGCGATTTAATCGATCACGTACATCGTCGGTGGTCGTCAGCGTGCCATGTTCGAACAGGAAACCGGCCAGATCGGGCGTTCCGGTCGATGCGAGCACGGTCTGCAAAATCAGCAGCAACGGCACCGCGAGCAACGCGCCCGGCGTCCCCCACACCCATCCCCAGAAACTCAGGGACACGAGAATCAGCAGCGGATTGATCGTCAGCCGTTTGCCGAGCACCAGAGGCGTGATCAGATTCGCCTCGACCAGATGAACGCCGATGAAGATCAGCGCGGGCAACAGCGCGAGCCCCACGGCATCGAAGGTCATCAGCCCGCCAAGGCCCAGCAGCACCGCGGCGACGATAGGCCCCAGATAGGGCACGAAATTGCAGATGCTGACGATTCCGCCCCACATGAAGGGCGACGGCATGCCGAGTGCCCACAACAGGAGCGCCACCGCCAGGCCTAGGACCGCGTTGATCATCGTGATCGTCGCCAGATAATCGGCGGTCGCGTCGACGACATTCTGGATCACGCGTGCGGTCTGCATGGCCCCGTCGAAGCTGCCGCGCCGGCGGATCGTCCCTTTGCGCAGGCGCGTCCAGCCGGCGAGGAAGAAGAAGATGACGAGCACGGCGAAGAAGAGCTGGATCGCCGCGCTGGGCGCCGACGAGATGAAATAGTCGACGACCGAGGTCGGTGCCGTGGCCGCGACCGCCTGTGCGGTGGCTTCGGTCCCGCTGGCCACCGACATCAGCGTCCGGTCGACGAAGCGTTGCAGCGTCGAATAAAAATCGATGAGCGGCGCGAGATTGCTCTGGATGCGCGGGATCGATTCGGGAATTCGCGCGAACCAGCCCGTCGCGGGCACGACGATGATCGCGAGTGCGGCGTTGATCAGCGCCAGAAAGGTCGCGAGCGCAAGAAAGGCCGCGAGCGCCGAAGGCATGCCGCGCCGTTCAAGCCACTCGAGCAGAGGCACGAGAGCAATCGCGATCACGATCGCGGCCGTGAGCGGCAAAAAGAATTCGGCGCCGGCCTGCAGGGCAAAGGGCAGCCCGAGACAGAAAGCGGCGCCGAGAATCAGCGCGAGCGCGGCAAGCAGCCGGTCGCGGCGGAAATCGTCTATCTCGATCTGGTGCAGCGGATTGACGCGCGACGAACGCCCATCCTTGCTGCCCCGGTCGTCCGCCACCCCTGCTCTCCCTTGTTAACCGCCTCATCTTACGCGCGCTTCACTCTTCGCGCCAGTCGCCCCTTTTTGCGACACATCACCCCTCTCCCTGTCCCGATCCGGGCCAAAATGCTTTCTTCTTCCTGCTTTTTAACCAGAAATTACCCTTTGTCGGCGACTTACGGCTCCAAGGACCAACCTGTTCGGAGTCAAAGTGATGATGAAAGCGCCTGTGGGGGGCGCGAAGCATCAGCTTCTTCCCTCTTGCTCGACATTCGCCCTGCTGGCCGCGCTCGCGCTGCCGGGGCAGGCACACGCCGCCGGCACACGTGCGGGCTCCACCATCAGCAACACCGCCAGCGCGAGCTTCGATACCGGCGGCGGTACGACAACTGTGGATTCAAATCGCGTCGACCTGCTCGTCGACGAACTGCTCGATGTCACGGTCGATTCGGGCAATCCTGCCGACGTTCCGACGACGCCCGGCGCCACGGGTCAGATGCTGACCTTCTCGGTCACGAATAACGGTAACGGGGTCGAAGCCTTCGGCCTCACGACGATCGCCAATGCGGGCGGCGACAGTTACGACCCCGTCGTCACGCAAATCTACCTCGACAATGGCGACGGCCTCTTCGACGCCAGCACCGACCCGCTATATACGCCGGGCGCGAACGATCCGTCGCTCGATCCCGACCAGAGCGCCACCATCTTCGTGCTTGCGACGACACCGGGAACGGTGGTCGACGGCAATCGCGGCATCGTCAGCCTCGTCGCGGCAGCGAAAACCGGCACGGGCACGCCGGGTTACAGCTTTGCGGGTCAAGGCGAAGGCGGCGGCGACGCCGTCGTCGGCTCGACTGGCGCCGACGGGCAGGATGCCGGGGCGTATATTGTATCGGCCGCGACGGTGACGCTCGTCAAATCGGCCATCGTGACAAATTCGCTGAACACCGCGGATCCGGTCCCGGGCGCAACGATCACCTATACGATCGTTGCCACGGTTGCCGGCAGCGGATCGGTCAGCGGCCTCGCGATCACCGATAATATTCCGGCCGACACCAGCTATGTTCCGGGCTCGATCACGCTCGGCGGCAGCGGGCTGTCCGATACGACCGACGCCGATGCAGGCGATTATAACGGCACGCGGATCAATGTGGCGCTCGGCACCGTTGCCGGCGGCCAGACCCGCACCGTCACCTTCCGTACAACGATCAATTGATGGAGATGCGCATGCGTAACGCTCTTTTCCTTTTGCTCGCGACACTTGCGCCGGGTCCGGCGTTCGCCGCGAACCAGGTCGCGCTCGACAACGCCGTGTTCGTCGAACGCGTGTCGACCGACGCGCAGGGAAAGCAACGAATCCTGCTCGAAGAACCCAAGGTTGTCGTTCCCGGCGACCGCCTCGTTTTCGTGCTCAACTACCGCAACGCCGGCGCGCAGCCGGCCGACAAGTTCGTGATCACCAATCCGATGCCGTCGGCTGTCCGCTTTGCGGACGCCGGCGACACGCAGTCGCTCGTTTCGGTCGACGGCGGCAAGCAGTGGGGACTGCTTGCCGACCTCAGCGTTCCGATGACCGACGGCACGCGCCGTCCGGCGCAACCCGCCGATGTCACGCACGTCCGCTGGGCTTTCCAGAACCCGATCCCGGTCGGCGGAACGGGCAAGCTCATGTTTAGGGGAGTTGTCAAATAGCGAATGAATAAAGCCGCTTGACGGTTGCCAGCGGTGGGGAAACGGCAACCAGCATAAAGCCCAGGAGCTCAGCTATGACCAGCAAGCTGACTTATATGGGTGCCATCGGTCTGACGGCGCTTTCGAGCGTCGCCGCCACGCCGGCCTTTGCCGCCGGCACGACCGCAGGCACCACGATCACGAATACCGCCACTGTCGACTATCAGGTCGGTGGCATCGCGCAGGGACAGCAGTCGGCATCGAATAATTTTACCGTCGACCGCAAGATCAACCTGCTTGTCGAAGAAGTCGGCACGGTGACGACCACGGTCGTTCCCGGACAGACGAACGCCGTCACGACGTTCCAGCTGACCAACAGCTCGAACGAGACGCTCGATTTCGCGCTCGTCGCGTCCCAGATTGCGGGCGGCACCACCGCGCATGGCGGAACCGACACGTTCGACGCGACCAATGTCCGCATATACCGCGACAATAGCAGTACGGGTACGGTCGGTAGCTGGGATGTCGGCGATACGCTGCTCACCGGCTATGTCGATGAACTTGTCGTCGACACGGCAATCCGCCTGTTCGTGGTCGCCGACATTCCGGCGGCTCTCGCGAACAACGCGGTTGCCGGCGTCACGCTGCGCGCCACCGCGCGTGAAGGCGGCCTCGCGGGTACGCAGGGTGCGACGATCACCGAGACCACCGGCGCGAACACCGCGGGCAAGGACACGGTCTTCGCCGATATCGCTGGCGTTACCGGCGATGCCGCGCGCGACGGCTCGCATAGCGATAACGACGATTATACCGTTCAGACAGCAACGCTGGCGGTCACCAAGACCAGCCGCGTCATTTCGGATCCGTTCAACAATACGACGAATCCGAAGCTGATCCCGGGCGCTGTGGTCGAATATTGCATCGCAGTCGCCAACAGCGGCGGCGCTGCGGCCGCCTCGGTCGTCATCAACGACCCCGTTCCGGGGCAGTTGACGTTCAGCGCAGGCACCATCCTGCTGAACGGCACGGTCACGGCGGGGACATGCAACGCCGACGGCGCTGCCGGCGGCAGCTATGCCGCGCCGAACGTGTCGGGGACAATCGCGACGATCGCGGCGGGCGCCACGCGCACGCTCGTCTTCCGCGCGACCGTCAACTGATCGCTTACGGACGGAGCAGCGGGTGACGCCCGAAAACCGTCTCCCGCTGCTCCTTTCGGGGCCGATATGGCACGCCGCACGAAATTTTCCGGCCTTGTGACCGCGCTGGTCGCGGCAGCGTTGCTGCCCGCGATACCTCCGGCGCGCGCGCAGGTGATCACGAACACGGCCTCGGCGCAGTGGACGCAGGACGGGCAGCCCGGTCAGGCGCTGTCGAACCGCGTCGATGTGGCGGTCACCGCCCGTCCGCCCGAGCGGCCGACGATCACCACCTATCGCCTGACCGACGGTGGCGGCAACAAGTCGGTAGCGCTCGCACCGACGCAGTGCAGGCGCACCAATGGGCGCGATGCGACCAGCACGATCGATCTGGGCGGCGTCTATGAAGGCATCTCGACCGCCCCGGCCTCGCTGCAAAGCACCGGCAATTTCCGCGCCGGCGAAGTGCTCGTCGTCGGCGCCACGTTCGCATCGGCCAATGCCGATCCGCAGGCGCGAGACACGCTGCCTGTTGTCCTCGAACTCGAAAATGGCGACCGCGAGGCGATCATCCTGACCGAGACCGCGGACAACAGCGGCGAATTCGTCGGTATCATCAACACGATCGGCGTCCCGCCTGCCGTGGTCGCCGGCGATTGTCGCCTGTCGGTCAATCCCGGCGCGCCGCTGACGTTGCGCGTTATCGAACAGGCGAATGCCAGCCTGGTCGCGCTCGCGACGATCGACTTCCTCGTCGATCCCTTCGGCATCGTGTTCGACAGTGGCGACGGCGCGCCGGTCGGCGGCAGCCGCGTAACGCTCGTCGACGCCGCGACTGGCCAGCCCGCACAGGTGTTCGGCGACGACGGGATCTCGACCTATCCGTCCAGCGTTCTCACCGGGCAGAGCGTGACCGATTCGGGCGGCACCACCTACAGCTTCCCAGCAGGCGACTATCGTTTTCCTTTTGTCGCGCCGGGCACCTATCGCCTGATCGTCGCGCCGCCCGCACCTTACACCGCGCCGTCGACGTCCAGCCCTGCCGCGCTCGCCGGGTTGCGCCGCCCCGACGACGGCCAGCCGTTCGAGATCACCGGCGCGAGCTATGGCGATCCATTCACGCTGAGCAGCCCCGCGCCCGTCCGCGTCGACATTCCCGTCGACCAACCCGGCCTGCCGCTCGTCCTGCGGAAGACGACTTCGACGCAGGTCGCGGTGCCCGGCGACGTGATCCAGTATCGCATCGAGGTCTCGAACCGCGACACGCGCCGCAACACCGGCGCCGTAACGGTCCGCGATGTGCTGCCCGCCGGTATGCGCCTGCGCGCCGATACGGTGCGGATCGATGGGGTGCGCGCCGATGCGGTTGTCGAAGCCAATGGCCGCGAGTTCGCGGTCACCCTGCCCGGCATCGCGGCGGCACGGTCGGCACTGCTCACCTATCTGGCCGAAGTTATTGTGTCGGCGCAGCCGGGCAATGCGCTCAACCGCGCCACCGCCACCGACAATCGCGGCGCACAGAGCAACATCGCCGAAGCGACGATCGCGATCAAACGCGACCAGCTTGGCGACCGCATGACGATCATCGGCCGCATCACTGACGGCGGATGCAGTGTGAATCCGGGCAAGGCTGATGGCATCATGGGCGTCCGCGTCATGCTGCAGGACGGCAGCTACACCGTCACCGACGAAGATGGCCGCTATCATTTCGAGGGCGTGCGTCCCGGCCTGCATGTCGTGCAGATCGATCCGTCGACCTTGCCGCTCGATCGCGAGACGATCGATTGCGCGCGCTCGACGCAGAGCGCCGGCAGCCCGATCTCGCGTTTCGTCGAAGGCCGCGGCGGCGCGCTGAAGCGCGCCGACTTCCGGGCCGCTGCGAGCACTCCGCGCGCCGCACCGAACAAGGTGACCATCGAAGCGCCCAAGGTGCTCGGCGATCCCGATGCCGCCGGCGCCAACCGCGACTGGCTTGCGGGTCAGGCGCCCGGCATCGGCTGGCTCTTCCCCGACACGGATCACAACCCCCGCGCCAAGGCGATCCGCGCCGCAATCAAACACGCGCCGGGCCAGACGGTCTCGCTCCGCATCAACGGCAAGCCCGCCGACGCACTGACCTTCGAAGGCGTGAGCAAGTCGGCCGACGGCAGCGTCGCCGTCAGCCTGTGGCGCGGTCTCGAAATCCGCGAGGGCGAGAACCGCCTTGTCGCCGAAGTGAAAGATGCGGGCGGTGGGGTCGTCGAAACGCTCGAACGCACCGTCCATTACTCGATTACCCCGATGCGCGCGTCGCTGATCCGCGAAAAGTCGGTGCTGGTCGCCGATGGCGTCACCCGCCCGGTGATCGCGGTGCGCCTGACCGACCGCGACGGCAAGCCGATCCGGGCCGGGCTGACAGGCGACTTCAGTGTCCCGGCCCCCTATTACCCGGCGATCGAAGCCGATGCGCAGCAGGCGCGCCAGCTCGCCGGTCTCGAACGCGCGCAGCCGGTGTGGAAGGTCGATGGCGACGACGGCATCGCCTATATCGAACTCGAGCCGACGACCGCGTCGGGTACGCTCGCGATGGATTTCACTTTCCGCGACGACAAGGTGACGCGCAAGCAGACGATCGAAACCTGGCTCGATCCGGGCAATCGTCCGTGGACGGTGGTCGGCTTTGCGGCCGGCACGCTGGGTTACAACACGCTCGACGACCGGATGGAGCCGGTGGCCGAGACGACGGGCGACCTCGACGCCGACGCGCGCCTCGCGCTTTATGCCAAGGGACGCGTGCGCGGCAAATGGCTGATGACGCTCGCCTATGACAGCGACAAGGACAAGGACGACGCGCGTTTCGGCGGCGTGATCGATCCGCGCGCCTATTACACCATCTACGCCGACCGTAACGAGACGCGCTACGACGCGGCATCGGTGCGCAAGCTCTACCTGCGGCTCGAACGCCCGCAATTTTATGCGATGTTCGGTGATATCGAGACGGGGATATCGGAACCCGAGCTCGCCCGCTACCAGCGCGCGCTCAACGGCGGCAAGGCCGAATATCGCGGCCGCAATGTAGCCGCAACTGCCTTCGTCGCCGACACCCCCTACCGCTTCCGCCGCGACGAGATCCAGGGCAACGGTCTGACCGGCCCGTACCAGCTCGGCGCGAAAGACATTTTGCCGAACAGCGAACGGATCGTAATTGAAACGCGCGACCGGCTGCACAGCGAGCGGATCGTCAACAGCGTCAGCCTGTCGCGCCACGTCGATTACGACATCGACTATCTGTCGGGCACGATCCGCTTCCGCGAGCCGGTGCTCAGCCGCTCGTCGAACCTCGATCCGCAGTTCATCGTCGCCGAATATGAGACGGGCGGCGTCGGCCAGCGCGTGCTGAACGCCGGCGGCCGCCTCAGCTATCAGTCGAAAGACGAGAAACTGCGCGTCGGCGCGACCTTCATCCACGACGAGGACGGCAACGCCAGGACTAACCTCGGCGGTGTCGACTCGCGTTATCGCCCGACGATCGAAACCGAAGTTCGCGCCGAATTCGCGTTCAGCGATGCCAAGGCGACCAACGGCAGCACGACCGCCGACGGCGCCGCAAAGGCTTGGCTGATCGAGGCCGAGCATCACAGCAGCAACGCCGACTTCCTCGCCTACGTCCGCGAACGCGAAGCCGGTTTCGGCACCGGCCAGCTCAACAGCAGCGAGAATGGCACACGCAAATTCGGTTTCGATGCGCGCGTGAAAGCCAGCCGCAACCTGTCGGTCACCGGCAGCGCTTGGCAGGAAGATTATCTCGACACCGATGCACGCCGCCGTGCCGCGCGCGCGCTCGTCGAATATGACAATGGCACCAGCGTCGCGCGCGCCGGGCTGACGCACGCCGACGACCGCCTGACCGACGGCAGCCGCAACCGATCGAACATCGTCCAGCTCGGCGCGACGCAGCGGCTGATGGGCAAGCGCCTCGAACTCGACGCACAGACCGAATTCGCGCTCGGCGGCAAGGACGCCAGTGTCGATTTCCCGACGCGGCACCGCCTCGGCGCGCGCTACGCGATCAATCGCGACGTCAATCTGGTCGGCAGCTACGAAATCGCCGACGGCGACACGATCAAGGCGCGCACCGCGCGGCTCGGCTTCGACCTGACGCCCTGGTCGGGTGCGCGGCTGCTCGCGACCGCGAACCAACAGGAGATCGGCGAATATGGCCCGCGCAGCTTCGCAGCCTATGGCCTGTCGCAGTCGCTGAAGCTCGGCGAACGCTGGTCGGTCGATATGTCGATCGACGGCAATCGTACGATCGGCGGCATTCGTGCCGGCGATGTGCTCAATACCGAGCATCCGGTGGCGTCGGGCGGTTTCCTCGGCGGCAACGGCACGCTGACCGAAGATTTCCTCGCGATCAGCACCGGCGCGACCTGGCGCGCCGACCGCTGGACGCTGACGGGCCGCGCCGAATATCGCGACGGCGAACTCGCCGACCGTTACGGCCTGACGCTCGGAGGCCTCCGTCAGCTCGGCGAGGGCCGTGCATTGGGCGCACTCTTCACCTACGCCAAGGCAAGCGGCGCTGGCACCGCGCCGACGACCGAAGTGATCAACTTCGAGATGAGTTGGGCGCACCGCCCGGCGGCATCGCGCATATCATGGCTCAACAAGAGCGAATTCCGCTCGGACAAGGTCCGCGATGCGGCCGCAGGTGAAGCCGGACCGATCGGCGGAACATTGACGATCGACGGCGACGCGACAAGCCGCCGCCTGCTCAACAGCCTGTCGGTGAACTGGACCCCGCTCGGCGATCGCGGGTTCGGCGACGGCTGGAACGAGCGCGCCGAAATCGCCTTTTTCTGGGGCACGCGCTATAATTTCGACCGCTTCGGCGCTGATGACGTGAAGGGCTGGTCGAACCTGATCGGCGCGGACTTCCGCGTGAACCTCGGCGAACATGTCGATGTCGGTGCCTCGGGCACCGTGCGCGTCGGGACCGACGCCGATACGGTGAGCTGGGCGGGCGGCCCGATGGTCACGCTGGCGCCGATGACGAATGCGAACATCACCTTCGGCTATAATTTCGCGGGCTTCCACGACCGCGATTTTGAAGACGCGCGCTTCTCGCGCTCGGGCGCCTATGTGACCTTCAGGCTGAAGTTCGACCAGACGAGTTTCGCGGGGCTGGGGCTGTAGCACTGCCCTGCGCATAGCGAAGCAATCCGGGGGCGCCCACTGCCCCGGATTGCTTCGTCGCTATCTCAGTCCGCGAACAGCAGCACCGGCGTCTCGATCAGCTTCTTGAGCGCCTGCACATAGCTTGCCGCATCCCAGCCATCCACCACGCGGTGGTCGCAGCTGATCGACAGATTCATCAGCTTGGCGCGGCGAATCTCGTCGCCGGCGAACACCGGGCGTTCGACGATCTTGTTCGGGCCGATGATCGCGACCTCGGGGCGGTTGATCACCGGCGTCGTCGCAATGCCGCCGAGCGGGCCGAGCGAGGTGACGGTCAGCGTGCCGCCGGTCAATTCCTCAACCTTTGCCTTGCCGGTGCGCGCGGCTTCGGCGAGGCGGGTGATCTCGCTCGCGAGCTGCCACACATTCTTGTCCTGCGCGTCGCGGATCACCGGGACCATCAGGCCCGCATCGGTCTGAGTCGCCATGCCGAGATGCACCGCGCCGTAACGCGTCACCACGCCGCCCTCGTCGTCGTAGCGGGCGTTGATCATCGGGAACTGCGGAATCGTGCGGCAGATCGCCACGATCAGGAAGGGCAGCATCGTCAGTTTCGGACGGCCCCCACGGTTGGCGTTCAAATCCGCGCGCATCTCTTCGAGCGCGGTGACGTCCATTTCCTCGACATAGGTGAAGTGCGGGATCGCGCGCTTCGAGGCCGCCATATTCTCGGCGATCTTGCGGCGCATGCCGATGACCTTGATCGGCTCGTCGGCGCGTGCGCGGCTGGCGCCGGGGGCGTGATAGCCCTGTCCGCCGCTGTAGCGGAGGAAGGCGTCGAGATCGGCGTGACGAAGGCGGTCGCCCTCGGCCTGGACCTGCGAGAGGTCGACGCCGAGATCTTTGGCGCGGGCGCGAACGGCGGGCGATGCCAGAACCGACTTTCCATGATCGACGACGGCAACCGGCGCGGGGGCAGGAGCCGGAGCGGGTGTCGGCGCGGGAGCTGCAACGGGCGCAGGCGCA